>CAYTCW010000115.1:10852-12926 GCA_964436235.1 uncultured bacterium
CCGCACTCATAACGGCCGGCGCGCTTATAAATTCCGCCTTCGCTCAGGCGGCCGTTCTCACATTAGATGAAATAGTCGTATCCGACGATCTTATTTCCGATATACCCTCTAAAAACAGCATAGGCAAAAAAATTATCGAGCAGGGCAAAAACATTAACGTGGCCGATATTTTAAAACTCGGCGCCGAAGTCGATATAAAAAGAAATGCCGCTGCGGGCGACACCGGCGATATTATTTCGATTCGCGGCCTTTCGAAAAACCGCATTATGCTAAATGTAAACGGCCGCCCGCTCACCGCATCCGGCGTCGTAGGCGGTTATTACATAGACTGGAGCGGCATACCGCTTGATAATATAGAAAAAATAGAGGTAATAAAAGGCGGAAGTTCGGCGCTTTACGGCAACAACGCCATCGGCGGCGTCATTAATATAATAACTAAAAAACCGAAAAACGCGAAACCGCAAACCATTCTATACGCTCAGGGCGCCAAAAACGAAGCCGACGGCCTCAATTCAAATTTTAAAATCAGCCATGGCGCCCAAAAAAATAAACTCGGATATTTAATGTCTCTTAGCCGCCAGAAAAGCCCGGAATTTTTATGGAACAACGATTTTACCGGAAAAAACGGCGCCATATTCTTATATTATGATATGCCTCGCGGCGCAAAACTTTCATTTGGAAGCCAGTACTCATCAACTAAGCGCGGATTCATAAGAAATAACAGGCGATCGACCGACCCGGCCGATCCTTTATTCGGAGTTAAAATCAACGACAATTACCCGCTGTCGCTCGGCGAAACCATCAGCGGAAGCGGCATCAATAACATAGCTAACATAGGCCCCGGAGCTTACTGGGACAAAGACAAATACCTCTACGATCTTAGTTACCAGCAGCCGTTTAACAACGGCTGCTTCGAAATCAAATACTATAAAAACAAAGAAGACCGCAAAGAAAAAAATTACTCGACCGCCGACGGACATCTCGTCTTAGACCGCGTAGTCGAATCGGATAGAAGCCATGGCGCATCCGCTCAATTAACGCTTATCGACGGCGACAACGAAACGGCCTTCGGAGTCGAAAAAAAGATAATCGCAAACGGCGACATCCGCGTCAACTTCGTCGATAATGCCTACAACGGAAGAATCTATACCGGCACGCCCCCTAATAACGAAGGCCTTAACCTTAATTATTACATACAGAATATTTCAAAAGTAAGCGAGCGGCTTTCAATAACCACGGGCCTGCGCCGCTACGATTATATTCTTAATTCACTGACTCCATCGACTAAAGAATTAAGCGGCTCCGGCGTCGTTCCTAAATTCAGCGCGCAATACGATCTTTTAAACGGCCAGAGCATATCGGTTTCGGCTTATCACGCCGAACGCACTCCCGGCCTGCCCGAAATATACTGGGCGCAAAACGCCGTAAGGGTCGTCGGAGCGGTAAGAATACCCGTAGCCCTGCCTGAATTAAAAACCGAACGCAATAAGGCCGTGGAATTTTCATACAGGAAAAAATTCAATAAAACCGACGATATACGCGCCGGCTGGTATTTTTATAAAATAAGCGATTATATAATGTCGCGCTTTGAAACGAACTGGACAGGTATTTATAACATAGACAGCGTAAATATTAAAGGCTTTTCAATCGAAGCGAATAAAGCCTTAGATCCGCTTTCAAACTTAAATATGAACGCTACCTGGCAGACAAGCTCAAAATCCGGCGATTTATTCGACACGCAAAAACTCCTCAACGGTTTGGACTCGATGCCGAAATTCAAACTTAATTTAAGTTACGAGCGCACCGTTAAAAATCTGCGCAATTCGCTAATCAACGCGGCCGCTCGCTATGTCGGAAAGCAGGAGCAGATATATACTTTCGGACGCAATGTTAACAGTCTCGTTTCGCTCGATTCATTCACGCTCTTTGACGCGGGAATAAAAATACCGATCAGAAAAGATTATCAGGCCGAAATTTTTATCGATAACATTTTCAATAAAAAATACGAGGAAAAATTCGGATATCCTCTTATGGGAAGGACCGTCGGCGCCTCTATGAAAATGAATTTTTAAAA
>CAYTCW010000115.1:13026-14134 GCA_964436235.1 uncultured bacterium
TTATACAAATAACGGCGGCGGTTTCATTCGCCGCATTGCTAATAGCGGTTTTAATCATAACGATGCCGGGGGCGGAAGTGTCAAACCCGTCAGCGGCTGCGGCTGCGGCTAATACTAATACTAACGCTAACGCCACTGCGGCCGAATCCGATGATAAAAAGGCGGCGACTTTTAATGAAACCGCGGCCGCCTTACCCGGCTCCGCCGCGGGCGCTGGCATTAAAATAATCGATATGGCTTCACGCGAAGTAGTTATAGATAAAATTCCCGAAAAAATACTCGCCGTGAATTCGGCTTCGCGTTTTATAACCTATCTCGGCGCCGACGATAAGCTCTGCGGCATTGAAAATATCGATAAAAATTTCATAAACACACGCGCTTATACTATAGCGCGGCGCGCCGAATTTGAAAAACTCGAAGTTATAGGCGAAGGCGGTTATAACAAGCCGCTGAACCTCGAAAAGATCATATCGCTCAAACCCGAACTTATTTTCGAAGCATTCTGCGACAGAGAAGCCGCCGATCTTTTACAAAAACAGTGCGGAGTAAAAGTTATCTCGCTTAGCTACGGCGAAAAAAGCTGGTTCGACGAAAAAATATTCTTCACAACCTTAAACACCGCTGCAGGCGCGCTCGGATGTGAAACGCGCGCGGCCGAATTGATAAATTTCGTCGACTCGCTCAACGGCGATCTGGCTAAACGCGCCACTGCGGGGCCGGGCGCTAAAAATCCGGCCGCGGCGCCGCGCTGTTATATCGGCGCGGTGGCTTTTCGCGGCCGGCAGGGCATTACCAGCACCGATTCGATGTATGCGCCTTTTATAAAAGCCGGAGCGGCAAATGTGGTTTCGGAGTCATCGCCTGCTAACAGCCACATTTTTTTGGACCTCGAAAAACTTCTCGTTTACGACCCTGAATTTATTTTTATCGACGCCGCGGGCCTTGCGACGATAAACGAAGACTATATTAAAAATAAAGAATTTTATAAAAGGCTTGCCGCCGTTAAAAATAAAAAAGTGTTTTTATGCCTGCCGTCGGTATTCTATCACCTGAATATAGAAACGCTTTATATAAACTCTTACTTTATAGGCAAAATTATCAATCCGGC
>CAYTCW010000116.1:0-13942 GCA_964436235.1 uncultured bacterium
TAGGGGGAGGGTTTAAGGGAGGGGGAAAGGGTTGCTAACCCTTTCCCCCTCCCTTAGGTGGCCCGGCATAAAAAAAAGCGTATTATTTGTCTTCAACGCAGGCGGCGCTGTCATTTAGCAACTTGAAGATGCTGTCGAGTCTGGTTATGGTGAATACTTTCATAACGTAGTCGCCGGCGTTGGATATATAAAACTTGATATTTTTTTTGCGGCATTTATCGTATTCGTTAAGTAAAAAGTTAAGGCCGAGGCTGTTTATAAAAGTCACTTCTTTCAAATTGATGACTAAGCGGTCAGATTTAACTTCGATGATATCGCAGAAGTTTTTTTCGAGTTCGAAGCCGGTTAAAAATTCCAATTTACCGTTTATGAATATTTCCGAGTAGAATATTTCTTTGCCGTCGGCGGTTTTCGAGCTTTTATCGGCGATTTTATATGAAAACGAACCGTGGTCGGATGGCTGGGATTTATCCTGAGTCTGCATATTAACCCCTTTAATTAAAATTAGAATTTGCCTTTTGTTTTAATATAATCGATAACTAAGTCGCGTATCAGTTTATCTGAATATACTTTTTTATCATCGCTTAAATTTTTGATGATATTATCTTCGGCGCCGCCGGCTGCCATATAATTATCGGCTGCCGCGCTGTAAATTTTATTATCGTCGATAGCTTCGCCTTTTATTTTAATGTTATGCGCTTTGCCGTTGGCCTCTTCGTATGAAATTCCGTGGGTTTGAATGAAAAACGGAGTTTTCTTTTTAGATATGCTGTAGTTGATAAGTTTTTTGACTTCAGCGCCGCTCAATTTGATAATTACGACGAAGTTATTATAGGGCATTATCCTGAATATATTTCTGAGGTAGATAGGGCCGGCGTCGAGGCGGCCGGTGATAGAGGCGGCTGTTTCCATAGAGAAGTCGGCTTTGGTGTGTTCGTAAAGTATCTTGAGCACGAAATCAAAGAGCGGCGTCGGCAGTTCGTATTTGCTTAAATTGTCGAGAGTGGCTCCCAGATCGCCTAATTTAACGTCGAGCTGCGGGTCGAGGATATCTTTATATTTTTTAACCAGATCGCCCGTGGCGCGGTCTGCTATATTGATGAGGCGTGAGCTCATGGCTGTCGCTTTGCGGTTTTTAAAGGTCAGATTGATGCGGCCGAGACATTCGCCGTACTTGCCGGCTTGAAAAATATGAATATTTCCGATTTTTTCGGGCTGTTCGAGGAATGTATGCGAATGGCTGCCGATTATTATATCGATTTCCGGGTGAGTTTTGGCAAATTCGCGGTCTTCTTCGACGCCTAAGTGCGAGAGAAATATTATATAATCTGATTTTTCCTTCATTTCGGAAAGGATTTTCTTGTAGGCTTCGTTTTTATCGATGAATTTAACTCTTTTAAGATCGGCCGCCGTTGAATTGTAAAAAAGCGTGTGGCTGGTAAGCCCGAATATAGCTATTTTGACGCCGCCGAATTCTTTGATGATATAGGGTTTGAATAAATAAGCGCCGGTTTTCGCGTCGAGAAGATTAGCGCATAAGACTGGAAAATTAGCTTTTTTAGCCAGCGCGAGAAAATTATCCATACCGAAGCCGAATTCGTGGTTGCCGAAGGAGAGCGCGTCGTATTTTACCAGGTTCATAAATTCGATATCGGCTTCGCCTTTGAAAAAATTTGACATCGCGTTATTTTCGAGTATATCGCCGGCGTCGAGAAGAAGCGTGTGGCGGTTAGGACCTGCTTCTTCGTTAGAGCGTCTGATTTCATTAATTAGCGAAGCGCGGCCGGCGGCGCCGCCGACGCTGTTAGCGGTCATAGTGTCAAACGGCGTTAAAAATCCGTGAGTGTCGTTGGTATGTAAAATAGTGAGATGAACGCTCGTTTCATCAGCTGCGAAACATTGCGAGCAAAGCGCGCCGCCGATGGTAATGAACGCGAAAACAAGCGTGAGAAAGGCTGTGGTAATTAATTTTGAAGTTAGGGCTCCGCTGAATTCCATTGTTAATCCTCCATGTAATTTATATTTTTAATAAATGATTTATTTTTGTTCACAACAATTGTTTAGTCGTCAGTCGTTAGTCATTAGTCGCCAGTTGCTTGCAGCTCCAGCTGTAGTCAGCTGCTTTAATCGTATAAAGTAATTATTTTCTGCCGTTAAATTGTATATTAATGCCGCCTAATTTTGCGGCGGTATCGAGTTAATAAGCGCCTCTGACAGCTTTTTTATTCGTTCGTATGAGCGCTTTCTCCCTAATACAAGCATGACTTCGAAAATGCCGGGGCTTATACTCTGGGCCGTGAGGGCGCTTCTAAGTAAAAATACCTTTTTAGAAAAATTTAAATTTTGTATTTCTGCGCCCCGGAGCGATGATTCAAGTTCGGCGGTTGAAAAATCTTGCATTGAGCTGAAAATATTAGCCATAGCGTCGAGCGATTCCGCCGCGCGTTTCGAGCCTATATCGGCATCGATTTTAGCGATTAATTCTACGGAATAATTCAGGTTGTCCACGAACATGAACTGCGCGTAATTTTTAATATCGGAGCATAATTTGAGTCTGTCGCCGATAATATCGATTATGCTTTTAAAGTAGCCGATATTATCGTATTGCGCGTCTATAATAAAATCGGGCATAAAATTTTTGACGAAATTGTAAATAAGTTCGGATTTATCCTGCAAATCCATAACTTTCAGGTGCGCCTGGTTGAAATATTCGAGTTTTTTGATATCGAACACTGCCGGAGTTCTTCCAAATTTATCGGTGCTGAATTTATCGATGAGATCTTTGATCGTGAAGAATTCCGTTTTATCGTCGTAAGCCCAGCCGAGAAGCGCGAGATAATTGACGGCGGCTTCTTTTATGAAGCCGGCCTGTTCGTAGTAAGATAGCGAAACGGCCCCATGGCGTTTACTTAATTTTGTTTTATCGGCGCCGAGGATCATGGGAACATGGCCGTATTCGGGCGGCGCAGCGCCGAGCGCTTCAAAAATTAAAAGCTGCTTGGGCGTATTTGAAATATGATCGTCGCCCCTTATGACATGAGATATATTCATTTCTAGATCGTCTATGGCTGCTGAAAAATTATAGGCAGGCATTTTATCGGATTTGATAATAACGAAATCTTCGAGAGTATCGGTATTAAATTTAACTTCACCGTGAACGATATCATTAAACGATACGCTCTGCCGCGCTGGAATTTTAAATCTTATGGCGTATTTTTCTCCGAATGCTTCGCGTGTTTCGGCTTCGGCTTCGTCAATTTCCAAGCAGCGTCGGTCGTAGGCCCTGAAGCCGCCTTTGTCGTCTTTTTTTCCGGCGCGCATCGCTTCGAGACTTTCCGGCGTGCAAAAGCAGCGGTACGCCTTTTTTTCGGATAAGAGCCGCCGTGCGTATTTATGATAAATTTCGGCGCGGTTAGATTGATAAAACGGTCCTTCATCCCATTTAAGCCCGAGCCATTCGAGCGAGGTGAGTATGGCCGCGGCGGCTTCCTGCGAATTTCTGGCGATATCGGTGTCTTCGATTCGCAGTATAAAGCGTCCTCCGTATTTTTTTGCGTACAGGTAATTAAAAAGCGCCGTGCGCGCGCCGCCGATGTGTAAATAGCCAGTGGGCGAGGGGGCGAATCGCGTTATAACGGGTCTCTGGCCGTCCATTTTAAGCTGCCTTTCTTTTTTTTAAAATATAGCGTTTAAAAGATCTGCGCAATTTTGCGCTTTGAATCCGTAATCGATCAGGGAGATAACTATCAAGCCGGATTTAAATAAAATAACCGGGCAGCTAATTATAACAAAATCAAATACAAGAGTCAATAAGTTTCGAATTTTAGAGGTTTCAAATTTTAGAAAGTCATGATTTTATGATCTTGAAATCCCCGGGTGATTAATAAAATATTTATCAGAATATCTCTTTATTTTAATATAATTTTGTGATAAAATAGTTCTTCGATATTATTTTAAAAAGGGTATTTCATGAGTGAAAATAAGAGCAGGTTTTCCAATTTTATAGATTATTTTATAGACGTGACGAGTTTCGACGCCGCGCTTCGCAACGCGCTCGAAGCTCTTAACAAAAAAATAGAGCAGCCGGAGAAGGTTTCTTATTATTTGAGGTCTCATCCCGGCGGCTATCTTCGCGAGATATACAAACGCAGAATTTCGATCGCCGAATCTTACATCAAAATAGCGCACGCGCTGGAGTCTAATGCTTACGAAGAGCGTCTTGACGCGCTCGAAACTCTCGTTCAGCTTTCGTTTCATTCCAAAAATATAGCCATGCCCCTTAATACCGCCCGTGTACAGATAGCTCTAATGAAAGAAGCCATCAAACGCAAGGGTAACAGAAGGCGCCAGCTCGAAATTCTTTCCGACTTCACTATTGCGTCTTTCGGCCAGGGCCCGGTGATCCGTAAAATGCTGCGGGAGCTTAATTTAGTTGAGGTGCCCGAAGAAGGCCGTTCGCTTAAAGATCTCGATTTAGGCTGGGACAATCATGTCCACGACAGCATGTCGGAGGGGCGCAAAACGCCGTGTCAGGTATTACTTGACGCTTTCGTAAAAGGCATTTCAAGCGTCACTTTAGTTTATTACGATATAACCGAACCCCAGATAATAAAAGAATCGCTCGTAGCCGGCCGTATTCTCGGCATTGACGTGCGCATCGGCATCGAGTTCAGCGTCGGAAAAAGTAAGCAGCGGCTTCATTATAAATATCTGCCGGGTCATTTTGCTACGCCCGACGAATTTTTCAAATTTTTTAAAGATAATTCCAACCTTCTCGACGTTTTCATAGACGGGCTCAAAAAGAACGCCGAGAACCGTAAAGTCGTTATCGATACGATTATGAAGCATTTCAACGATACCCATATAGTCAGGCTCAATCAGGGCTACGAAGATATGGCGCATCTTTGCATGAAGCCGGTTACTCTGAGCGATTTAAAAAAGCACGTTTCAAGCGGGCAGTATTCAAGAATACATTTAGGCGAGCTCATATATTCGCAGCTGCTTGAAACTTCTTATAAACGGGTGCTTTACTTACGCACTCAGTATCAGGTGGCTAAAAATAAGAAGAAGATAGGTCTTATTTCTCAATGGGAGTTCGACCAGCTTACTTCGCAGTACGAAACCGTCCGCCGCTACTACGAAGATATGAGTCCTGAGCGGCTCAATGAAAAATTTTTAGAAGACCGCGCGCAGGTAGATTACGATTCGGCGTTTCTCGAAGAAGATAATATTTTTCCTCAGTTAATCGCCTGCGGCGGCGAGATTAAATTTATACATCCTCTTCAAATCGGCATGAAAAATGCCGTTACGACGCTTATTAAAAATCATAAGTTTATCACGCGCGTCGAAACTTTTAACAATACCGACAGTTCACGGCGCAATCCGAACGAATTGATTTTATTCAATAAGTTCATCGAGATCATAAATAACAAATCTTACGCCGAGCTGCAGAGGTTTTTAACCGAATGGAAAATCAGCGACCTTCCCGAAGAAACTATTCTGGCCGCTTTGAATCATTATCATGAAATTCCGGTAGTTCCTAAATGCGGAAGCGATGCTACGGGGCGCGATCCGAAAATACCGGGCATGGGTTTTATCAAATCAAAATCGATACCGCCCGGAGGGCGCAAATGGTTCGTAGCCACTCACGCGATAATTCCCGCGCCGATTTCAAGTCTTATTCTCGGCGAAGGCAGGCCGCTGCCTGACGCGCAATGGAATAAACTTTCCGAAGACGAGCGGCATATAGTTTTAATGGGCAGCAAAAAGCAGCGCCGTAAAAATCTAATAGGCGATGAATCTGAAGAAGAAGCGATCAGCCTTCCAAGATACATGAAGTATCTAAATCCGTGGATTAAAAATTTTTTCAGGGTGGCTATCGGCATTTTACCGGCATACTACACTTTTTATACGCAGTTTTCGTCTAAAACCATGGGATTGGCCTTCGCGGGCCTCTGGTTCGCCATAACTTTTCTGCGCAATATAATAGTCGATCTGGTGGCGGCTCACGGCTTAGACGTCAAAGAATGGTCATGGAACGATATTAATTTCGAAAACACCTTTCAGTCGCTGTTCTGGACTGGCTGGTCGGTCCCGATATTAAACGAGGTCAAGCTCGGTTTTGACGCGTTATGGCTTATGGGCGGTTTCGTATCGACGGTGCTGAAGGATATTGTAAAGTTTTTCTTTATATGCGTCGCGAACGGAACTTACATATATTCGCATAATACTCTACGCAATTTCGATGATAAGGTCAAAAAGGCCAATTTCTTCAGGACCGTTATGGCCTGGCCTTTCGCTACTCTTACCGCGCCGCTCGGCGATTTTTTCAATATACCGAGTATCGTGCAGGCGAAGATCTGGTCTGATACTATAGCCGCTTTCATAGAAGGCACCGGCAAATTCACTCAGCGCATAGTCATCAGAAAGCGCGATCTTACCGAAATTATGCCGAATCTCGCTTCGGCCGATCGTTTTCAGCGTATGGCGGCCGCTCTCGACGTTTTATATATATGGGCGCGCCAGCAGAGGGGCCAGACCTGTCTCGAGCAGATACTTCTCAACCGTACTGCCTTTTATAAAATATTCAAGCGGCCCGAAAGTTCTTCCGAAAGAGCTAAAAAACATGAATACTCGGTTAACGCATTTAATAATATTTTCAATTTTTTCCATGACGAGGGCTGCTCGATCGCTCTGTGCAATTTCGTAATCGAATATTATTCGGGCAAAGAGGCGGAAATGCTTACTAATTTAATTGGCGGCCATTTCGAGCACTTCAAGGAATGGCTTTACTCGATAAAAATGACTTTAGACAGGCAGGATAAACTTTTAAACGAAGAGGGCCGGCTCGACGAATAAAGGCGCCGCGTCAAACGAAAATGCCGGCGGCAAAAATAGTTAAACGGTAAAAAGGCGGTAAAATGTCATCTGATATATTAAAAAATCTTGATATATTCGTAAGGGCCCGTTATCCTATTATTTACATAACCACATTCGAAGAAGGGCGCGCCGATGATTATTTAATTAAAATAGGCCGCTCGCGTAATAAAAAGGTCATATCATGGTCGCAGACTCGCGGGCTTATGCCTGCTGGCGGAGGCTCTCCGAACGCTAAAAGCATATCGGAAGGTTCTCAGGATCCGATGAGCGCTCTTGATTACGTGCTCGCTTCGCATGAGCCGGCCATTTTTATATTTCACGATTTTCATCCTTTTCTTGGCGATTCCACCGTTATACGAAAACTTCGCGAAATATCCACCGCGATTAAAGAAAGTTTCAAGACGCTTGTAATAGTTTCACCCGTCTTAAAAATTCCGTGCGAGCTTGAAAAAGATATAAACGTAATCGATCTTCCTCTTCCGGCGGCCGGGGAATTGGCTGTTTTGTTAAATAAGATGATAAGCGATATATCAGATAATCGTGATATACGAATAGATCTCGGCGCCGAAGACCGCGAGCTTGTAATTCAGGCGCTTCTGGGCCTCACTATTTCGGAAGCCGAAAATGTTATAGCCAAGGCTCTGGTTAAAAACGGCGCACTCGATTCAGGAAGCGTGCCGGTGATATTATCCGAAAAGGAGCAGATCATAAGAAAATCCAATCTGCTCGAATATTACAACACTTCTGAAAATATCGCCGACGTCGGCGGCCTCGATTCTTTAAAGCACTGGCTCAATTTGCGCCGGCTCGCGTTTTCTGAAAAGGCCCGTAATTTCGGCCTTCCTGCGCCGCGCGGGATATTGATGCTCGGAGTGCAGGGATGCGGCAAGTCTCTGTGCGCGAAGGCCGTATCCGCCCTGTGGCAGGTTCCTCTTTTAAGACTTGATATGGGAAGGATCTTTTCATCGCTTATAGGCTCTTCCGAAGAAAATATACGCCGCGCCGTTAAAGTCGCCGAATCGATAGCGCCCGCCATACTCTGGATCGATGAAATCGACAAAGGGTTTTCCGGAATGAATTCCGGAAATTCCGATGCCGGAACTTCTTCGCGCGTTTTCGGCACATTTCTTACCTGGATGCAGGAAAAGAAATCGCCGGTTTTTATAATAGCTACTGCCAATAATATTTCGATGCTGCCGCCGGAACTTCTCAGAAAAGGCCGTTTTGACGAGATATTTTTCGTGGATCTGCCGGAAGCCGCCGAAAGGGGCGAGATATTAAAAATACATCTTAAAAAGCGGATGGCGCCATATGAAAGTTTTGATATGAACTCTCTGATAGAAGCTTCTGAAGGTTTTTCCGGCGCGGAAATAGAACAGGCGATAATCGCCGCTTTGTTCGAGGCGTTTTATAAAAACGACGGCCTTAAATGCGAATATTTACTAAAAGCTTTAGCGCAGACGGTTCCGCTTTCAAAAACGATGAAAGAAGATATTGACGCGCTTCGCGGCTGGGCATCGAGCCGAGCCGTCATGGCTTCTAAGCCGCTTGAATTATCGTCCGGGGCAAGGCCGAGGCGGCGTCTTGAATTTTAAGAATAAAATAAAAAAATATGAAGCGCGGGAGGTAAAATGTCTACTATACTCGTACTTGCGCCGATAATAGCCGGTTCATGGCCGGTTTATGCGTCGCTTGTGACCGGCGTGGCCGTATCGATGGGCTACAGCGTTTTAAAAGAAAATTCCGAATTGAACGCTTCGAGCGATTGCCGCGCGGACGCGCAGGAAGAAATCGCCGAAGAAATCGGCATCGAATCGACTCATAAGATCGTATCGACAATGAAAGACGGCGACAGTCTTAAATTCGGCGGGCCCCGTTATGTGCTCACTTTTATAAAAGACCCGCGCGGCGTTTGTAAATGCCGTGTAGAATGCGCTAAAGGTGTTCACGCGTCAAAAAAAGAACTCAAACTCGAGGCGCAAAAAGTTATAAATAAAGTTACTCAAACTTATGTTTATAATAAACTCAAGTCCGAATTAACTCAAAAAGGTTATAATATAATATCCGACGATGTTTCGCAGGAAGGCGGCATTAAGGTAACCGTTAGAAAATGGAAGTAATAAGCGGGGTATGATAATTGGGCAGGTTTAAATGGCTCGAGGTGGAAGCTGACAAAGCCGCGTCTAAAGACGGTCGAAGCTCACCTGACGCCGAAAAAAATTCCGCCGCATCCGAAAAGGCGGCTCAAAAAATAAGCGGCCTTACCGCGGCGCATAAGGCATCGCAAAATAAAGATAGCGTAACGCAGTTCGGCAAAACATCTGAATCTGACGGCGTCGTTTACGATTCGCTCCACTTTAAAAACGAAGGCCTGAAAAATTATGAAAATTGCGAATATGACGACGCGCTTTATAATTTTTCCAAATGCCTTTCGGAAAATAATAAAGACGAAGAGGCCTGGCTCTACCAGATATTGACGCAGCTGCATCTCGGCAAATATTCCGACGCGCTGATATGGGCTAAAAAAGCCTACGAATTTTTCGGGGTTTCGTCTCAGTCGCAGTCGATGCTCGCTCTGGCTCTCGCGCTTAATGATGAAAAAAAGTCTGCCATGGCTTATTCCGACGGTGCGGTCGCTAAGAACACTCCCGATTATTTTTTGTGGTTCGCCCGCGGCGAGCTGCTTTTACATATGGATAATATCAATAACGCGTTTATATGTTTTAAAAAATGCTCTGAATTTAAAAAAGTGAGCGGAGCGAAAAATCTTGATTTCGAGATCGCTATGGCGCTTTTTCGAGCAAATCGCTATGCGCAGTCGCTTTCTTATTTTAAAAAAGCTGTTCAGGCCGGCGTATGTAATTATTATATTTACGAAAAAATAGCTTATTTAAACGAAAAACTCGATTTTTTAGACGAAGCGCAGTTTTATTACAGGCAGTCGATCAATTTGAAGGGCTCGAATAACGCCGCTATCGAAGGCGAAAGCAGGGTGCGCGGACAGAACACTTTTTTTATAAAAATCTTCAATAAAATATATAATTTTTTCAAGCTTGGAGGCCAGAAAAATGAGCGGTAAGCATGAAATTGAAATTGAGATCAGCGAAACGGGCGAGGTTAAAGCCCATATAAAAGGCATCCCCGGCAAAGGCTGTTCGGACGTGGCTAAAATATTAAAAGAAATTGTCGGAGAAATTAAAAGCGACACTAAAACATCCGAATATTATCAGCCCGAGCCGAAGATCGGAATAGATATAAAGCATTAAGAGGTAATTTATGGATTGTCCGCGCTGCGGGAGCGTATTGCTTCCGAACAGCCGCCACTGCATTGAATGCGGTTCTCAACTCGATGAAAGCATTATCGAGGCGGCTGAAATCGAGAATAAAAATAATCGTAAAACCGTATTCTCCGATCTGTCCGATTTAATTAAAATAGCATTTTTTTCAATTATATATCCAGGCCTCGGTCATGTAATATATCTCAAAGATTATTATCACGGCACGCTTTTCGCTTTTTTTTTCACCGCGTTTTTAATAGCTTCGAATTATCTTGTAGGCACTTTTTATTTCGACATGCCGCTTTTACTTGCTGCTTATTTAATTTACAGCCTTTCGCCGGCGCACGCTTTTAATTTATACCGCATTAAATATAATATTGCGGATGATTATAACTACCGTTCGTCGGCGATAGTTATGAGATACTTTATAATTATAGCTGCCACGGCTGTTTTCGTTGCGGCCTATTCGAACTATCAGTATTATTATAACTATGTGATAACCGTCGAAACCGATTTATATTCGCCTCTTTTTAAAAGAGGCGACCGCGTTTTAGTTAAAATGAACGAACGCGACGATCTTAAGGCGGAGCGCGGTGATATTTTATTGTTTAATCTCACGCGGGCGGTTTCAGGCGGCTATAACGTTATCGTTCGCGGGCAGTATTTTGAAAAGGTGATAGGCCTTCCCGGTGAAACTATAAAATTCAACACCGAAGAAATAATAATCAACGGCAAAAAACTTGACAAAAAATTTTTTCCGCTCAACGGAAAGGCGCTCGAAAAACTTTCGGGCTCGGAGTTTTTTAACGGCGAAGGCGAATATTTGATAATAGCTAACGGTGTTTTAAATGCCGCTATTGTGCCGGTTGCTGCCCAGGTTAAAAAGGATGCCTTTATTGGCCGTATATATAGTATCGCATGGCCTTTGGGCCGACGCAAAATTCTGGGCGGCAGGCAACGGCAAATGCTTTAAAGCGTAAAATTAAACAAATGCTATATAAAATAATATAAATTGTAAAGTTATGCTATACAATCAAATATATAAAACTTGATTATAAAGATTGAAGGTAAATTATTAAAATATAAGGCTATAAGTGTTGATCATATAAAATAAAAAAAATATAAAAATCACATTCCGGAGGATGTATGAAAATATTTCGCAGCAACGATTTAAACGCTTTCTGGGCGCTGTTTGCCGACAATTTAGCGAATATGGTTATTTTAAGCAGCGTTTGTAAATATGTTTTTAAGATGCCCGATTCGGTTGTTTACGGGCACATTTTACCCGGCGTCGGCATCGCGCTTATCGTCGGATTATTATATTACGCTTACGCCGGATATCAACTCGCTAAAAAGGAGGGACGCGATAACGTGACGGCGCTTCCCTTCGGTTTGAGCACGCCGGTGCTCTTCGTTTATTTATTCGCGGTTATGGGGCCGGTTTACTGGAAGACGGGCGATCCGCTTATGGCATGGCGCGTGGGTTTAGCCGCGGGCTTTCTCGGCGGGATCATAGAGGCTTCAGGCGGCCTGATCGGACCGTTTTTAAAAAGAGTGACGCCGCGCGCGGGAATGCTCGGCACGCTCGCTGGAATAGCGCTGGTATGGATTTCAGCCGTTCCCATGGCGATGCTCTTTGAATCGCCGCTCATAGGTTTCACTTCGCTTGTCATTTTATTCGCCGGCTTAGTGGCTGGTATTAAGATGCCATTTAAAATGCCCGCCGGTTTATTTGCCATATCCGCCGGTACGCTTATAGGTTTTTTTACGGGTGAAGCGTCGATTTCTTTTGAAGGCATGGGTTTTTATCCGCCGGTGCCGGTTTTCGGCGATCTTATCGAAGGCATTAAAATTTTAGCGAATAATTCCGAATTATTGGCGGTAGTAATTCCTATCGAAATATATAACTTTATCGAAACAATGAATAATGTAGAATCGGCTGAAGCCGCCGGCGATAAATACGACGTTAAGTGGTGCCAGATAATGGACGGAGCAGGAACCGCCGTCGGAGCGCTTTTCGGCAATCCTTTTCCGACTACGGTTTTTATCGGCCATCCCGCTTATAAGCGTCTGGGCGCCGGCATAGGTTATTCTTTCATGGTCGGCGCGGTATTTTTCATAGGCAGTCTTTTCGGAATGGTCGCTTTTTTACACCATCTGATTCCCGAGGCCGCCGTCGCGCCGATGCTTGTTTTTATAGGCTTAGTAATCGTTTCGCAGGCTTTCCGTTCGGTAAAGGCGCAATATTCGATGGCAGTGTGCATAGCGATAGTGCCGCACATATCCGATATAATTTTCAAAAAAATGTCATCGGCTATGGGCGAGATATCGCTTATAGCGCTTAATATGGTTCCGGCGGGCAGCGCCGAACTTATTGAAAAACTGACGGCATATTCGAAGATGAATTTTGATTCGGCCGCTATAAAGGCGCTCGAAGTTAATCAGGGAGTCAATTATCTCGGCCATCAGGCACTCTCGCAGGGCGCGATCATAAGCGGCCTTATATGGGGGGCTATAGTCGCCTATCTTATCGATTCGAATTTCTTAAGGGCGTTTTATTTCGCTCTCGGCGGCGCGTTTTTAACTTTGACCGGCTTTATCCACTCGCCGCAGATAGTCATTCATTTTTCGCTGGCGGCCGCGGGTTATTTTATAATAGCGGCGATATTGCTGGCGGCCCATATTTTTAAATTCGAAAAAGATCCGGCAATAGAGAATTTTGATTTTAACGAAGAATAAGAAAAGTTTGGAGGCAGTATGACAACGGCTTCAGCTCGACAGGCAATGCTCGGCTTATTGAAGATGGCCCAGGACAAAAACGCTTCGGACCTGCATATAATAGAAGGCCGTCCGCCGGTATTCCGCGTTGACGGCGACATAGTTTTCATGGAATCGCAGTCGCTCGACAACGAAGATACTAAAGCGCTAATTTATAGCATACTCAATGAAACGCAGTTGAAAAAATTCGAGTCCGACTGGGAATTGAATCTTTCGATGACACTCGATGAGATCGGCCGGTTCCGCATAGCCGTTTATTATCAAAAAGGCACGGTGGAGGCTTCTATTCGTATAGTGCCCCGCGAGATACCCGCTATAGAAAAGCTCAATCTGCCGGATGTGGTAAAAGAGCTCGCCAGAAAGCCGAACGGCCTTATCCTTATAACCGGGCCGACAAGTTCCGGTAAAACCACGACCTTCAATTCTATAATCGATTTTATAAACAAGGAAAGGCGCTCGAAGATAATTACCGTCGAAGACCCTATCGAATACGTTCATTCGCATAAAAAATCGGTGGTCATTCAACAGGAGGTTTATTCCGACGTCAAGTCTTTTTCTTCGGCGCTGCACCATATTTTAAGGCAGAATCCCGACGTTATCGGCATCGGCGAAATGCGCGACACCGAAACTATAGCGGCCACTTTAACCGCCGCTGAAACCGGCCATTTAGTAATAGCCACGCTTCACACGAATGACGCAGTGCAGACTATCAGCCGCATTATCGACGTGTTTCCGCCTCACCAGCAGGAGCAGGTGCGCATACAGCTTTCCTCGACTCTGCAGGGAATATTATCGCAGATCTTACTTCAGCAGGTCGGCGGCGGCCGCGCCTTAGCAGTTGAAATTCTGACTGCCGTACAGGCCGTTCGCCATCAGATACGCGAAAGTAAAATTCCGGGCATCTACTCGAGCATTCAAACGGGCCTCAATCAGGGCATGCAGACTATGGACCGCTGCATCCGCAATTTATATCAGGCGGGGCTTATAAGTTACTCCACCGCGATGTC
>CAYTCW010000117.1:0-8608 GCA_964436235.1 uncultured bacterium
AAAGGGTTGCTAACCTTTTCTCCCTTCCCTCAAAAAAAACTATAAATTTTCGAAATAAAGTTTTATTTTATTTTTGAATATATCGGTATCGAATTGAAGCGCGTGGCTGCGTATTTCATCGGCTCTAAAATTCTTTTTAATTGTGATGAATTTTTTAACAGCGTTAATTAACGAGCGTTCGCCGCAGTTATCGAATAAAACTCCGGTTTTACCGTCGATAACCGTTTCGGCGGCGCCGCCGCGGTTGAGGGCTATGACGGGTTTTCCGGCCGCCATGCATTCGACGGGCACGATGCCGAAGTCTTCTTCATTTGGAAATATGAGTGCTTCGCAGTTCTGGTAGAGGTTAAGGAGCCGGTCGTCGGCTGCGCGTCCGATGAATTTAATATTAGGCGCGGCTATTTTTTGAAGTTGTTTTTCCATCTGTCCGCATCCTGCGATTATTAAGTTAATTCCGAGTTCATTAAACGCTTTAACGGCTATATCGGGTTTTTTATAAGGGATAAGCTGGCCTACGAAGAGGTAGAACGGGTCTTTATTTATTTCATCGCTTGAATTATCGGTTACGGTATATTTAACGCAGTCAACCGGCGGATAGATAACTTCGGCGTCGCGTCTGTAGTGTTTGGCGATGCGGCCGGCCACCGTTTTAGAATTAGCGATAAAGCCGTCAACTCTGAAGCTCGATGCTAAGTCGGTGAGGCGCACGTAGTGCATAAACATGCGCATAGCGGTTTTTTTAATAAAGCCGAGGTTATTTTCATTAAGGTATTCAAAATATTTATCCCAGGCGTAGCGCATGGGTGTATGGCAGTAGGTGATATGTTTTTGCGTGGAATTAGTGAGCGCCATTTTAGAAAAACCTGAATCGGAGCTTATTACCAGATCGAATTTAGACAGGTCGAATTGTTCGACCGCGAAGGGGAACAATGGAAAAAAGTGCTGGTATTTAGAGACGCCGAACGGTATTTTCTGGATAAAGGACGTATGTATTTTTTGCGCGTTAATTTTATCGGATATTTTAGACTTATCGTAAACGAGGGTAAAGATTTCGGCTTGCGGGAAGATGTCTAAGAGTGCTTCTATAACTTTTTCGCCGCCTCGCATATTAACGAGCCAGTAGTGTACGATGGCGACTTTAAGGTTCGGGTTAGTTAAATTCATGTTATATCACTTCTATTTCGCTCTGAATGGCGCCGGCGGCTTTCATAGCCTGTATGATAGCAATTATATCTCTTGCAAATGCGCCCATTTCGTTAAGTGCGTCAACCATATCGCGCACCGTCGAGCCTGAGTTGAGATATATAACATTTTTTTCACCCGGTTTGATTCGAGCGGCTGCTGCCTGAGCTGCGGCATCGCCGGCTGGCGGCGTAGGCGGCGCTGCCACTTTAAGTTTGATGCCGTTATGTGAAATAGCGACCGGGCTGATTCTAACGTCGTCGCCGAGAACTATAGTGCCGGTTTTTTCATTTATGACTATTTTAGACGCGCTGTCGGTTTGAACGCTGAGCGATTCTACCGCGGCGAGGAAGCCGACTATATTATCTTCGAAGCTGGCGGGTATTTGTACGCTGACGATACCGGCATTTTTAGCTTTAGCGAAGCCGTCGCCGAATTTTTCGGTTATAGCGCCGGCTACGGCATTTGCGGTTGAAAAATCTTTTTTATTTAGAACTATTTCGATCTTCTCGTCGGCGACGAATTCATTAGATATTTCGCGCTCGATCAATGCGCCGCCCGGGATTCTGGCGACGAGCGGGTGCAGTTTAGCGCCGGCGGCCGACTGTTGTCCCGAACCGAGCTGTCCCATGGATACGGGTCCCTGCGCGACGGCGTACACGCGGCCGTTAGCGCCTTTTAACGGGGTTTGCAGCAGAACGCCGCCCTGGATGCTTTTAGCGTCACCTATCGACGATACGACAACGTCGAGTTTATCGCCTTCGCTCATAAACGGAAGTACATTGGCGGTAACCATGACGGCGGCGGAGTTTTGCGCTTTAAGTGTTTTAGGATCGAGAGTCACGTCGAATGATTTAAGCATATTAACTATCGACTGCGCGGTCATAATATTTTTATCGCCGCTGCCTTCGAGGCCGACGACGACTCCGTAGCCTACGAGTTGGTTTTCGCGTACGCCGCCGATGCGCGCTATGTCTTTGATGCGGTTAACAACGCCGGCATATACGGTCGCGCTCATAAAATTAAATATATAAAGCGCGCACAGCAGAGCAGCTATGGCTTTAGTATTTTTTTTCCGTTTTTTATGAATAGTATGGATCGTTACAGTCATAATAACATACCGCCTGAATAAAAAATATTGAATAATAAATTAAAAATTAAGAGTTTAGAGTTAAAAGTTAAGAAATACATAAACCAAAAATTAAAGAATCGAGATAAATATTTAATTAATTAAAACAGCCAATCGGATACTCTTTTTATTACGCCGGGCCTGTTGACTGTTCCGACGACGCCATTGCCTTTATATTTGATTTGCGCGTCGGCTAAAAATGTGGATAATATGGTGTTTTCAGATGAAATATCGAGAGTGCGCGCAATGCCGCTTATTGTAATATCCTGCACTTCATCGTTAATTCTGATGGAGCGTTTACCTTCGATAGCGAGGTTGCCGTTGGGAAAAATTTTAGTAACCCGCGCCGAAATTTTAGCTGAAATATTACCTGAGCGCGAGGTAGTGCCGTCGCCCGAGAAATCGCCGGATGCGCCGCTGGAGATATTGGGGATAAAACTGAGCGGCCCGGTGCCGGCCTTGACGCCGAGATTCGATGATTTTTTATTCTGCGTCGTCGCTTTCTGGACGGCAGTAGAGTTTTCAATGATTAATATAGTGATGATATCGCCTATTTTATGTCCTTTAGTTTCTGAAAATATGGACTGGCCGTTAGCTTCTTCTTCAGCTTCGCGCCAGAGCGATTCGGCTTTCAGTTCAGCCGCGCTAAAGATCAATACGGTAAAAACGGTTAATAAAACTAATGCGATTAATGAAAATGATGAAAATGATGAAACCGATGGAAATAAATTTGAAAACAAGTAACCGCTATTATTGCGGTTTTCGTTGTTGCTTTCGACGCTGCTATGATCCATTCTTCCTCCGATGATATATAAAATACTACGACTGATAAAAAAATAAATGCATTGACGGATATTACGACTAAATACTACGACGGATGTTAAAATTGATACTTAAACATTGAGTATAACTTTTATTGCCGGGGACTAAGGTATATTGTTAGATGTTTTCATATATTTTCAATTATCGACCGATTCGACTAAACCTTCATCTACTATGACTGCCTTGTATTTTTTACGGGTTTTCAGATTAATCACTTCGATAATATCGCCGGCGCCGCCGCCTTTAGACGCCGAAGCGCTTATTGACATCGACGAGCGGTTAGTTTTGATATATAAATCGACTATCTGTCCCGCCTTTATGAGCAGTTTCTTTTTTAAAAATCGTTTTTTAATGATCTCGCCGGCCGCTATATTTTTTGTGAATTCCAGGTTGTTTTCGGCAGCTTTGATCAATTCTTCGTTATTTTCGGGAGTGTGATTAATAATAAATAACTCATGATATTTTTCGGCAATAATTTCGATTTCAGAAGTCTTAATTTTATTAATATCGATAATAGAGTTTTTGGGTATTTTTTCACATGCCGTGGCCGCCGTGGTTCTTCTGATAATTTTCGCGTAGAGTTTAGCTATAAGTTCGGTCTCGTATTTAACGGCTATAGTTGCCGCTGATGCTTTATAGGTAAGTATATCGATTTCCACTTCTTCGTATGATAATATTTTTTTAGCAGCGGCCCGGTTAAGGCCGAAGCTGATAGTAGATATTATGCTGTCATTCGGTCCTAATTTATATTTATCGGTGAAGCGTTCGATAAACAGGGCGCTGATTTTTTTTTCGAGGTTAATTTTAAGTTGTTTATTTAAATCGCTGCCGGTGTTTTTGTTATAGTGATGGCTGTGAGCGCCGGAGTGTATTCCGTTTTTGGCGTTAGTTTCGCCTCCGGCGAAAGTTTTAATGAGGCAGTAATTGCTGCCTGTGATCAAATAACCGTATCCGTGCGGAAACTCTAATTTTTGTCTGATAATGTTATCCACTTCGAATTTATGGATGCGCCTTTCGACGAGCGGGGCGGGTGCGAATCCCATTTTAATGCCGCTTACCTTATTTGAATCTATTTTAAAGCCGGGTGTTATTTTAATATGGCAGATATCGCCAAGAGTCAGCTCACCCTCGTTAGCGGTTAATCCGGATTTTAATTCAAGAGTAATGGCGGCCCGAACGGGCGCGGATTGTCCGGCGGCAGCGGGAATTAAGGCAGCGCTGACGATACCGCAGGCGGATATGATCAAAACGCTTAGAGATAATAATGATGGCAGTGGTAATGATAACTTTAAATTTATTGGAATTGTGATAAACTTAAATTCGTTTATTAGAAATGAAAAACCGATATTAATTATTGAATTTATTTTTTTAATAAAATTCATAGTATAATTAATATCGGCTTAATTATAATTAAATCAAATCTATGTTTTATTCAACCGATTCAACGGGTTCGGCTTTTTTGGCTTTTTTAGCGGTTTTAGCTTTAGCTTTTTTAGCGGCTTTCTTTTTAGTTTTAGGTTTTTCAATAACTTTTTCTTCCTGTGCTTCTTCGGCGGTTATTTCATCGGCTGGAATTTCAGCGGGTGCTTCGAGGGCAGCTTCTGAAGCGGGTTCGGTTGCGGTCTCTTTTTTGCCGACCTTACCGCGGATTTTAGCTTTGCAGTCTTCGCAGGAGTTTAATATAGACCATGCTATACATTTATCGCAAAGATCGGCGTATGATTTGCCTTTGCAGAATTCGCAGTTTTCGCTGGCGTTAAGAACGGCTTTAGCTTTGCAGACTTCGCATACGATTTTAGTGTCTTTAATAGGGCGGCTTCTAACGCCTTCGCCGCTGCCGCCGCCGAATGCGCCGCTTAACAGGCCGTTATCCATATGTCTGAAATCTTTAGCTTCTTTAACCTGTTCGGAATTAGCGCTGTCTAAATTTCTGGCCTTCATGGAAGGGCGGTCCATTTTAAATTTAACGCCCGCGCCAAGAAACGAGGCTTTAGCTTCCTGCATATCGTCCTGAGCGTAAGCCGCAAAAACCGTTAAAAATATGGCAAGAACCACGCTGACAGCGATTATTGATTTAAATATACCCTTGTTCATATAACTCTCCTTATTAATTGAAATGATAGCGTATTATACAATAAAACGATTATAAAGTCAATTTTTTTTGTTTATTAAAAGCGAGTATATAAGCATTAAATGCCGGAAGCGCGAAGATTCC
This sequence comes from uncultured bacterium, assembly GCA_964436235.1. Taxonomy (GTDB): domain Bacteria; phylum Muiribacteriota; class UBA9980; order UBA9980; family UBA9980; genus UBA9980. The sequence continues at coordinate 5,349 of CAYTCW010000117.1, forward strand.
GATCAATAGTGCGAACCACAGGGTAGCCGCGCGCACCATAAAAGTGGCGGCTACGGCTTTTGACATCGGTATTTTAACAAGTTTAACCAATAAAAACGCCATTCCGCCTTCGGTGACGAATAAACCGCCGGGCAGCATGGCGAGCGCGCCTATAATTGTTGAAAAAGCGTAGGCGAAGGAGCAGAAAAGCAGAAGTGCCAGTGATATCGGGGTTTGCGGCGATATCACGGTTATTATGTAATAAAGCGAGTAGCATTCGAGCGCCCAGGCGAGTATCGACAGCAGCGTAGCGTAAAAAAGCGGCCAGGGCATCAGTATGACGCGCGCCGCCTCGAAGAGCGATTCTATATGCACGATATGTTTTTTAATGAAATTAAACCGCTCCATATATTTTAGAACGGCATTCATTAATTTTTGATTCGACAATATGGCGATGATAATGCAGGTGATTATCGTCACTAATGCGAGCGATAAAAGCTGGGCGCCGTCAAAATTTTGTTGACCGGCCGCTGATGCTGCAGCAACGCTTACCGCCGTTCCACTGCCGCTAAGACCGGTTCTGCTTCCGCCGTTCAGGGCAAAAACCACGCCAGCCGCGCATATAAATAGCAGCGCGATCACATCGGTGAGCCGTTCCATAAACACGGCCGGCGCGCTTCTTGTGACGGCGACTCCGTGGTGTTCGTACATCAAAAGCGATTTCAGCACTTCGCCCATTTTTCCGGGGGTAATCGCCATTATAAATCCGGAGAAAAAAATGAGAACGCTCGATAGCAGGGGTATTTTAATATCGAGCCGTCTGAGGTAAAAATCCCACTTGATAACGCGCAACGCGTAATTAGCCAGCGATAAAAACAAAATGAACGGCCACTGATTGAGCGGAAAGTCCATCAGCGCGGCGGCGACCTTCCGGTAATCGGCTAAAAAAGCGATCACGATAAATACCGCCGCGCCGAGAAGCGATCCTATTATTATTTTTCTAACTATAGAGCGGTTATTTTCCATCAGCGTTTATTTTTTACCTTCGCCGCCGCTGCTATTGCCGCTCTTATTTTCAGCGCCGTTGTCATTGTTATTTATGGCGCCGGCGCCTGTCCCCGTTGCTGTTGCCGCTTTTTCAAGTATCAATCTTTCTTTTTTAAGAGTGGCCGACGATTCGAATAATTCTTTCAGTTTTTTAAAATCAGTTACGGGCACTATCTTTTTAAGGGTTTCATTGCGTCTGGTGAATATCACTTCGTTATTTTTTTCGTCGTATTTTAATTTAAGCGATATCTTAAAATATTCATTGGCTTTTTCGATGGAATCGGGCATATACCTTACTTTATATCCTTCGGGCAGTTTAATTGAAACGCTTATAGAATCGAGGCTGAAGCTGTCGAAAAATATATCGTATTTGCGGTCTTCCTTCGATACGAAGCCGGTGTAAATAGATGAAAGCGGCAGCGGCACGAGAATATACATATCGCCTAATTTAGACACGTAATTCGGCGATTCAAAATCTATGGTGCAGCCCTGCTTTTCGTTATGGTTTTCAACGTCGGAGAGAGTATAGTTGATGAGTTTGCCGCCGTTAGCTATACCGGAGGCTATCTGTTCGAAGGATTGTTTTCTTTTAATTGGTTTTAAATTTTTATAGCTTGCGCGGAATGACGGATCGCTGCTTCCATGGGCAAGTTCTTCGAGGCGGAAGACGGTATTGCCTTCAGGGGTGATATTTAAGATAAGCATATCGCTTGAATAGCTTCTTTCGAATTTATCGCGCGTGATATCGAAAAGTTTGCCGTTGAATTTGAATATTTTAAAATATTTATTATCTTTATAGCTTTCGGGTATAATGCCGTATGGGTAATATTCTGCGCTGGCGAAGAGATAATCGTTTTCGCATTCGACGAGCATATTATCAAAATCGTATATACTCATCATATCTTCATCGAATTTATATGAATTCTGGTCGGTTCCGAAGCAGATGTCACATGGAATTCCGGCTTCTTTTAAAAACGAGTATAAAAGCACGGTACGGTCAAAGAGCGAGGCGTATTTTTCGCTGTAAACTTTTTGCATATCGGCCGGTCGGTAATCGTCAAGAGAGGCTTCGACTTCTACGTGCTTGATATTAGTTGCAAGGAAAAAATAAATAGCTTTTGCCTTTTCCTTATTGTTTTTGCAGTCTTTAATTATGCCGGCCAGATCGCTTTTCATCTTATCGCTTAGTAAGGTTTTCGGCTCGATCCTTTTTTTAAGCTCGGCCGTTATATCGTTTAGTTTGTATTTTTCGACGAATTTAACGTTAGGCGCAAAGTATGAAAATGGCGGCATCATCGGTTCGTCGATATAATCGGGTATGTCGTTTTTTTCGAATGAGATCAATACCGTTTCACCGGTAACTTCGCGGTTGATTACAACTGCGTCGGTGCCGCCGGCTGCTTTGAAATATTCTTTATATTCGATATTTTTAATATTCTTTGGATGCGACAGGGTGAATTTTGAATATTTAGCGGGTTCGTAGGATATAAAATACTTTCTGTAGGTAAGCGGATTGAGGCAATCGGCCTTATATGATTTTGTTATCATTTTAACGTCGATTATGCTTCCGATTTTAACTTCAGGCACTGAAAACTGGAGTATTTTCACTTTATCGTAAATAGGATAGGCGAGGTATTTATCGGTATATTTAACCGCGTCGCTTCTTAAATTAGATACGATCCCCTCCGGCGATATCGAACGCGCGTGAACGATCTGAATGTCTTCTTCTTCTTTTTTGATCGAGCGCACGAAGTTGGCGGAATCGAGGCTGCGTTCCTTGAGCACTTTAATTATCGAGCGCGAATGCATGTCGATGGTGTTATCGGCGTTATAGAAGTAGTTATCTTCTTTGTACAGATAAACATGTCCGGCGTTCGGATACATCGTTTCGTCGATCTTTTCGGTGCACGCTTTTTGCAGTATATCGTCTTTGACGGCCGAAAGTTCTTCGGTATCTTTAGTCTGCGTTATATCTATCTTCTGGATTTCCTTGAAGCCGATAAGCAGTTTTTCGGTATATGGCGGTTTTACGGTTACCATGCCGTCTTTAAGTGTAACGGTGCCGCTGATCTTATCGCCGTTTTTTAAATGGATAATATCCGCCGAGGCGAAATTATTAGCCAGAGCGATTATTGCCGCCAATACTAAAAGATATATTCCTATTTTTGCATATTTACCCGCGTAGTTCTTTTTTTTCATTTAATTTCCTCCGGTTTATAAATTATTTTTATGAT
>CAYTCW010000117.1:8708-13831 GCA_964436235.1 uncultured bacterium
TAACGACTGACGACTAACGACTGATAACCACTTTCTCGCCGGCGTATTTAGAGATGTTTTCGAGGTCTTTTTTATACCAGTCATAGTCTTTAACTTCGGTTATGCGCAGTTTACGCTCGAAGTAATCGGTAAAAACCACCGTTGAATCGTCTTTTACTTCATAGTTAGCGCTGAATTTAATATATTTGTTATCGATTTCGAATTTAGCGGGGGTATATTTAACTTTATAGCCTTGCGGTATTTTAAATTCAAATGTGTTTTCGGTTTTAGTGAGGTATTGATAGTCTATGGGGTATTTTCTTTCTTTAAGGCTCACTTCTTTAAAATCGAAGTTGTAGCCGGGAACCGAGAAAAGTATAAGATCGTCGGCCACGATTACCGCGTCCGGCGCGTCGTATTCGATAGTTTCGACGACCTGCGCGTTAAGGTCCATTAAATCGGTGTATTCGATTTTCTTTAAATTAACGCCGGGCAGGGTTACGTTAAGTCTTTGTTTATAGCTGTCTTTGATTTCGCTTTCTTTAAGGCTTTTATTTCCCATTCTGGCCCAGTATTCGAAAGCGCCTTCAAATTTGCGCCGGCCCGTAACGCTTATGCCGCCGTCTTTATTTATTATAACCTGCCGGTAATTTGTTTGAACGCTGAGCGGCATATCCGATTTAATTATTTTTTTAAGCTGCGGCACCATGTTGTAGCGATCGTGATCGTCTACTCTGAAGAATGGAAATCTGCTGTCCTGCGAGGTCGTATCTAAAAATATTTCCTTCGAATCGTATTTTACGAATGAAATGGAATGGTTAAGGTCTAAGTGCGGCACTTCGATTGCCCATTGCGGCCCTCCGGCGTTGATGAGCGTAGGATATGATTCTATTCCGGCGATTTTAAGCATCGCCGTCATAAGTATAGCTTTATCGACGCAGTCGCCGTATTTATTATCGAAGGTGCGTTTGGCGCCGTGGCCGGTAAGTCCCGCAACCAGATCGCCTTTTATTGAAATATAGCGGTTTTGCTGTTGTATGTAATGATAGATCGCCGCTATTTTTTCTTCGGCGGTTTTGCAGTCTTTAATAATTTCAGCCGTTTTAGCCTTCATTTCTTCCGAAATTTCGCCGACATGCCGGTCGAAATTTTTATTAAACCATTCATATATGGGTTCCCAGGTTTCATAAGCTGAAAATTGAACGAAGGGCAGCGAGTCTTTATAGGAGGGCATTCCGGGCTCCGATATGAACTCGGGCAGATTATCGACTTCGAATGAATATATTTTTTCACTGCCGGTTTCGCTTATAACGGGGTCTTTTACCGTTTTTAGGACCTCGAAGTTCGGATCGTATATCGTGTCGAAATTTTTAGCTGTCCAGTATAATTTTTTATTTTTAGGCGTTCTTATTTCTACGCGGCAGTTGAGTTTTGGCTCATTTGCCACGAAATAAACCGCCGGGCAGAAATAGCCTTCTATAATGGGTTTGAAAACGGTTCTTTCGATAATATATTCGATTATCGAGCCTTTTTTAACGTCGGGCAGCGAGGCAGAAATAACTTTATGCGTGTTAGAGTAAAACTGCGCGCCCTCGAACATGTCGCCTTCTTTAATATCGGCGTCATTAAGCATTGAAACTGAGCCGTCGGGCTGGATAGTTCGGCCCATGACTATTTTAGCCGATTCACGCTCGAAAGCATAGCTCATTATGATATTGCCGTCAACTGCGCGGTCTTCGAATATTTTAAATATATAATGTGAACGAGTTTTGGAAGTGCCGTCGGGGTTTAAAGTGTAGATATCTTCATCTTTTATTATATATCCGCCGGCGTTTGGAAATTTAGATTTATCGGGTACTTTTGCCAGGATTTCTTTAATGTCGGCGGGCATTTCGACCGCTGCGGTTTCGTTTGCAACGGCGGCGGCGGTTTCCTGCTGATTGCCTTCGTCTGAAAAGTCGATAGTTTTAACTTCGTAGATCGAAATTATTTTATTTTCGCCGTTTTTATCGATCAATAAATGGTTCTGCGCGCCGTCTGCCGGTTTGGCTTTATAAACGGCGCCGTCTTCACGGAGAGTGACGCTCATTGAATAAGACTCTTCAGCGGCAATTAACGGGCATATAAGACTGATGATAAGTGCTGCGATAAATCTGGCGTTAAAATATACGGGCGCAGGCTTTCTGCCGGTTAATTTTTTTCGGGTTTTGTTCATGATCCTCCTCTATACATTCGTGTTTATTATCATAATTATATTTATGCTATCTTTAATGACTAACGACTGATAACTACTTTTTCGCCGCCGAATTTCTTGATTTTTTCGATATCGTCTTTATAGCTTTGATAATCGGCCGGATCGACCATTCTGGTCTTTCTTTCGAGTTTATCGCTGAATATAACTTTGTTTTCGCCCGCTTTGATAAATTCGGCGTTATATATCATATATTTGTTATCGATTTCGATTTTAGCCGGCAGGTATTTAACTTTATAACCTTCGGGCAGGCTGAAGTTATAAACGGTTTCGTTATTGGTTAAGTAAGCGTAATCGATGGGATAATTTCTTTCTTTAAGGCTTACTTCGTTAAATTTCATCTCGTGGCCGGGCACTGAAAATAAAATTAAATCGCCCGCGCCGATAACTGCATCAGGCGCCTGATATTCAAAGGTTTCGATCACCGGTTTATTCAGGTTCATAAGATCGGTGTATTCGAGTTTTTTAAGTTCGACGCCCGGCAACACCTGGTTGAGTGTGCGTTTGAAGTTATCTTTAATCTCGCTTTCTTTAAGGCTTTTGTTACGGCCTCTGATTACAGATTCAATGTGACCGTCAACTTCGCGCCGTCCGGTGACGGTTATGCTCTTATCGGTGTTGATGAGCGCTTCGCAGCGTAATTTATTATTGCTCAGCGGCGTGCCGGAGCGCACCATGCGGCGTGCCTGTGATACGAGGCAGTTTCTGCCGTGATCGTCGGCGCGGAAAAATGGAAAACGGGTATTTTGAGAAGTGCTGTCGAGAAATATTTCTTTGGAGTCATACGACACAAATGAAATTTTATGATTTGAACTGATATGAGCGACTTCGGAGTCCCAGTCGCCGCCGCCGGCCATTAAAGCCGCCGGGTAGCAGGTAATGCCGGCTATTGAAAGCATAGCGCCCATTAAAATTGATTTATCGGTGCAATCGCCGTATTTATTTTCGAAAACTTCGCGGGCGGGATGTCCGGCGCGGCCGGCGACCACGTCACCTTTAATCGATATATAGCGTATTTCCTGCTGTACGTAGTGATATATAGCGGCTATTTTTTCATCGTTAGTTTTGCAGTCTTTAATTAGTTCGAGAGTTTTATTTTTTAATTCGTCTGATATCTGCGACATATTGGCGCCGAGGTTTTTAATGTCCCATTCATATATTTTATCCCAGTTTTCGTACGCTGAGCACTGAACTCGAGGCACCACGTCTTTAACGGGCGGCATTGAAGGTTCCATAATCATTTCGGGTACGTTGCGCGCGTGAAACACGTAGGAAGTGTAATCGGGATGTTGAGTAATTTCAGGATTTGCAGCGTTTTTGATCGATTCAAAATTTTTATCGTATATGCGTTCGAAGTTTTTAGCTATGTAGTAGAGTTTTTTATCTTTAGGCATGCGCACTTCGAGTCTTATTTCATAAGCCGGTTCGGATGAAGCGAAGTAAGTTACGGGAGTGAAATAGCCTTCTATGATGGGTTTGAATATATTTCGCTCTATTTTATATTCTATTATCGAGCCTTTTTTTACGTTCGGCAGAGTTGCGGATAATATTTTATAGGTGTTCGAATAAAATTTAGCGCCGCGGAACATATCGCCGCTCGTAATTTCTTTAGGGTCTAAATTACTTACGCTGCCGTCTTCTGCTATGGTGCGCCCCATTAAGATCTGCGCCGATTCTCGTTCGAAGGCGTAATTGACCGTGATGCCGCCGTCAACCGAGCGGTCTTCGAATATTTTGAAAATATAGTGCGAAACTATTTTATGAGTGCCGTCGCTGTTGTAGGTATAGATGTCCTCGTCTTTGATTATATAACCGCCGGCATTTGGAAATTTAGATTTATCCGGCACTTTACTTAAAATTTCAGCGATATCGGCAGGAAGGTCTTTTTTAAGAAGTGTCTTTTCTGCGGCTTCGGCCGGGGCTTTGCCTCCTCCGCCGCTGCCGTTGATGTTGTCGCTTTCGCCGCCGGCTGTTTCTGATCCTGAAAAATCGATCTTTTTGATGTCGGCTATGCTCATAATCTCCGTGGTGCCGTTTTTATCTACTTTAAATTTATTTTCAGCGCCGCTGAGGCATTCGGCCGGGTACGAGACGCCGTCGCCGAGCGTTACGCTCATTGCATAGACTGAAACATCAAAAAGTGCATGGGTGGGCATAAAAGTAATTATAAAAAAAGCGATAAATAGAGGAAATATCAAGTAAAATTGATATTTAGATTCAGGTGATTTCATTTTGTTAACACATCCTTTATTATTTTATGAAAAGACAAAAAAAGAGCCGGTTATTTGATTGTTCATTGTAAAATACATATTATTTTTTTTGCAGGTTTTTAAAATTGTAACTAATTAATTTCGTTTACTTTAATTTAGCCGGCTGTTACCGATTTATTTCGTTTATGGCGGTACCTACTTAATTTATCATATTTTGAGTAAAAAAGCAATAATTTAACTCAATACTTAAAATTAACGCAATTCAAAATAATTAAGGTTCAATTGACCAGCCTGTTAAATTTAGCGAGTTATTAAAAAAGCGGTATATTCTGGAAAGGTTTCTTGAAAATTGCTTGAGATTTTATTAAAAATTGACAATGATTAAAGTGTTGTGATATAATTGTCCAAGTTTTTATCAGTTACCCGGATATTTGCTGGCAGCGGGGAATTTTTATATGTTTAAAAAATATGCTTCTTTTAGTATCATATCGGTTTGTTCGGTAATAGTTATTTTCATCTCCGTTATTTTCGGCTATATCATTCCCTCCTTTGAAAATAATTTCATGGATCGTAAAAAAGAAATGATCAAAGAATTGGTCAATTCGGCCTGTGAAGTCGTAAATAAATTCAGCCGTGATGAAAAAAACGGAAAATTAACCAAGCAACAGGCGTGTCAATTATCT
>CAYTCW010000118.1:0-13683 GCA_964436235.1 uncultured bacterium
CATGAGTTTAAGTTATGAAAGTGCCATTATAGCTACGCAGTCGCGCGCACGCATGTGCGCGACTGCAAACAAGCAAGCTGGCAGACAATAAACAAATAAGAGAAAAACAAACAACTGGCATAAAAAAGGTTAAAAGCAGCACGTCAAAGATTTGCAAAGTGTTTTACGAAATTAAAACCCTGACAGAAAAAGCTATCGATAAACTAACGAAAAAGCGTCAGGCAATTTGCGGATTGAGGGAGGGTTTAAGGGAGGGAGAAAGGGTTGCTAACTCTTTCTCCCTCCCTTTTTTAAAAAAATAAACGGTATTAAAAAAACTTTAGTTAAACTTTATCTAAAAAATTGACTTTATAATCGTTTTATTATATACTTCTACTCTGTCTAATTCTAAAAAATGACGGGGAGAATGTTTTGAAAGATTTTGATTTTAGCGGTATAGATATTCAAGCGGTTGAAGAAAAATATCGTGTTTTAACCGAAATTATTAAAAAATGCGGTTCGGCGCTTATAGCTTTTTCCGGCGGCGTTGATTCTTCGTTTCTGGCTGCCGCGGCTAATATTGCATTGAACGGCAATGTCGTTGCGGCGACGGCGGTATCTGAAACTTTTCCCGCGCACGAAATGCGAGTGGCGGAAGAGTTCGCGGCCGGGCTTAAAATAAAACAGATATTTATAAAATCCAGTGAATTAGACAACGAAGAATTTAGAAAAAACTCACGCGACCGATGTTATTATTGCAAAAAAGATTTATTTACAAAGCTTATTCAAAAAGCCGGCGAGCTGGGGCTGAATAAAGTTTTTTCCGGCGCTAATTTTGACGATACGGGCGATTTCAGGCCGGGTCTTAAGGCGCAGAGCGAACTCGGCGTTTTATCGCCTTTAATGGAAGCCGGTCTCACAAAAATAGAAATACGCTATCTTTCGAAAAAACTCGGCATTAGCTCCTGGAACCGGCCGCAGATGGCGTGTCTGACCTCGCGCTTTCCTTACGGCGTGGAATTCGATCGCGAAAAATTTGCCGCCGTCGAGGCTTGTGAAGAATATTTACGCTCGCTCGGATTTTCGCAATACCGCGTCCGCAGTCATGAAAGGCTCGCGCGTATCGAAATCGAGACGGAAGACTTCAATCGTCTTATAACTAACCGTGAAACTATAGCGGCCGAGTTCAAAAAAAATGGATTCACCTTTATAACGCTGGATATAGAAGGCTTCCGCACGGGTTCATTCAACGCTTAAAACGCTTGTTGAAGAGGCATATCAGGTTATGTGCCGGTATTTTATTTTAGTGTTAAAATTAAAAATAATTAAGGAAAGTCTGCTTAAATGAAAGAAAATTACAACGAAAAATTAAAAGAACGCTTAAGGGATTATAAAAACGGCCGTATTGGCGAAGATAAGGTTATTAATTTTATCAAAGCGCATGAATTCGAAGACGTTGATTTCGCTAAAATAGATCATAAGCGTTCGATATTCAAAAATTTTCCCGAGGTGATATTCGGTATTGGAAAGACCGATTATCAGGTCGTTGAAATATTTAAAAAAATGGCGGCGCGCGGCGGAAACGTAATGGCGACGCGCGCGAGTGAAAACGCTTATAAGCAGTTAAAAAAAGATTTTAAAACTATCGAGTATAACGCTCACGCCTCGCTTTTATTTTTAAGGCAGGGTGCTCAGAGCGAGCCATGCGGCGGCGTGGTAGTGATGACGGCGGGCACGGCCGATATAAAAGCCGCTGAAGAGGCGGCCGTCACGGCCGAACTTTCGGGTTCCTGCGTAGAAAGGGTTTACGATGTAGGCGTTGCGGGTATAAAACGGCTGTTTAATAATATCGATAAAATATTTAACGCGAAAGTTATAGTGGTAGCGGCCGGAATGGAAGGCGCGCTTTGCTCGGTGGTTGGCGGACTGGCCTCGGTCCCGGTTATCGCGCTTCCTACTTCGGTGGGTTACGGCGCGAGTTTTAACGGGCTGGCGGCCCTTCTTGCGATGCTTAACTGCTGTTCGCCGGGGGTTTCGGTAGTTAATATCGATAACGGCTTCGGCGCGGGTTATCTTGCTTCGCAGATTAATCTGCAGTCTAAAAATATGGCGTTTGAAGATTTGGAAAGTATTGATGGCAAAGGTTTTAAGCCGAAAAAGAAAAAAGCGGAGGCCCGTAAATGAAAATTCTATATTTCGATTGTTTTTCAGGGATGTCAGGCGATATGACCATCGGCGCATTTATAGATGCCGGCGTCGATTATCAGTATTTAGTAAACGAGCTGTTAAAAATGGATTTAAAAGGTTATTCGCTCAAGGCTGAAAAAACCGTTAAAAACGGTCTTGCCGCTACCAAGTTTAACGTTATGGACGAAAACGGAAATATTTTCGGCCACGCTCCGCTGTTTGCCCATTGCCATAAAACTCATTGCCATGGAGGCGATCACCAACACGACCATATTCACCAACACGAAAGTGATCATTTGCATACTCACGGCTGCGAGCATAACTACGATTATGAAAACGGGCATTCGCACGATCGGGGCAGTCACGAACACGAACACGATCACGATCACGGCCACGAACATGAACATGAACATGGCGCATCCGAACATCATGAACATCGCGGGCTTTGTGAAATAAAAGAAATAATAAATTCGAGCGGTCTTAATCCAAGCGTAAAAAACCTTGCGGTTAAAATTTTTGAAAATATAGCCGCGGCTGAATCTAAAATGCATAATATCGCCGTCGAAGAAATTCATTTTCATGAAGTCGGCGCGATCGATTCGATTATCGACATAGTCGGCACGGCAATTTGTTTTGATTATTTAAAAATCGATAAATGTTTCGTGTCTAAAATACCGGTTTCTTTCAGTTTCATAAAAACGGCGCACGGCAAATGGCCCAATCCTGCTCCCGCGAGTCTCGAGCTTCTTAAGAATTTTACGCTGACTAAAAGCGCGGTTGAAAAAGAGTTAGTAACGCCTACGGGCGCGGCAATTATTAAAACGCTTTGCGATCCCGCCGACGGTCTCCCGCCGGATTTTATTCTTGAAAAAATTGGCTATGGCGCGGGTTTTCATGATTTTGAGCACCCTAATGTTTTAAGGATTATGACGGGTGAAAAAAAAAACTCCGCTGAATCAGGCGCCGGCGACTTAAGCGTTATCGCAGCCGCTGGCGAGTTAGATTGTCAAAACGACGAAGTAAATATATTAAAGGCTAATATCGACGATATGGCGCCTGAATTTTTCGAGCCGCTTATTTCAAATCTTATGGCTGCAGGCGCGCTCGATGTTTCGGTGAGTCAGATACTTATGAAAAAAGGCCGTCCGGCTTTTGAGCTGGAAGTTATGTCGAAAATCGAGCTTACGGCGAAGATGGCTGAAATAATATTTAATTCGGCCACTACGATAGGTTTGCGCGTCCAGCGCTCGCCCCGTCTTATTTTAAAAAGGAAGTCCGCCGTTTATAATACGCCTTCGGGCCAGAGCGTAGCTTATAAAATTTCTTATTTAAAAGGCTCGATGATTCGTTTAAAGCCTGAATTTGAAGATCTGAAGAATTTCGCCGCCGCCAGTAAGATCAGCATCGATGAAGCGCGCGCCATTATAATGGCCGAAATTCAAAAATCGGGCATAGTTTGATTTGATATTTCCGCAGATGTTTGAATCGATAACTCATCCATACAACGCGTTTATTTATAAAAGTTTCAGATAAAAATCCGCTTGAATTTCTTTAAATATATCCGATAAGTAAAGATGAAGTATTAATATTTTTCGGGGGATATATTTAATGAATAGATTAATTTTTGCCAATAAAATCGTTTTATTATCGCTGATTATTTTATGTGTAATCGCCTTCTGGACAGGATATTCCAGCGCTTCGCAGGGCGGGATATCGGGGCGTCCCGATATTGAAAGCATACGGGCGAAAGTGACTCCTCTTTTTGTGCAAAATCAGGCGGCCGCTAAATTAAACGCGGCTAAAAATGCGGCGCCGGCCTCGCCGAACCGTGATCTGTTAGGCGATCAGCGTTCATTTTTCGTGTATAATTTCGCTTACGGCCGTTATGATTCGGTCGCCAGCACGCTTAGAAAAGTCGGCGGCCATTGTTATATTTACGTAGCCGATATTCTGTGGACCGGCAATTTGATTACCCAGCTTCAAATAGACTCTATAGCAAGCACTTTCGATAATTCTTACTATCCGGTCGAGACCGCATATTTCGGCCAGGAAAACAGTCCCGGCATCGATAACGATGTCAGAATAACCATATTAATAACAAGGCTTTACAGCAGCAGTAATCCGATAATCGGCTATTTCGATCCGACCGACGAACTTCCTGATTCGCAGGCGCAGACGGTAGGGCTGCGTTCGAATCAGCGTGAAATGTTTTATATGAACGGATACGATTACATTCCGGCCAATCCGACTTTCATGCACACGCTCGCTCATGAGTTCTGGCACATGATTTCATATAATCAGAACCCGCTCGAAGAAGTATGGGTGCAGGAAGGCATGGCCGACAACGCCGCTTACATAACTGGAAATCGTATGCTACAGGATAAAATAGATGCCTTTCAAAAAAATCCCGGAATCAATCTTATTCCTTTTGATTATAATAACGAGGCGCTCGCCCATTATGGCGCGTCGTTTTTATTCGTCCGATATTTATTCGAACAGTACGGCGGTTCGACTGAAATCGAGCGTCAGAATTTTATGAGAAATATGACGCGCAGCGGCGATAAAGGCACCCGTACCATCGAATACGCGTTAGCCGCGGCAGGATATCCCGACGTAAAATTTAAGGACGTATTCGCCGACTGGGTTTTAACGAATTATATCAATCCGAAAGGCTATTCCAAATATAAATACGGTGAATTTACGGTTAATATCGACGCGCTGCAGACGCATACGGGTTATCCGGTCCGCGAGCGTTCATTTAATTTGAATTACTGGGCGGCTAATTATATTTTATTTAAATACGCGCCGGCTAAATCGCATGTGCTGGAGTTTTCCGGCGCGCAGTACGGTTCGTTTTATCCGCGGGTGTGTATCTTTTATAAAGACGGTTCGATCGTGGTTAAAAATATAGTTTTAAACGGCGATAATAAAGGATTTTTCGATCTCGGCGAGTTCGGGATTAATTACAATAGCGTATTAATGGTGCCCGCCTATACGGCCGAGCGCGGTCCGACCGTTTTTCGATATGCGGCCGGTTTCGCCGGGCCTAAGGTCGGAATTTATCCGAACCCTATTTTAACCGATGACATTAATATAACCGTTAAAAGCGTCAGCAAGCCGCAGGTAATAGTTAAGCGCAGCGGCGGCGCTGACCAGAAGGTAACTATGAATTACGCTCAGAAAAATTTATATACCGGAACTTATCATATCGTTTATAGCGGCATATTTGAAGTGGCCGTAACCGGCGAGGATGAAAACGAAATGAGCGGCACGATAAAAACTTCGTTTGAAATAAGAAAACTACAAAACCGCGTTTTAAATATGATATCATTTGACAACGGCCGCGGTTATTTTGCCGCAAGGACCGACTGGGGCGATTCGCCGGCATTAGAGGCGAAACCGCCTTCGATGATGGTAGTCGCCCTCGATGCGTCGGATGCGCCGGCGGCTTCCTCCCCGGCAGCCTCGGATAGCGGGCTTAAATATTTAAGCGGCGTTAGAAGTTACGAGAATATTCCTAAAAACGCATATAAGAACGCTGAAGTAAACTTTTTATTTAAAGACATAACGCCTTCGAACGTTTCGAGCGCACAGATCGGCATATACGCCGCTGACCCGTCCAAGCGTTCAGGCTATCGTTTCTGCGGTGCGGTTATTAAAGACGCTAATACCATATCGGCTTCGGTCGAAACTAACGGCGAGTATTTTTTAATGTTCGACGATATGCCGCCTAAAATAAGCCATTATCGCAGAGGAAAAGATTATATCGATTTGAAAGTCGAAGATGGCGGCTCGGGCGTGAGCGCTACCGGAATCAGGCTTAACGGCGCCGGCGCTTCAGGCGGCTTTAAATATTTTGAAAACGAGGGAATAATAAGAGTAAGCAATTGTGATGGCGTTATGGACCTGTCCGTTACGGTTTATGATAATGCCTCGAACGCCGCGGAATATAAAATTAACTACCTTGCCGGAAGCGTGTCGGCGGATATAACGAGTCTTTATGCGTCGCCGAACCCCGCGGCGGATTTTGCAAACATTACATGGCAGGGCGGAAGCGCGCCTTATCAAATAAAAATATATGATATATATTCGAATTGCGTATTTAATGCCGATAGTATTAACGGCAGAAGCTATAAATGGAATTTATTGAATTCGTCTTATGAAGCGGCCGCTAACGGGATTTATTATTTTTTGGTCGAAGACGCTAACGGCTTGAAGGCGAAATATGGTAAAATTGCCGTTATAAGATAGTTTGGGAGGAATTGCGTGAAGATAATTTTAAACGAAGACAATTTTAATTTTACTACCGGCGCGTTCGGCAATATTTTGCAGCGCAGACGGATCATAAAAAATAACGGGCGTTTTAAAGTATTATTGTTTTTTATACTGTCGATGAGTATGCTCGCTGTCGGCTGCGCGGCGGGCGGCGGCGGCATTCTCGGCGTTTCGCCGAAACTCGACCAGAATCTTGAAAACGCCTGGCAGTATGTGCGCGCGGGCGACAACGAAAACGCGATTCTTGCATTCCGTCAGGTTCTTGAACAAACCCCGAATAAGGCGGAGGAAGTATCGGCCCATACGGGGCTTGGCTGGTCTTATGCGCAGGTCAACGACACCGAAAAAGCGGTCGCTTATTTCGAAAAGGTGAAAGGCACTTCGAATGACGCCAACTTAGGCTTAGCCGGAGTTCTTTTGTCGCGCGGCAAGGAAGATGACTATAAAAACGCCGTAGAGCTTTTAAAGGCTATAAACATTCATAACCCTGATCAGCAGTATATTTCAGAATATCGTCTCGATATATCCAGCGCGCAGGCGCATGCTTTGATAGGTATCGCTTATTATTACACCGGTGATAATAAAAATGCCAAACTTCATATAGAAAAAGCTAAGAGCACCGATATCACCGAGGGCGAATCGGCGGTCTCGAAGATAGCTAATGCAATATTAAACGATTTGCAGCTTGAAGGTTATTAATTGATCGGCGTTGATGAATTGGAATTTAATGAAACGGAAATTTATTAAATGGGAAATTATAAGTTTTCAGATAATGGATAAACGGGGACACTAAATTAAATATAAAACAGATAAAATAAAAAGGATAAACGCCAAAAGCGCTTATCCTTTTTCATTTAAGCGATGACGGTATTCCGCCGTTTTTTTATTTCGAAGATTTATGAGCGCGCCGCATTTTTTTAATGTGTACTAAAACGAGTTCGCCCGATAAAATTTCGAGCGATATATTATCGCCGGTAACTTCATTTGAGACGCCGCGGGTGTCAGCGGCGCGAAGCGTGTCGTTATTAAGAGCGTATTTTAAGCCGCGGGCGGATTTTATGGTCGTATCATAAAACAGGGGGCGAAGCGAAATGATGTCGCCTTTTTTGATTTCATCTGTCAGTTCGAGTTGTTTGAAATGGCTGTTAAGAAGATAAAGGCTGGTGTTATTTTCGTGTATGGATATTTTCACGCCGTGTTCCATTGAAAAACAGGCCGCCGTATAGATATTTGCGAGTGTTTGATCGAGGCGCCGCGATAGTCCGCCGAATACGGTTATTTCGTCTATGGCCGGTTTTAATGACAGCGCAAGGGTGAGGGCGAGATGAAAATCGGTGAAGTCTTTTTCACGCGGGTATGTGATGATGCGTGTTCCGGATTTTTTTATTATATCGAGGATCGCAGGCGATATTGAATCTAAATCGCCTATTAAATAATCGGAGTGAGTTTCTGGATAAATCAGGTCTGCGCCCGAATCGGCGCAGATAATTTTAACCTGATTTATGCCTTTACTGCGGGCTTTTTTTATCCGTGCGATAACGAAATTTCTGAATTTTTTATTGCGGCCTGAGTTGACTAATATGTAACATTCCATCAAAGACTATCATAAACTAACGGCTGGAAGTTGTCAACCGGTTTTATTAAAATATTTAAAAGACTCGTAAAAGGTTAGTAAAAAGCTTGAATAAAAAAACGCGCTGTATTATAATAGCATGGTTTAATAGAGTATGTTAAAGTTATAAAACTCATTATTTTGTCAGGGAGGTATTTTTTGAATACGCTGTCGGCAGGTCCTCGAGTTATAGTCGGAATAAATTTTATCAGGCTGATGATTATATTAATACCGGTATTTTGCATTTTAAGCGTATTAACGGCGTATCCCCGCGCAGCAAGCGCTTCCGAGACTTTACTCTGCGATATATGCGGAAGTGAAATAACCGGTAAATATTATAAATCCAAGGACCCTGAATCCGATAAATTTGAAACTATTATCTGCGAAAGCTGTCATCAAAATACTCCGCGCTGTGAAACCTGCGGAGGGTTTATGAAAACCGTCCATAAATTCGGCGGAAAAGATATATGCAATAAATGCCATCAGTACTATAAAGACAGTCCGGTCTGCGATATATGTAAATTGAATATATTAGGGGCATACGTTAAATATTCCGATCCGATTAACGGCAAGGTTACTTACATTTGTGATGAATGTAAACGAAAATCACCGGCCTGTCAGTTGTGTAAAATTCCGTGCGCTTCGTTAGTAGAAGACGGCGGCAGGAAACTTTGCGCGGCGTGCGCGTTAAAAGCGAAGGCCGCTCCGGTATGTAAAATTTGTAAAATTTCGATTTTATCGTCCTATACTCATTATCAGGACAAAAAGAACGACGCCGTAATTTACGTTTGCGACGACTGCATCAATAAATACCATAAGTGCTTTGTTTGCGGAGTGCCCGATGATAATTTGATCGCGCTGCAGGGTAAAGAGGTTTGCCGCGACTGCTTCGCGGGATTAAAAAAATGCCACGGCTGTTCAAAATATATTTTTAAATTGAGCTATAAATACGAAATAGCCGAACAGGTTTACTGTCCCGACTGCCAGCAGAATACTGATAAGTGCGACGTGTGCGGGCTTCCGACCGGCGCTAATCCCGTTCAGCTTACCGACGGCCGTAAAATATGCCCCGACTGCGAATCGACGGCCGTTAAAGATATTCAGACGGTAAGGGAACTTTATGCCGCCGTGGCGGATTTTTTAGTGGAGGAATACCGCATGGGTATCGGGGCGGTAAATGAAATCAGCTTTAAAGAAATAAATCAGATGAAAGAACTTGGAGAAAAAACTCCTACGGCGGATAAAGGCGTTATACCGCTCGGAATATTTTCCCGCTGCGGCGATAAATTCGATATTTTCGTTCAGAAAAATCTTCCTAAAAATTTATTGATCGGCGTTCTGGCTCATGAATACGCGCACTCTTACGTACACGGGCGCGTCAGCGATTTTGACGACACTCTTATCGATGAAGGGTTCGCGGAGTGGATAAGGCATAAAACTCTCACTAAGATAGGAGATGAAAAAGGCGCTAAACTTATCGAAATAAGAACGGATATTTACGGCGAAGGTTTTAAAAAAATAACGGAAATTGAAAAAGCAAAAGGCTTGAGCGGAGTTTTTGAGCTGTTTAATAAGAGTAAATGAGCCGGATGCCAAACGGTTTGACGGTTGAAAAAAGCCGTAATAAATTAATATGACTGATTTTTTTGACTATTTGATAAAAAAGCGACAAATAAAGTTTGAAAAAGCTCTGCAAAATATAAAAAACACAGCCCAAAGTACACGCCGCAAAATACAGGTTGACTTTCTCGGGTATTAGTATTATAATTACTTCGGATAATTAAAATAGCTGATCGATAATTGCGTTATTTTAATTATTTTTTTCATTAAAAATATGACTGCTTTATTTGTCATGGTTTAGTTTACGGTCGTAAAAGTGTATTAATATAACGGGAGGATTGTTGATGACAAAGTTTACCGGGTTTAAAAAAGGCTTTATGGCCATTATCTGTCTATTAGTTCTAACGGCCTTCTCCACGGCGGCTCTGGCAGCCGAAACTAAAGCGGTTCTTTTCGATAACGCTCACGCGGAAAGTATCGGTAACGCCAATTGGACTATAACCGGCGGTTATTCGGATTTCGCCGATACGATAAAAGCCATGGGATATAGCGTGGATGAAAATAAAAATCAGAAAATAACGCTCGATTATTTAAAAAAATACGACGCGTTTATAGTTCCCGAACCCAATACTAAATTCGCCGCTGACGAAGAACAGGCTATCGTCGAATACGTTAAATCCGGCGGCGGCCTTTATATGATAGCCGATCACGCCGGCGCAGACCGTAATAACGACGGCTGGGACGCGGTTAAAATATTTAATAATTTCTGTTCTCCGTTCGGTCTCAAATTCGCCGATCAATGGGTTAAAAAAGAAATGCCGGTTCGCGGAAAGCTCGAGCAGGACGATATTACCTATAAAGTTAAATATTGCGGCACATGGGGCGGTACCGTGCTTGAAATCGTGGATGCTTCCATAGCGCGAGGACATATATATTTATCTTCAAATAACGGCGGCGGAGCTTATATCGCCACAGCCAACTATGGCTCCGGCCGTGTCGTTGCCTACGGCGACAGCTCTCCTTTCGATGATGGAACCGGCGATAAAGGCAGCCAGCAGCTCGTTGACGGTTATAATCTTTTAGAGGCCGATCACCGCCAGCTTGCCATCAACACGATGTGCTTTTTATTGAATAAAAAACCCGAGCAGTACCCGATAAAATTGAAATTTTATTATGAAGGCGGAAAATTAAGCGCCAATCCCGGCGAGCAGAAGGAATTTCCTCTCGTATTAATGAATCAGAGCGATAAAGAGTTTTCTAACGTGATAATCGATTTTTATAAAAACAGGCCTTTCGAAGATAAGTTAAAATTTTATTCGATGAAGGTCGAAAAAATTGCCGCAGGCGAAAAACTCAGGCTGATGGTTCCTTTTAAAAAAGACGACCGCCAGATGTTTGTTTTATATACCACCGTTAAATGCGAGCAGGATTCGACTGCCGACATTACCGGGTTTAATTCGATAATGGTAGGGCTTCCTATCATGTTTTACATAGACAGTTTTCACGAAAACGACTATAACAACCGTATTAAAATGCTTAAAAACGCGGTAGGCGAAGACGGCATTTTCTTCACCCGTTCAAAGTATGCGTTTTCCGATCGCGATCTGGCCAAAGTTGACGTAGTGGCGATTAATGCTCCTAAGGCCGGAATGAAAATAGCCCCTGAAGAAGTTGTCGCTCTTATCAACCATCTAAAGAAAGGCCGCGCGCTTTTACTGCACGCTAAAGGGCCAGATTCGAACTGGGGCGACAACGCCGGTTTAAATGAATTACTGAAAGAATTGAGCATACCGGCGAGTTTCGAGCCGCATCCGGAATTTAAGACTAACGGCGGAAAGCCGGTAGAGTTTGAAGTCCGTAAAAATGATTATATATTCGCCGGCAATAATGCCAGGATTTTTGGCGAATCGCCGTCATGCGTTA
Source organism: uncultured bacterium (assembly GCA_964436235.1). Lineage (GTDB taxonomy): Bacteria > Muiribacteriota > UBA9980 > UBA9980 > UBA9980 > UBA9980. The sequence goes on from CAYTCW010000118.1 coordinate 11,537, forward strand.
AAATCAACGAAACCGAACTTAAAAAGAAAGGCTTTACCTATCAGGTAGTAACTTCCCTGCCCGGCAGCGAAATACCGGTCGGCGTGGTTTTAGACGGTTCGAAGTCGAACACCGGATTCGGTAAAATCGCTTTATTCGGTTCGTTCCACATGAGCGATGCCTCTTATCAGATGAGCGTCGATACGCCCACTCATTATTTTAATATAAGAACCATACGCGCCCTGGCGCCGGAAAAAGGCGCATTCGTTTCGAACGCTCCGAAGCCGGAAGGTTCAAATGCATCTGCTGCAGAAGGTTCTAAACCGTCCGTCTCCGCGCCGTTTTTAAAGGGCGTCGCGAAGGCTTATGTTAACGGATCGCTTTTTATAGAGGATTTCGGAGTTAAAAAAGAAATAAAGATCAGGCATAATTTAAGCGAAGAAAAAGCGCTTATAGAATTTGCGAAGTTCAAAGGCAAACTCGTGAAAGTCAATCTGATAGCCGTTGAAGGTGAAGCCGCAGCTGAAGGTTTTGAGGCCGTTGAATACCGTAGATAATATTTGATAAAACTATAACATTAATTAAAAAATCCCCGTTTTATAAGCGGGGATTTTTTAATTCTTTTGATTTATATCTGCAAACCGTGTGCAGGCGAGTTGATTTGCGCGGCATCGTCCGTATAAAAACGGAAAGATTATTTTTTATCTGCCGCCCGCCGAGTAAAATCTTAAAAAGAAAGGCGCCGCGGTAAGAAAAATGGCTATAGCGACAAGCATAAAAGTGCCGGTGACAAAATACGGATAAACCATCATAATGGCGCCTGAAACCATAAAATATGCATCTTCGTTTCTTTTGCCGGATGAAAAAAATCCCATTCCGACGACGCTGATAAATATCATAAAAAACCAATATAAGCCGCTGGAGGCCGATTCGTCGCTAACCCCCGAGACCGTCTGAAATTGTTTCATAACATTCGACACGGCCGCCGGGTCGTCGAGTTTAATGCCCTTGGATTCGAGTTCTTTTTTTACTTTTTCGCTTATATTGTTTTGCGAGTCCTGCATTTGTTTTTGATAGTTTTCGATATCGTCGTCTTCGCTATCGGCAAAAGCCGGCGACGCAAAACCACTGACGGCGATAAAAATGAAAATGCCGGAAATTGCGGCCGCTATAATTTTTGAAAAATCGTAATATAAAAAGTTTTTCATTGTTCTCCTTAAACGGGATATTTATCTTTTTCGAGCGCGTGTTCTAAAAGGCGCTCTAAACTTTCGTTACCGAAGATGGCGGAGGCCTTCATGGCGGTTAAAAGCTGGTTTTTGTCGAGTTTGTACCAATCGATTTCATATCCGGCGTTCAGCGCGAGCGTACGGATAAATTCTCTGATGGCCCGTCCGTTGCCTTCGCAGAAGGGATGCAGCATATTTAATTCGGCCATGTAAAAAGCGATTCGTGATGCGAGCCGGCCGCGATCGAGAGTTTTTAAATATTGTTCGGCAGATAGTTCCGCGAAAAGCGATTTGAGCTTATCGTTGATAAGATAGTATTTAGCGAACATGGTGGCGCCTTTGAAAATATCTTCAGTTCTGATTTTGCCCGCGAAAGGGTAGATGTCGCCGAATATGAATTTATGAATGGCTTTGAGGTGGGTAAGATTAAAATTGCCTTTTACGGGCTTGATCTGAAGTTCGGTAAGTTTAAGGTCGGTGATATCGCGCTCGATGTGGTTTAAAAGGTCACGGTCGCGGACGTTGTAATAATTTATTAAGACTTCGGAATCTTTATAGCAGTATTTTGACATTATTGAATGGTCTTGTTTTCATTTAAATTGATTATGTTATAGGAAGCCAGGATTTTTTTTATTTCAGCTTCGCTGGTGGTTGAGCCGAAAAGGATTTCGCGGCAGCGCTGTTCGCTCTCGCCGGACATTTCGTGATGCTCGAAAGCCTGAGTAGCTTTTACATTAGCTATTTTGCGGTCTATATCGATTATTTTAACGCGCGCAGGGCGATTTTTTAACATAACTATTCTCCTGTTATTTAATTTCACATAATTATAACATATAAACGCCCGTTAAACAACATTATCGAAGAAAAAAACAACGAAATAAAATAATTTTAAAAAATAAAATAAAAAAAGCTTGACACTAAAAACGGACTGTGTTATAA
>CAYTCW010000119.1:0-13228 GCA_964436235.1 uncultured bacterium
ACTTAATTTTATCCGGTTTAATAGAACTCGATTTACTTTAGTTTTTACCGCGAGCCGTTAAATTAATTTGCATTGATCCGTTGTTGCCACGCAGTGGCGCACATGTGCGCCACTGCAAACAAGCAAGCTGGCAACCAAATAACCAAATAAACGAATAAAGAAGTAGATAGATGAATGAATGAAAGAAATAAATAGATGAGCAGATAAATAAGCCAACGGCCGGCATGAAAAAACTTAAAGGCAACCCGTCGGCACCTCGTAAAGAGCTTCACTAAATAAAAGCCCGGACAGAAAAAGTTATCGATAAACTAACAAAAAAGCGTCAGGCAATTTGCCGAAAGAGGGAGGGTTTAAGGGAGGGAGAAAGGGTTGCTAACCTTTTCTCCTTCCCTTATTCAAAAATTATTAAAATATGTTTTTACCATACGATTTAAGGAAGAACCAAAAAACTAATTAAAAACGATTAAAAACTAATTAAACTAATTATAAAATCGGACATCTTAACTTTAACTTGACAATTATAAAACTAATTAAAAAACAAATTATTGACAAATCGGATTATTAAAAATATAATAACTGCGTTAATTAAAATTAAATATAGCAATATAGTGAGATAGTAAGATAGTAAGGAGTTTTAAATTGCCGCAATATTATCAAATCGAAAAGAACGGGCTGATCGAGCTCGCCCCGGGAACCGTCGATACTCTTAAATCGAATTCCATATACAGTCCTGATTTAAAGCCGGTGGATATAAATGAGCGGACCTGGAATTATTATCATATAGCGGCGCTCTGGATCGGAATGAGCGTGCAGGTACCGACTTATACTCTCGCATCGGGGCTTATAGCAAACGGTATGAACTGGTGGCAGGCCATAGTGACTATTTTTCTCGGCAACATGATCGTGCTTGCGCCGATGATTCTTATAGCTTTTGCCGGAACTAAATACGGCATACCATATCCAATTTTCTGCCGGGCATCTTTTGGAATTAAAGGCGCTCATCTGCCTTCGCTTTTACGCGCTGGGGTCGCCTGCGGATGGTTTGGAATTCAATGCTGGATCGGCGGCGAGTTCTTATATTGCGCCCTTGGCGGCATTTTTCCGGCGCTGATACTATATCCTTCTTTTAAATTTATTACTTTTTTTATATTCTGGGCAATAAATCTTTATATAGGCTATCGCGGGGCCGAATCTATCAAATGGATGGAGGCGATGGGCGCTCCTATTCTTATTGGCATAGGTTTTGTGGTCATATTCTGGGCCGTTTATGCCGCGGGCTCCATCGCGACGCTGCTCGGCGCTACCGACAGGATAGCATCCGCTGGAGGAGCTTCTAAAGCCTCGTTCGCGGCGCTTTTTTTGCCGTCGCTTAACGGCATGATCGCTTTCTGGGCCACTATCGCGCTTAATATTCCCGATTTCACCCGTTACGCTAAAAGCCAGAAAGACCAGATAATCGGGCAGATTCTCGGCCTGCCGACGACAATGGCGTTTTATGCTTTAGTCGGCGTTTGCGGCACTCTCGGCTCCATTATTGTGTTTAACCGCGCGATCTGGAACCCGTCGGAATTAATCGACGCTTTTCAATCGCCGGCTTTGAGCATTATCGGCGGATTCGTAATATTTCTGGCCACTATCACTACCAATATTGCCGCTAATATGGTCGCTCCAGCTAACGCCTTCGCCAATCTAATGCCGCAGAAGATAACCTATCGGAGCGGAGTTTTAATCACCGGCGTTATCGGCGTCGTTATCATGCCCTGGAAACTTTACTCGGACCCGTCGGGTTATATATTCAACTGGCTTGGAATATATGGTTCTTTTCTGGGGCCGCTGGCGGGCCTTTATATCTCTGATTATTATCTATTAAGAAAGCAAAAGTTGAACTTATACGATCTTTATCTTGATAAATCGCAATATTACAGTTATTCAGGCGGTTTTAACCAGGCGGCGATTATTACGTATTTCATTTCTATAATGCCGTTCTGTCTCGATTTGTTTTTTAATACTTTCAAAGGCCATGTAGTCAATAGTTCATGGATTATCGGCCTTTTAATTTCATTTATGGTATATCCGCTTTTTTCTAAGAAAGGCGTATCGTATAGCGGCGGCTTCGACACGATTACGGAGTTTCGCAAATAAGCGCTGCATTGAAAAGCTTCGCGGCGAATAATATTTAATCTTTTTCTTTGAAAAAAATGAAACCGGACAATGAAATAAGCAGGTGATAAAGAATAATTTAGTAAAATAAAAATTTATAAAATTTATAAAAATAAAAAAAATTAAGAAAGGGAGATTTAATTTGTTGAATTTTGATTTTTACAATCCCACCAGGATATTCTTCGGTAAAGACAGGCTCGATAGCATCGATAAGCACACACCGAAAGACGCTTCGGTGCTGATCACATACGGCGGAGGCAGCGCTAAAAAAAGCGGGCTTATCGATAAGATAAAGCCGTTTTAGGCAAAAGGAAAATTTATGAATTCGGCGGCATCGAGCCTAATCCTCGTTATGAAACTCTTATGAAGGCCGTGGAGATAGTGCGCGCCGGGAAGATTGATTTCATAATTGCCGCGGGCGGCGGATCGGTGATCGACGGAACCAAATTTATAGCGCTTGCCGCTTATTACAAACAAGACCCGGGCGATTTGCTGAAATTCGGTTTAATGCCGATTCCTTTGACTGTGGTCGATAAGGCGGTTTCTTTCGGCACGGTGCTGACGCTGCCTGCTACGGGTTCGGAAATGAATAACGGGGCGGTAATAAGTTATCAACACGGAAAATTTGCGGTATTTAGCGAGCTTTCTTTCCCCAAATTTTCAATATTAGATCCGGGGCTTACTTTTACTCTTCCAAAAATACAGGTTGCTAACGGAGTGGTTGATGCTTTCGTGCATACGGTAGAGCAGTATATCACCTTTCCCGCAGATGGCAGGCTGCAAGACCGTTTTGCCGAGGGTATTTTGAGGACGCTGATCGAAATAGGCCAGGTAACGGTCAATGAGCCTCAAAATTACGACGCTCGCGCAAATCACGTGTGGGCGGCTACGCTCGCGCTTAACGGGCTTATCGGCGCAGGCGTCCCTCAGGATTGGGCGACCCACATGATCGGCCACGAGTTAACGGCGATGTTTGCTATCGATCACGGGCAAACATTAGCGATAATATTACCGGCGATGCTTGCGGTCAGGCGCGATAAAAAACGCGCGAAGCTTCTGCAGTACGCCGAACGCGTATGGCAGATAACGCAGGGCGGCGAAGACGAAAAGATAGATCAGGCGATAGCGAAGACGCGTGAATTTTTCGAAAGTCTTGGCATAAAAACTCGCCTTTCAGAGTACGGCATCGGGGCCGATAAAATACCAGCCGTCATCGAACAGCTTAAGGCTCACGGCATGACCGCGCTTTCAGAAACGCGCGACCTTACGCTTGAAATAAGCCGCAAGATCCTCGAAAAGGCGATGTAATTTAATGCGCTTATATTTAGTTTCAGACTATAATAAAAGTTTTATTCTTTCATCGAGCGCTTCGAGGCCGTCTTTTAAGAACTCGCTGACATCCGGATAGACTTTCATTCTTCTTTCCACGGCGGTTATATATGCTTTAAAAAGTTCTTCTACAAGGGATTTCAATTCGCTTTTCGAATCGGCCGCGTTGATTTTATGGATTAATTCCGATTCGTTTATAGCAAACGCCCATTTATCGCCATCTTCGGGAAGCGCGCCCGGTACGCTCAGCGCTATGGCCATTTCAGTTTCTTCGTCGTAGAACAGAGCTTCAACTTCGTTTTTATCGAGCGAGCCTGAGTCGATGGCAGTTGCTATCTTTGTTTTGATGCTGGCGGCGAAGTTTTTAATTTCCGCACTGTTTTTGATAGCGGTCTCGAGATCGGCTCCTGTGAATGGTTTCGCGGCTCGGTCCGCCGCTCTTTCTTTATCGGGGTATATAGTCGGCATGATTTCGGCTATGAGTTTATGTTTTTTAAGAAATTTGGGCGCTGTTTTAGGTATCGAGAGAAGTTTATTGTAGAAAACCTTCTTTATTATCCACTCGCGGAACTGCTGCTCCTTCGGAAGCACGGAGTTGAGCATTCCGAAGAGTATGTTGGTGCAGTTGTTTTCGAAAAGATCATAACGCTCCATGCCGCGTTCTTCGAGCGATTCTTCGATAGCTTTGACTAAAAGGCCTTTCTTTTGTCCGGCGTCGAGGTTCAGCCTGTAGGGAATTAGCCTGCTGCCGTTGATCGAGCAGATTTGCAGGTAGTCTTCCTTCGATAAAAGCAGGTACACGGTGCTGAAGCTGCCGGTAAAACTGTAACTTTCGCCCTGCTTCTGGCGGGCTTCCATCGACATTATGAAACCGTATGATTTTTCGCCGTATTCGGTGACGACCGGGTGCGCTTCGTCGAATTCGAACATGAAGAAGCTGTGGCCGGCGATCCACTCGGGCGCGAAGGGTTTTATCACGAAGTACGCTTCTTTAACGAAATTGGTGTTCAGCGTTACCGTGCGCCATTTAGGAAGCGTTTCGTCTTCGTCCCCGCCGCCGTCGCCGGTGAATCCCCATCTGACGTTGGCGATCCTGTATATGCCGTCATTTTTAGCCACCAGAGCGGCTATACGCTGTCTTTTCTTCCAGATTATTTCGCCGGTGATGAGTTTGTTTTCTTTTTCATCGGCCGCATCGATATCGAGGCGCTTTTTGAAAAGGTCGGTTATGAAGGTTTTAGTCGTGCCTATGAATCCTTTTTTGCCGTCGCCGTCGAATTCTTTGAGATCGGTCATCGCTTTTCTGTATTTGACGGCGGAAGTGATCTGCGAGAATTTAGCGGGTATTTTAGTGAACGGATTTTTCCATGAAAGATTCTGATAATTTTCTTTTTTATTGAGCGCGTTGTATCTTGCGTTCACAGCGCCGGCGGCGTATTCGGCGCGCTTTTTAAGGTAATTTATAGTTTCGATAGCTTTTTTAGCGTTTTCGCGCATTGGATTCGAGGCGTCGGCGATGACCGCGTTGAACAGCTTTTCAGCGCTGTTGTAGTTATTTTTGATCATATAAGCGTTTGCGAGTTCGAATTTAGCGCGGCCCGCTTCATCGGGATTTTTAGAATTTCCGGCTATTTTTTCAAGAGTCGCGATCACGGAGTCGAGTCTGGAATTGTCGCCCGAGTGAAGTTCTATTATGGCTTTTTCAAGGGGCGTCGCAGCCGCGGCTGAAGCGGATGAAACTGCGCCTGCATGTATATCATCTGCTGTAGCTGATTCGGACGCTTCAGCTCTTTGCCCGGCGTTTGATAAGGTCGAGCCGTTTCCGGCCAGTTTTTTGTAAACTTCGAGGTCTTTTTTGTATTTTTCAGAATATCTTTTGATGATTTCATCGCCAAGATTGTTTTCTACGGCGTTTTTTAGTTCATTATAACTTTTCAGATATTTTTCATAAGCCGCGCGAACGGCTGAATCGCTTTCGGCAAAAGACGCATTTACGGTTATAAATATGAAAACAAATAAAATAGAAAGTACGGCGATAAGGCGGTTCGAGTAGTTTTTACGCATAATATCATCACCTTTTTATAAAAAATTAATAAATTTCAACGTTTTATTATTCAGGTAAATTTATTTTAATATATCAATTATAAGAAAATAAAAAGAAGCTGTCAAGTTTTGCCGTTTTTTTTGTTTTTACCGTTTTTATTTGCGTTTTTTTTAATAGTGTTTAATTTCACAACATTATTAAAAATTGCCTTTAAAAACTGTAGTTTTTCCCATTATATCAGCGGGCATGATTATAGGTATTTTTTTGAAAATAGTTTATTGACAGGACAATTCAACTTATGGCATTGTATATGCTTTAAAGTTTCCGTCATTTAAATTTAATTGCTGAGTCAGCGATCAGTTTTATTTGTTGCTTTACCCATTGGTAAATGAATAAATGGAGGGATTTTTATGTTCAGATTATTTTCAGGCGCGTTTATTTTTATGGCTGGTTTTATAATGTTCAACAGTGCAAACGGCGTGCCGGTCGCTTCATTTATAAGCGTACACGGCATTCTGCTCGCATTTTTTATGATAATGTCGGGATTTGTGGCTTCTAAGTGGACCGTTGCCGATCTGGCCTGCGTGCTTAACGGCAGGGCTGAGAATGAAAGCCATGCTTTAAGGCTTTTAGAAATGCTTTCATTCTTCGAGAAGGTATCTATAATATCTTCGGTAATAGGACTTGTAGCCGGCGCCGTTATCCTGCTTTCACATTCAGGCGTCGCCTCTCGCGTTGGGCCCGCGCTGGCCGTAACGCTGCTTATGCCATTCTACTGCATGGTGTTTTATATGTTCGCCGCGGTGCTCAAATCGAGGATTAAGATTACGGCTGGAGACGTTCAAATAGGTATAAAATCATAAGTAAAGATGGCATAAAAAAAAGAAAGGAAGTTTGAAGAAAAAAAGAAATAATGTAATGGGAAGAAAAAGGTAAAAATGAATAAGAGCGTGAAAGAAGAAAGGAAGAGGCCACGAAGTAATCGCGGTCTCTTCTTTTGGTGTTTTACAACTTTTAATTGATAACTATGCGTTGTTGGCTCTGGTTAATTCGGCCTGCGCGCCTGAGCAGTATAGTTTTCTGTCTGACACAAATCCGTTTACTGCGCCAGTAAGACTCTTAGCCCCACGTTATACACGCCATAAATGCTTCCGACCGCCTGCGTAGCTTCGTCGAGACTGTATGACCTTGACGCCGAACGGCAGTATTTGGCGTCGACGTAAAAATTTCCGCCCCTGATGACATGTGAAGAATACGTACCGTAGCCGGTTTCGCCGGTCGGATCGGTCGCGGCGTCGGACGTGTATGATGCCCCGGCGTACATATCATCGTTGGTGAGCGCCATTATTCTCTGGGCGAGCGTAACGCCGTTTTCAAAATTAGATTCCCAGTATTTATAGTTGAAAGTGAGAACGTTATATCCGTTTTCCGTCAAAAAATCCTTGAGCGGCTTATCAGAGGCGCCCAGAAGCCTGGTCTGTGAAAATATTCCATGTATCACCACAACGTTTTGCTTGCCGGCGTCAAGGCTTCCCATTATCAATCCCGGATCTTCGGTGTTGAAAGCATCGTCGAGCGCTTTAACCGTACCGGTGATTCCATTGCGAATGCTGATTACGATAGAAGCGAGTTCGAATCTTTCGACTATTATCACTTCGCGGTCGGGAGCGGCCGAAGCTGACGGGGAAGCCGCTGCCTGCGGTTTAATAAGCGACGGATCTATTTCTATTCTGAATTTATCGCCCGTAACGCGGCCTGCAAGGTATTTAACTTCTTTTCCGTTATAACAGGTTATTAAGAGTCTCGAACTGTCCGCTCCGAGCCTGCTTGCGGGAATGTCAAAATATACCGGCCCCGAAAAAGAAACCGCCCCGCCCTGTGAAGATTTAGCCGTGACGAGCAGATCCGGCATTAAATTAGTCAATTTACTCTGATCTATGCCTGCTTTTGCCGGCACCGCCGATTCCGCTTTTCCGATTGTCACCACGGCGCCGGCCGGAAGAGTATTCGCCGGTATAGTTACGCTGCAAGCTATGTCGGTAGAAAGTCCGCCGGTGTTCACGCTTACGGAGGTGTCGGCCGCGGGCTGCGTAATAGTGCTTTCGGTCAGAACCGAGTATGTTATCTGTGTTCCGCCGGATATGCCGAGTTTAAAAAGCGCGCTGACCGAAACTCCGTTTTCGGTGTAGGACGCCCGCAGCACGTCGTTCTCGCTCGTTGCCTGCACGGTGTATTTGCCGCTTGCGAGCGATCCCGAGCCGATCAGAACGTCCCACGACGGCGTGACGGCCTTGCTGGTGCCGTTGGAATACTTCGCCGTGGCCGTTATCAATGAAAGATCATACGCCGTGCCCGTGGCCGCGGTATCGGAGGTTTTCGACAGAGTCAGCTCCGTCACGGAATTTGAAACGGCCGATGTGAGTCTGTAGATTCCGAAATCGGTAAAGTAGGCCGAAAAATTCGACTGATTGCTCTGGTTGGTCAAAATGATTCCGGCGTCGATCGCGGCGGGAAGGGCCATAGTAATCTCACCGACCTTCGTCCATTCGCTGACATTGGGATCTCTTTCATATCCGGTGAATTTATTGCCGACGCGTTCGAGCTTTAAATATATGTCGTGTACGTCTATAAAAGTTGATCCGACTATGCTTTGAGTGGTGAGAGAAACCATTTTAATTCCGCTGGTATATCCGTACTCGAGCCTTAGTTTGGATGTGGCGAAGCCGGCGCCGGCGGCGGTCGGATCTTCGACTACGAGGCCTAGACCGTTGTATTGCGCGACGAACGGATTCGGGAATCCCCTTACGTACATTACGAAATCGCCGGTGACCGATTTAGTGTAGCGCGGCGCGTTATAATTGTAAATTTCGTTGAGTGCCTTGTTGGACGGGACGGTTATATCGATCCTGTTTGATGATTCGAGTTTGACCGTGGCGCTGTCCGGGTCGGTCCACTTCCAGGGCAGAGAGTCAGCTATATTTTCGGTATCCTGCGTGTACGAACCGCTCTGGACTAAAATAGTGAGATCGGCCGTTTTTGTAGTTCCGCCCTCGGTATATGCAGCGGTAAGGACCACTGTAGCGGCCGCGTTTGGCGCTGTGTAAACGGTTCCGGCGAGAGAGCCGCCGCCTGATTTAAGCGTCCAGGAGGCAGTGACGGCCGTCGATGTCGCGTCCGTATAAACGGCGTTGACCGTCGCGGCCGAAGCCAGATCGATCGAAGCTGAAAGCGCCGCCGTGATAGAAGGCCTTGAAAGCGTTATCATGCCGATCGACTTCACTACGGGCGTTACCGGCGCATGACCGCCGACGATAACGGTTCCGGCGTCGTAATTAAGCGTGGTATCGCTCGTCACGTTTATAAAATATGCCTGTTCGGCGGTTATCGCCGGATCGACGCCATCGAGCAATTCGACGACGCCAGCTGAATTTCTGACAACCTGCAAGAATACGCCCGCCGCGGCGTTCCATTTATACATGCCCTTAATGATCGAATAGCCGTTCATCATAGAGCTAAATGTGGTCGAAGTAACTGGTTTGGAGAACCCTACAAGATTGAAACCGGATTTAAGCGTGATATCGCCGATGGTGCCTGCCGCGGTCCCGGAAGTATTGAGATAGGCTTCCATACCGGCTTTAACTATATAACCTTTGCCCGGTGTGATCGATGAAAGCGAGCCGTCGGTGGCGCTTATGAAACTTCCGGCCGCCGCGCTATAAGAATAAATATCCGTAATTTTAGTATTGAGTTCCATCAGCTTTTGCGGTGAAAGATAAGACTGCAGAGTAAAACTTACGAAATTGAATCCGGCCTTGAGAGTGATGGTCTGCGACGCCGAAGTCTGCGTCCATCCGTTCGTATAAACTGAAAACAATAAAACCGGAAATACAAATAAAAACAACGCAGCCGTCGATATTTTTTTGCTCATTGCAGATTCTCCCCGCCGAAAGGCCTTATTAAATTTATATAAAACATCATTTAAATCAATAATATAATAAATTAAGCATATTCTTTATGATCACGTTAATACTAACGCATTTACCATTGGATTAAACGTTAACGAAAAAATTTATAATCCGGTTAAAAATATTAACACAATTTTATTTATAATGCAAGAAAGTTAATGGTTAATGGTTAAGATGATGAAGAAAGATGATGAAGAAAGATGATGAATAAATTATAATGGAAAAATTGATTTAGCATAACAAAACATATTGAAATGATTTTACACTAAAGTCAGGTTAACAAGTAAAAATGATAAAAATATAACAAGTTGTCAATATAGAATTTGATCGGGCCAGTTACCGAAAAATTTAATGGCAACAAATTATTATACCAAAAATACATCTGCAAAAATATGTCTTGATTATTTATAAATATTGTATTATGATTTAACCTGTATAAAATATTTTTAATGTTTTACTTATGGTATAAAAATTATTTTCTAAAATAAACTAAAATTATTCAAAATTTAAAAGGAAGTTTAAATGAGCGTACAGAGTCCAAAAACCATTCTCCTCGTTGACGATGAAATTATTAATGCCTCGGTTACGTCTAAAATCATCAAAAGTTTTGGCTATAATGTGGTCAATGCTAATACCGGAGAAGAAGCAGTAGATATATTCAAAAAAAGTAATAATATAGATCTCATCCTGATGGATATCGATCTAGGCTCTGGAATTGACGGCACGGAAGCCGCCGTAATAATTTTAAAAGACCACGACGTTCCAGTGTTATTTTTATCAAGTCATACAGAAGCTGAAATAGTCGAAAAAACTGAAAAGATAACATCCTATGGCTATGTGGTTAAAGGTTGCGGAGTAACGGTTCTTCACGCATCTATAAAAATGGCATTTAAACTTTTTGAAGCGTTGAAGAAAGAAAAAATAAAAGAACAGGCTCTTCGCAAAAGCGAACATGATCTGCTCAGAACACAAGGACTTGCCCATTTAGGCAGCTGGTATTTGGATATAGCTACAAACGAGGTGTCCTGGACGGAAGAATTATACAAAATGTATGGTTTTGATCTGGCTCTTCCGCCGCCGCCATATACCGAGCACATGAAGTTATTTACTTCTGAAAGTTGGCAAATATTATCTGCCGCTCTTTTAAAAACCAGGCAGACCGGAATTCCTTATGAACTTGAATTAAAAACTGTCAGAAAGGATGGAGGCAATGGCTGGATGTGGGTGAGGGGCGAGGCGGTCGTCGATGCGGACGGCAACACGATCGGCCTATGGGGAGCGGCTCAGGATATTACAGAGCGCAAATTGGTTGAGATAAAATTAGATGAAACCCAAGCTATTTTGAAGGCCGCTATGGATCATAGCACGGCCGGAATTGCCATAGCCAATACCGATGGCAGTTTACGCTATGTGAATGATGCCGGATTACTGATCAGGGGCGGCAGCCGCGAAGAATTAGTGAACGGTGTCGGCATAAATCAGTACGTTGCGAACTGGAAATTATTTGATCTTGACGGAAGACCATTAAAAAATGAAGATGTACCGTTAGCCCGCGCCGTTATGTATGGCGAAACCAATCACAGAGAATTCATTATTCGCAGAGATAATCATGAAGATCGAGTTATAATGGCGAATGCCGCGCCGATTAAAAATAATGATGGTAAAGTTGTTGCGGCTGTAGTGGTGTTTATTGACATCACCGAGCGCAAGCGGGTTGAAGAAGCATTAAAAGAAAGCGAAAACAGATATCGCGGTTTAATAGGAAATATCGATGCCGGCGTTGTCGTTCATGCGCCGGATACTTCCATCATTATGAATAATTCAAGAGCGTCAGAATTATTGGGGTTAAACACTGAACAATTGTGCGGCAAACTGGCAATTGATCCGGAATGGAAGTTTCTAAAAGAAAACGGTCAACCTTATACCGTCGAAGAATATCCGGTAAATCAAATCGCGAGAACGAAAAAACCGATCAAAGATCTTATTTTGTGCATTAACCGGCCTGTAACCAATGATATTGTCCGGGTTTCTGTCAATGGCCTTCCTTTAATGGACAGTAAAGGTGAAATATCTGAAATAGTAATAAGTTTCATAGACATAACCGAGCGCAAGCGGGCGGAAGAGGCTCTGCAGGAAAGCAAACTTACATTCAGGAAACTTTTTGAAGATTCTTCCGACGCTATTTTGCTCATCGATGAGACCGGTGTGTTTGTTGAATGCAATCAGGCAGCCCTGGATCTTTTAAAAATGACGCGAGAGCAATTTTTATTTCTTCCACCCGTGAATATATCCCCTGAATATCAGCCGAACGGTAAAAAATCAAAAGAATCAGCGCTCGAAATGATCGAGCTTGCCTACCAAAAAGGGCTGCACCGTTTCGATTGGACATGTGTTAATGCCGGAGGCGGAGAGTTTATAGTTGAAGTGTCGCTTATGCCGATTATGATAAAAGGTAAGACAATGCTCCACACTACCTGGCGCGACATCACCGAGCGCAAAAGAGCCGAAGAAAAAATAAAAAATCTTCTTACGGAAAAAGAACTTTTACTCAAAGAAGTGCATCACCGTATAAAAAATAATATGAATACCGTTGCGGGCATTATGTCATTACAGATAGAGACTTTAAAAGAGCCGTCGGCTCTTGCGGCCTTAAAAGACGCCAGAAGCCGGGTGCAAAGCATGGTGGTTTTGTATGATAAACTTTATCGTTTGGAAGATTTGAAAGAATTATCGTTTAAAGAATATATATCACCGCTTATGGACGAAATTATTTGTAATTTTCCGAACAGAGCAATTGTGAAAATTGAAAAAAACATTGAAAGTTTTATGGTTGATACAAAAAAAACATCTTATCTGGGAATTATAATTAACGAACTTCTCACAAATATTATGAAATATGCTTTCACAGGCCGTGACAATGGATTGATCACCATATCGGCTTCGACGAACGATAACCGTGCAATGATTACTGTGCAGGATAATGGGATTGGCATTCCCGAATCGATGGATATTACAAATTCTACTGGATTCGGACTTCAATTAGTAGATATGATGGCAAGGCAACTGCTCGGCAGGATAAAGATCGAACGCGATAACGGAACTAAAATTATTTTAGAATTTAATTTATAGGTCCTCAACTATATTTATCATCAGCGGGATACTGGGGATCATTCTTATAGCGGCGGTATCACTTCGAAAGTGGCAGACATGCTTAAACTCAAAGATGTGTTTCAGCCGGAAATGCTTACTGGATAAAGTTTTTAACCGGCAGGAGCATGAGCGCCGCCGGGAATTTATTGCACATCAGAAAAGATATCGGCTCTCAGGCCGGCCGCCTTTTATCTGACCGATACTTTAGAAAGCGATCTGAGTTCTATCAGCGCCGAATATATACTGCTTTTGCTGTATTTTGAATATAATTTTTCGAGGATCCGGCGGGCGGCGTCAATTTGATCTACCCTGAGGTAGACTTCCAGAAGGTCTAAGCTGGCGTAGAGATTGTCGGGATTGTTCTTTAAAAACTCGCGGCAGATAAGATAAAGCCTGCCATAGCACTCTTTTTCCTTTGAATCTTTCGCTTCGTTAATGTAGCGGTCAATCCCTTTTCCAGAAGGCGTCGCCAGTAAATTACCGAAATCGGCAGCGATCTTATTAATGAACGCCGGTATGTTAAGAGTGGTTTCGGTGATTGTTTTGATCATTTTGCGCCCCCCTTTATCGATATTTTCGA
>CAYTCW010000120.1:0-10701 GCA_964436235.1 uncultured bacterium
AAAAATAACCAGAGGAACTAAATCAGACTATGGTCTAATATCGGAGGTAAATAATGGCTGAAAACAGAATCGAAATAGAAATAACTAATTTGCGCAACGCGCTTTCCTTGGACGAAATTAAGTCGTGCCAGGCTGACATTTCACGGCATCACAGGGCGCTTCACGATAAAAGCGGCGCCGGCAGCGATTTTTTAGGCTGGCTCGACCTTCCATCGAAAACGCAGGATAAATTTATAGATGAGATAGAAACGCTTGCGGCCGCAATCAGAAAAGAAGCCGACGTTTTTTTATGCGTCGGCATAGGCGGTTCCTATCTGGGCGCTAAAGCCGTCAATAATGCCATGAACGAGTTTTTTTACGATAATTACGATAAAGCCGGGCGGCCGAACCCGGTTATAATATTTGCCGGCCAGAACCTTTCCGCGGTTTACATGAACTCGCTTTTTAAATACCTCGAAGGTAAAAGCGTTTATGTAAACGTAATATCTAAATCCGGCACTACGACCGAACCGGCGGTCGCTTTTCGCGTGATCAAAAAATATATGGAAGATAAATACGGCAAAGACGCTAAAAACCGTATAATAGCCACCACCGATCAAAGTAAGGGCGCGCTTAAAAAACTCGCAGACAGCGAAGGCTATAAAACTTTCGTGATTCCCGACGACGTAGGCGGCCGCTTTTCGGTATTAACGCCCGTAGGACTTTTGCCCATAGCAGTCGCCGGCCATTCGATCAAAAAACTTGTCGAAGGCGCGAGAAGTTTCGAAACGCTCACGGCGTGCGACGATATTATGAAAAATCCCGCTTATATGTATGCGGCCTGCAGGTATCTGCTTTACAAAAAAGGGTTTATGGTAGAGCTTTTAAGCAATTTCGAACCCGCGCTGCACTTCGTTTCTGAGTGGTGGAAACAGCTTTACGGCGAATCGGAAGGCAAGGATAAAAAGGGAATATTTCCCGCGGCGGTCGATTTTACCACCGACCTTCACAGCATGGGACAATACATCCAGGACGGCGAAAGAAAACTATTCGAAACTTTTTTGATAATAGCAAAAACCGCGCGTTTCGATATTCCGCTCGATCCGGCAAATCTCGACGGCCTTAACTTTCTTGCCGGCAACGACCTTTCGCACGCCAATAAAATGGCCTACGAAGGCACGCGCTTAGCCCATTTAGAAGGCGGCGTTCCGAATATGACGATAACGCTTCCCGAATTAAACGAGTATTATCTCGGACAGTTGATCTATTTTTATGAAAAAGCCGTCGCTATAAGCGGATACCTCATCGTGGTAAATCCTTTCGATCAGCCCGGCGTTGAAAGTTATAAAAAGAATATGTTCGCCCTCATGAAAAAACCGGGCTTCGAATCCGAAACCGAAAGGCTGAACGGAATTCTTTCTTCGGCTAATGTTATCAAAGTTTAGACGGCGATTTTATTTACCGTTTGGTTAACCCGTTAAAAAGACAGGGGACAGAATATAAATGATCGATTTTAATATATGCCCGAACTGCAATGCCGAAGCGCCTCCCGATGAAACCGCCTGCCCGGTGTGCGGCGCGGCGCTTAGTAAAAAATCTTCTGATGCGAAGCATAATGACGCCTATAATCAGGCGGTCCCGCGGGCGCCTAAAAAGAGCGCGTTCGCTCCGGTTAACGGAGACGGACGGATTAACACCGCCGCGGCCGGACCGGATGAAAGCGGTTATCGCGACAACGGAGGCGGATACGGCGTCATACGGGGCGCGCAGCATTCTCTTAGCGGCGGCGTTATCGCCCTGCTTACGATATTTACGATAGCCGGTTTTGTAATAAGCATTATAGCCGCAGGAATCGCGGCTATATTATTCGTGTTTTCGAATATAGGCTGGCATCGTTCGGGCCATGAAGAACGCATGTTAGAACTGCTGATAGTTCTTTGCGGTTATTCTTTCGTCACCGCTTCGTGTTTCGCAGGATCGGCCGCGGGATATAATCTTGGCGCTTATATCTGCATAAGAACGCAAATGGTCAAACGCGAATTAACCATAGTTTCCGTCAGGGCCATGCTCGGAGCTTATTTCGCCGCGTTTATGAGCGCGGCCGTTTTTACGATTGCCGGATTTATTCTGGGACTCGATTACGCAACTCTTGAAGCCATAGTTTTTTTAAACGTTGCGGCCGCGATCCCCTTTTGCGCTTATGTAATGAGGCGCGTCATGAAAGCCGAAAAGGAAATGCCATAATATTTTGTTAGCGTACTGGAGTGACTATGAGCGATAAAATTAATAAAACCAAGGTTGATAGATTAATAAATTACTGTTTAAAACAAACTCTTCTGTTCGACGGCGCCATGGGCACGCAGATACAGGCGCATTGCCCCGATCCGGCGCTTTTTTGCGGTTATGAAGGTTTCGGAGAGCAGCTTAATATTACGGCGCCGCATATAATCGAAAACATTCATGCCGGCTATCTTAAAAGCGGCGCGCGCGCCGTTGAAACCAATACTTTCAGCGCAAACGGCATCGTAATGGAAGAATACGGCATCGGCGGCGCTAAAAAGGTATATGAAATAGCACGCCTCGGCGCCGAAATAGGCGCGGCCGCCGTTAAAAAATTCGCGGCCGAAAATCCCGGCGATTATTTCGTCGGCGGCTCGATAGGGCCTTCGACCAAACTTCCCGGACTCGGCCATATATCTTTCAAAGATATGGCCGCCGCTTATAAGCCGCAGATCGAAGGCTTGATCGACGGCGGCGCCGACATCCTGTTAGTGGAAACCTGCCAGGATATTTTACAGGTTAAATGCCTGTTAAGCGTTATAAGCGAAGTGTTTGAAAGAAAAGGCGCGGCGCTTCCGGTAATGGCTTCGCTCACTCTTCAGCAGAACGGGGCGATGCTCGCCGGCACCGATATTTCCGCCATAGCGGCTATTTTAAACGATTATGCCATAGTCACTTCGATCGGTTTTAACTGCGCGCTCGGCCCCTTCGAGCTCGAAAAGCATATCGAAACGCTCGCGCGCCTCACCAATAAGCTCGTTTCGGCCATGCCCAACGCCGGGCTGCCCGAAAACATTAACGGTAAAACGGTTTACAGGCTTACTCCCGATGAATTCGCCGGATTCATTTCGCGCTTCGCCTCTAAATACGGGATTAATATAGCCGGCGGCTGCTGCGGCACTACGCCCGCTCACATAAAGGCCGCCGCCAAAGCGCTTTCAACCGTAAAACCGGCGCAGCGCAATAATACGGTAGAACCTTCCGTGGCGAGCGTTTATAGCGCCTGGACTAAAAAACAACAACCCCGCCCGTTTATAATAGGCGAACGCACTAACGCTAACGGCTCCAAGGCTTTTCGAGAACTTCTGCTCAAAGGCGATTACGACGCCATGATGGCGGTAGCTAAAAACCAGCAGAACGGAGGCGCGCACGCTATCGATCTGTGCGTCGCCTACGTCGGACGAGATGAAATTAAAGATATGCACGAGGCGTCTAAAAGATTCGCCTCTACTGTTAACCTTCCGTTAGTAATCGATTCGACCAATCCTGAAGTTATCGAAACCGCGCTTATGAACCATGGCGGAAAGTGCATCATTAATTCCATCAACCTCGAAGACGGCGGCGAAAAACTTAAAAAAGTATGCCTGATGGCTAAAAAATATAATGCCGCGCTCATTGCGCTCACAATCGATGAAGAGGGCATGGCTAAAACCGCCGCTAAAAAACTTTCGACGGCCAGACGCATTTACGATATATGCACCGGCGAATTCGAAATAGCGGCGCACGATTTAATATTCGACCCGCTTACCTTTACCATCGGTTCGGGCGATGAAACGCTCAGAAATTCAGCGGTCGAAACCATCGAGGCCATAAAGCTGATAAAAGAATCGCTGCCCGGCGTTTACACTTCGCTCGGCATCTCGAACGTATCGTTTGGATTAAAGGCGAAGATAAGAGAAATAATAAATTCGGTATTTTTAAAACATTGCATAGAAGCCGGTCTTGACATGGCCATTATCAATCCGGCCGGATTTCTGGCCTATCATAAAATAGAAAAAGACGATCTGATGATGGCCGAAGATCTTATCTTCAACCGCGCCCGCGACGGAAAAGATCCGCTGCTCGACTTTTTGAATTATTTCGACCAAAAAATGTCTGAAGGCGCTTTCAGCGGGGCCGCGCATAAAGCCGATAAACTTGTCAATTTAACCCCGGCGGAAAAATTATCCGCAATGGTTATCGACGGCGAACGCTCCGGCCTCGAAGAGATCATCGAAAAACTATGCGAATCCGAAAAGCCGCTCGAAATTATAAACGGCCCTCTGATAGAGGCCATGAAAAAGGTCGGCGAGCTTTTCGGCTCCGGCGTTATGCAGCTTCCTTTCGTGCTGCAGTCGGCGGAAGTAATGAAGCGCGCCGTCGGTTTCTTAGAAGCGAAGATGGAAAAAGCCGGCTATGAAAAAGCCGGAAAGATAGTTCTGGCAACGGTTTCAGGCGACGTTCACGACATCGGCAAAAACCTCGTGGATATTATTCTTACCAATAACGGATTCGAGGTTTATAATCTCGGCATAAAAATACCAGTTGAAGAAATGATCGCCGCATGCGAAAAGAACGGCGCGAAAATTATCGGCATGAGCGGCCTTTTAGTCCGTTCCACCGAAATAATGCGCGAAAATTTGATCGAATTAGAACGGCGCGGGAAAAAATACGATGTGATACTCGGCGGCGCCGCGCTAACCAGAAAATTCGTCGAAGAAGACCTGACAAAGCTCTATAGCGGCCGTGTTTTCTACGCCGAAGACGCGTTTAGCGGCCTTTCAATAATGAAAAAAATAACTTCGAACGAAGCGGGCGAAAATACCGGTGAAGTAAAAAAATCAACGGCCAAACCCGTAAACGCAATATTAAATCAACCGGGACCTTCAGCGGCGGGGCCGGAAATAAAACCGTGCGGAGATATTCCGTTGCCGCCGTTTTTAGGAAGACGCGTTCTCAAAAATATAGACCCGGCGCTCGTTTATCCCTTTATCAATAAAATAACGCTTTACCGCGGTCAGTGGCAGTATAAGCGCGGCAATACCGCAAAAGACGAATACGACAACCTTATTTCAACCGTCGTGGAGCCGCTTTTTTTTAACCTTACCGAAAAATGCCGCGCGGAAAACTTATTCGAGTTAAACGCCGTTTACGGTTACTATAATTGCGTAAGCTGCGGCGAAACCGTTAAAATTTTTTCGCCCGATAATTCCGGGCGCATAGCCGCCGAATTTAAATTTCCCCGCCAGAGCGTTAAAAACGGGCTTTCGATAGCCGACTTTATAGCGCCGGAAACCTCCGGAATAAAAGATATCATCGCATTATTAGCCGTGAGCGCCGGAAAAAAAATCGGCGAAGAAATCAAAAAACTATACTCAAAAGATAATTATAAACAATATCTTCATCTACACGGCCTTTCAGTTGAAACGGCCGAGGCGTTCACCGAATATATGCATTTTCTCATCCGTAAAGAAATGGGTATCATCGACGCCGGCGCGCTCGACAACCAGGCCATGGTCCGTCAAAAATACCGCGGATCGCGCTACAGCTTTGGCTATCCGGCCTGCCCCGATCTGAATATGCAAAAAATTCTTTTCGACATATTAAAGCCGGAAGAAATAGGCCTCGAACTGAGCGATACCTGCGAAATGATCCCGGAACAATCCACTACGGCGATTATAATACATCACCCGGACGCGAAATATTTCGCAGTGTAGCCTTTGAGCGCAACGCGGTAATAAAACAATTCAATTGAAATACAAACTTAAAATGAAAAACGGGGCGAAATAAAGTTATAAACTTCATATTCGCCCCGTTTTCAATTCCGCTTCAAGTTGAGTAAATAAATACTTAACTCAAAACTTACTACTTATTCGTTTATGAATTTTACGTCAAGCATGTGCGTTGCGCACGATATGCATGGATCGTAAGCGCGCACGAGCATTTCGAGTGTAAGCGCTATTTCTTCTTTTGATTTTGTCGGAAGTATTTCCGGAACTAACTTTTCCATATCGGCGTCGATATTAGCGAGATTCTGACCGGTAGGAATGATGCAGTTAGCGTTGACGATATAGCCTTTGTCGTCATATTCGTATTCGTGATAAAGCGTTCCGCGCGGAACTTCTACAGCGCCTGCGCCTACGCCCGCTTTTGTCATTACATGACGATCTTCTTCTTTAAGGCCTTTTTCGAGCAGTTCGTCAATTATTCTGATTGCGTCTTCGGCGCAATGCACTAATTCGACTAACTGAGCGACCGTGTTTAAGAACGGATTGTGGCATGGAGCTTTCAATCCGGCTGCCGCCGCTATTTCTTTAGCCCACGGGGTTAAAAGATCGTAGTTGATATTGAATCTTGAAAGCGCGCCGACGAATATCGGGCCGTTATTGCCGCGAACGTGTTTAGCGGCCGAATGCTTGACCACATATTCTTTTATTTTTTCACGGTAATTGGAAATAGGCGTAACGTCGCCGTCGCTGGATTTAATAACGCCGTCGATGAAAGCGTATTCGTAAGGCTTCGAAAGCGCTACATACTCAGTCTTGCGAGTGAAATCCGGTATCTTCGGGGCAAGAGCGAGAACGGTGGTGACGGTCTCTTTTAAATCGGGAATAAACTCTTTTTCGAGTTTGGTGCGCAATTCTTTCAATTCGGAAGCCTTCGGTATTCTTGTAAAACCGTTTACCACAGCCGATATCGTATGAATTTTACGGCCGGCCATAACTTCGCCGATATAGTGGCCTAAGCGTTTCATACGAAGCGCGCGAACTACCACGTCGGGATGGCTCGCAACGAGAGGAACGACCGAATTAACGCCAAGACAGTCGGGAGCCACTAAGAAATAAATGTGAAGAACGTGCGATTCTATAGTTTCGCCGTGCATCAAAAGTTTTCTTAAAAGCTGCGTCTGCTGTGACGGAGTTATGCCCATAGCGTTTTCAGAAGCGCGCAGCGAGGTAAGAGTGTGGCCTACCGAACAGATACCGCATATTCTGGATGTAATGGGAGCGACTTCCGTATAATGGCGGCCGCGAAGCATCGCTTCGAAAAAGCGGGGAGCCTCTACTATGTGAAGTCTTGATTCTTCCAACCTGCCGTCTTTAACGTTGACGACTATATTACCGTGTCCTTCTACTCTTGTTACGTGTTCTAAGTTTAATTGCAAACTGGTTGTCATCTTGTGGTGTCCTCCTTGCTGAAATTGTTGAACATCGTGAAGTTCAGCATGACGTCTTCGGCGCTGAGGCCGTGTTTAGCCAGAACGTCTTTCTGCGCGTTGATGTTAGGATGCGGAACAAAACCGCGGCAGCCAGTGCACGGATCGCCGTAACTGGTGCATATGGCGTCGCAGCCGGCTCTGGTAACAGGACCCATACAGGTTTCGCCGCGCTGGTACATACAAACGTTGTCTTTCATTTTACATTCGACGCAGACCGGATAATCGGGAAGCTGCGGTGTAACGCCCATAAGGACTGATTTAACGATTCTGAGAAATTCGTGGCGGTTGATCGGGCAGCCGGGGATTTCGCAATCCACTTTAACTACCGCGCTCAAAGGCCTGACTGCGTATGAGTCGAGTCTTTCATAATGCGCTTTATCTTTATAGACATAGTTTTTATAATCGGCAGCCGAATATTTGTTTTTCATGGCGTTAAGGCCGCCTGTGCATGCGCACGCGCCAAGAGCTACTAATATTTTAGCCTGCCTTCTGATTTTTTTAATTCTAACCTCGTCAGCCGGTCTGGAAATCGAGCCTTCGATGAAAGCTATTTCATAATCCTGGCCCTTATCGCTTATAGCTTCGCGGAAATTAACAATTTCAACCGCGTTTAAAAGATCTATCATGTCCTGAGGTTCCTGATTTAATACTTCAAGCTGACAGCCTTCGCATGATGTAAAATCGAAAAAAGCTACCTTGGGTTTACTCATTTATATAGCCTCCTTAAAATCGCGTACCTGGGCATAATTAAAAACGGGGCCTTCACAGCAGACGTAAACGCTGTTAATCTGGCAGTGTCCGCATTTGCCTACGCCGCATTTCATTCTGCGTTCGAGCGAAAGATATATGTTTTCAGCCGGAATTTTCTTGCCGAGAACTTCCATGACGACGAATTTATACATGATAGGCGGGCCGCACACGGCTACTATCGTATTGTTCGGATCGTCAATTTTAACTTTCGAAAAAAGCGTGGTGATAACGCCGACATTTTTATTCCAGCCTTCAGCGCCGCGGTCAACCGTGATATGAAAGTTAATATCTTTGTTTTTTTCGAGCGCTTCGATTTCTTTTTTGTAAAGTATTTCTTTAGGCTCGCGCGTGCCATAGAGCAACGTAACGTCTTTATAGTCTTTTCTAGTTTCAAGGACGTAATTAATCAGCGAGCGCAAAGGGGCATAGCCGAGGCCGCCCGCCACGAACAAAACATTTTTGCCCTTAAAATTATTAACGTCGAAGCCGGTGCCGAAAGGTCCGCGAATGCCGACCGAGTCTCCGACTTTGAGCTGATGAATCTTGTTAGTTACCGTGCCGGCGTTTCTGATGCAAAGTTCGAATTTGCCTTTTACCGTCGGAGGCGATGAAATTGAAATAGGCGCTTCGCCTATGCCGAATACTGAAACTTCGACGAACTGGCCTGGATTGTGGCCCAGATCTGATTTATCGAGGTATTCTAATTCGTAATAAGTTTCCCTCTCGGTAAAAACTTCAATTTTATTTATTTTAGCCATTTTAGGCAAAAACATATTGGTATCGGTATTTTTATGTCTTACCGGCGCGGCGGTTATTGTATTACTCATTTTCAGTAACCTCCTTTAAACGGTTGAACATTTCTACTATCGAGATATCGGCGGTGCAGTTGCGATAGCAGCGCGCGCAGCCGGTGCATCCTGATTTGTTGAATTTTTCCTTGATGTAAAGGCCTTTTCTCATAAGACGGTGGCGCAATCTTTCAGCCACGTGCTCGCGGAAATTTTCGCCGCCGGCGACTTCAGCGAACTGAGGAAGCATGCAGCTGTCCCACTCGCGGTTGCGTGAACCTTCTTTAAGGTTCAATTCGACTTTTTCCGTAATGTTAAAGCAGTAACAGGTCGGACATACGAGATTGCATGTTCCGCAGGCGAAACATTTATCTGCGTATTCTTTCCATACGGACGAATTATAAGTTTTAGGCATAAGTTTGGTAAGCTGGTCCGAATCGGATTTTAAATCGTTAGTAAAAGATTCCATACGTTTTTTCTCGACTACTTTAAGCTGTTCGAGTTCGTCTTTAGTGGCTTCGGCGGGTTTAGCGTATTTAGCCAGAAGCTCTTCGCCGCGTTTGGTGCCGACCGACACTAAATATTTATGGCCTATATTTTTGAAGAATATATCGTATAACGCTTCTTTTTTGGATATTTTAGCTTCGTTATGAACTTCGCCGTCAACGCCCATTTTATTGCAGAAGCAGTCCGGATCGGGCATGCATGATACGCCGATTAATATAGCTTTTTTGCGCTTTTCGAGATAATTAGGATCTTTATTGGTATCTTCGAAGGCGTGGTCGAGCATGTTCGTAGCGTATAAATCGCAGGCGTGCATGCCGAATAATATAGCTTCCTGCGAATGGTTGACGAATTTAGGATCGGGATTCGCAGCGAGTTTAAACTCGATAAGCGTTTCAGTGGGAGGCAGGAAATATTTTTTAGGCGAGGAAATTGTCGTCGAATAGTCTAAAACCATCTCTTTGTGATCTGAAATGCGATCCCACGCAAACTGTTTGTCTTTAGCTACAACGCCGTAAACGACATTAGTTTTTACTAAGTTTTCAGCAAAAAGAGCTACTTCAGCTCTTGTCATTGCCTTGTGCATTTATTTTCCTCCTTTAGTTGGATTGTTATTAACCGTTTGTTGTTTTTTTATTCTATCGTTCTTTTATTATTGACCGGAAGCGTTATTACGAACTCGGAGCCGCTGCCTAATTCGGAGCTTACTTCGATCGTGCCATTGTGATACTCCACGATTTTTTTAGTAATGGCCATGCCGACCCCGGTGCCGTTCGTAGTATGCTTTTTAGATATGGAGGTCCGGTGAAATTCATCGAAAATCTTGCCTATATCTTCTTTTGGAATACCTATCCCGCTGTCTTTGCATTTAAAAATAACGGAATTATCTTTGCGCAGCAGAGCGATTTCGACCGCGCCGTTTTTATGGCTATATTTAACCGCGTTGGATATGACGTTAATTATAACGTTATCGAGATATTCGGCGTCGCCGTCGATAATAAAATCTTCGTCTTTGCCGTTTATCGTTTCCCTGATTTCAACCGAAGCCGCCTTCGCCTGAACGCTCATCGTTTCAATGGCTTTTTTGAGTTTTTCAAGCAAAGATACTTTTTTAAATTCTTTCGCGCCGAAGCCGGTTTTGATTTTAGATAGATCCAGAAGATCGGTAACTAATTTTAAAAGGCCCGCCGCTCGATTTTCAGCCTTGGTTATCTGTTCGCGTGCTTTGTCGTCGATGACCGCGCCGCTGTAACCGCCGGTAAGCGATTTAAGCATGAATTGGATCGTGCCTAATGGCGATTTTATTTCATGCGCGACGACCATGACGAACTCCGATTTTTTAGCGTCGAGATCCACTAATTTCATATTAGTTTCAAGAAGCAGGTTTTCTTTGAGCCTTAAACGCTGCGATATGGATGTGGT
>CAYTCW010000120.1:10801-13115 GCA_964436235.1 uncultured bacterium
AGATTTTTTATCGAATAGACGAAAACAAGATTACCGGCCGCCATGGCTATTACACAACTATAAAGCGGACGCCTGCTAAAATCTACCTTTAAAATCAGGAGGCAGAATTCGACCACGCAAATAACGCCGCCAACTGCGAGCCAACGCAGATCGGTGAGCCATTTAAGCCTTGCGAGCAACTCGAATACTCTTATTTCGATACCTTTTGGAACCGCCGTCGTCATCTTTTAATTTCTTTCCGTGTATTATATCCGTTAAACTACTGTGCCAAACATTTTTCAACTACCGCCAATAAATTTTCGGGCTCGATCGGCTTATTCAAAAATTCATTGACAGGTAAAAAGTCTGAATCTGTTTGAGGTGAATATTTAAAATGCGAAGCGGTGTTAATAGCCGATACCATAACTATAGGAGTTTTTGACCACTTTGCGTATTCTGAGGAAGGCTCCGGCGAGCGGAGTTTGTAAGTAACGTGAAAACCTTCGGTGATGGAATCCATCATAACGTCGAGTATTATAAGAGCAGGATCGAACGATTTCACTTTTTCTAAGCCTTCGGTACCATTAGACGCGGTTTCAACCTGATAAGCTCTCGATTCGAGGACCGTTTTCATAGTTTCGACTATATCAGGATCGTCATCGATGATTAGTATTTTTTTTGACATTTAACAAATACCTCCTTGATTTAAGATCGGAGTTATTCTATAACATTTATGAGCAAAAATAAAGGGTTTTTTAATAATTTTTAACAAAAAATGAGATTATAAATATGAGAAAAATGAGATTTTAACCAATATAAGATGTAATTAGTTACTTTTTTATTCAATCAGCACTTTTAATAATGTAATAAATAATATAGTATAGTTCAAACATAGTACAATTATTAGAATCGATTTACAGTAACTTTTACCGCGAGCCGCAAGATAAAGTTTCGGTAGTGCCATTATTGCACCGCATGTGCGCGCGCCGCGCGCACATGCAAACAAGCAAGCCGGCAGATAAATAAGTAAAAGGCAGGAAACAAAACAAAAAGAAAAATTAATTAAAGCCGAGACCAATAAAACTATCGGCAAACTAACAAAAAAGCGTCAGGCAAATTGCGGATAGTGGGCGGGGCATGGGGAGGGAGAAAGGGTTGCCAACCCTTTCTCCCTCCCTTCAAAAAATGACTAATGGCTAATGACTAATAACTAACGACTGACGACTGATTATCACTATATGTTTTTACCCGCACTATTTGAGCAAGAGTGCAGATAATCGAGCCATTCATCGAGGCCTTCGCCGGTTTTCGACGAAACGAAGATCACCTTTGCATCCGCGTTCACCTTTGCGATATTTTCCTTTATTTTGGCCATATCAACTTCAAGATGCGGCAGAAGATCCATTTTAGTGACTATGATGGCATCGGCGACATTAAAAGAAACGGGATATTTAAGCGGCTTATCTTCGCCCTCGGTCAATGAATAAAGCAATACTTTATTATGCTCGCCAATTTCAAAATCGGCGGGGCATATTAAGTTGCCTACATTTTCGATAATTAAAAGGTCGATTTTATTTAAATCGAATTCGGCGAGCGCGTCTTTTATCATAAAAGCGCTTAAATGGCAGTCGCCACCGAAGGTATCGGTATTGATCTGATAAACGCTTTCACAGTGCGGCAGAAGCCTGTCGCGGTCGATAGGCGTTGAAATATCGCCTTCGATAACCGCGCATGCGAGGTTTCCTTTGAGCCTTGCAAGCGTTTTTTCGAGCAGCGTGGTTTTTCCGGCGCCAGGCGAGCTTATTATATTAATGCAATAAATTTTTTTTTCGTTGAGTATATCGTTAACTTCTTTTGCTATTAAATCATTTTCTTCCATAACGTCTCTAGCTATTTCAATTTCAGCCATCTTAAAAACTCCTTTAACCGATTATTTAATTGACCGGAAATCTCCGGTAAAATTAAACTTATAATCATATTTATAACTATAAATGTAACTATAAGTTTAATTATAAATTTAATAAAACCATCAATCGTCCACTTCGATCGAATCGACGGAGAACTCTCGACCGCCGATGATGCGCGGCTCGTTGGCGCGGCAGTTCGTGCAGGCCATGCTCAATTCGCCGTAAGCGCCGCCGTTTCTTTCTAATATCGATTCAAAGCCGCAGGCGCCGCATTTAACTTTAAGCGGCGCTTCGTTTATAATAAAATCGATGGATTCGAAGCCGGCCGGGCCGCTTTTGACCTCGAGGCCGAATTTAAGGGATTCAGCGACTATCTGCGTCATTTTTCCGACGGTTATTTTAACCGCGCGCAGCCGGCCGGCGGCGAT
>CAYTCW010000121.1:0-3141 GCA_964436235.1 uncultured bacterium
TTTAGCGCGCGCCGTATTCGTCGGCGGCTCGCTCGTAGATACCGGCGGGCATAATCTTTTAGAGGCGGCCGTATTTAAAAAACCCGTGTTATTCGGGCCGCATACCCATAATTTTAAAGAAATGGCGGCCGGTTTTTTAGAATCGGGTGGCGGTATTTTAGTTAAGGACGAAAACGATCTGGCGTCTAAAATAAAATATTTGATCGAAATGCCGGAAGATGAATATCACGCGCTTTCCGACGGAGCTTATAACGAAGTCGCAAAGAGGACCGGCGCATCCGATAAAATTATTTTATGCTTGCAAAGTTTATTAAATTTTGTTATTATAATGCTTAATTTATTAGATTTTATATAATTTTTGAGTAATGATCAGGTGCTTATATGAATGAAAACGCTCCGGGCGCTAAGTATGTCATTGGTATAGATCTGGGCGGCACTTTCGTTAAATTTGTCTATGCCCGCTCCGATGGCGAAATATTGATGACCGATAAAATACCGACTCGGGTGTCTCACGGCCCCGACGCCATTTTAAGTGATATTGCAAAAAAAATAGGCGAGCTTATAGATAAAAACGGCCATGGCCGCCAGAGTATAATAGGATGCGGGATCGGCTGTCCCGGAACCGTTGACGCAGATTTCAGAAAAGTGATATTCGCACCGAACCTTAAATGGAACGACGTTGACGTAAAATCTAAGCTCGAAGAGCTCGCCGGACTTTCTGTTTATATAGACAATGACGCAAATCTCGCGGCGCTCGGCGAATACTGGCGCGGGGCCGGCCGCGGCGTAAGAGATTTTATATGCGTTACGCTTGGGACCGGAATAGGCGGCGGGATAGTGGTTAACGGAAAGCTGCTTCGGGGAGTCAATAATAACGCTGCCGAAATAGGCCACATGACGATAGATTTTAACGGCGCGCAGTGCGGCTGTTCCAATTACGGCTGCTGGGAAAAATACGCATCGGCGCCAGCTCTCATATCGCGTGTTTTAAATTTTCTTTCAATAAATAAGAACCAGCGCTCAAAAATTCCTTCCATTATATTCGAGTTGTGTTCGAACGATTTAAGCAAACTCAACTGCGAATTGATATTCGAGGCGGCCAGAAGAGGCGATCCAATGGCTAAAAGCGCCGTTAATCAGCAGATCGAATTTACGGCGATAGGGCTGATAAATCTCATATACATCTTTAACCCTAATAAAATTATTCTTTCGGGCGGTCTTTCCGCAGCGGGCGAAGATTTGATCAAGCCGGTCATCGATACGGTATTTAAAAAAGCGCCTAAAGTTTCTTTGCGTGATTTTGAAATTAAGGTCAGCAATCTTGGTAACGATGCCGGTTCGATGGGCGCCATTTTTTTAGTTCTTAACGAAAAAAATATACTGGAAATGTAACATAAAAATAAAATAAATAAAATTTGCTATTGTTATAAAAATATAAAAAAAGCTATAATTATATATGGCTAAGAGGGTAGGTATAAAGAATAACCATGATCGAAAGGGAATGTGAAATTAAAAATCCTTCGGGTATGCACGCCAGGCCGGCTACCTTATTCGTAGAGCAGGCCAACAAATCTAAGTGCAGTATATCCGTAAGAAAAGGAGATATCGAAGTTAACGGCAAGAGCATTTTAGGGGTTATGATGCTTTGCGCCGGGATAGGCGAGTCAATAATTATTACGGCACGCGGCGATTCTCTCGAAGACGAAGAAAAAATAATTAATGAATTGTGTAATTTAATCGATAATAGATTCTATGAGGAGGAATCCGCTTAACGGGTTCGCAGTTTTCTCGTACAAAAAAATAAATATAAAATATAAAAGTAAAGAATTATTTAGTTATTCCGTGTTATTGCGATTTTATTTTTTGTTATATATATTCTTTTCCGCTAGGTATGTGAGGGAGGAAAAATGATACTCTGTAAGACTTGTGGCGTTGCAAATGATGATAAGCTCGAAATGTGCGCTGAGTGCGGCGCGCCTTTAAAAGCTAAGGCGGCTGCCGCTTCCGGCGGCGATCTTGATCTGGACAGCCTTTTAGATCAGCTTAAAACCGACGAGCCTGCGGCTAAAGGCGGCGCGGCGAAAAAACCCGCGGCCAAGGCCGGTTCTCAAGATATGGATTTCGATCTTAATATGGACGACGATCAGATATTCAAAGAGCTCGGCATTGGCGGAGCCAAATCTAAAGGCAAGGCCGCGTCTAACAGTCAGGATATATTCGACGATCTATCCGGCGATAAACCCAAAGATTCCAAAGCAAAACCGGCGGATAACGACGATATATTCGCCGAACTTGGTTCGCT
Source organism: uncultured bacterium (assembly GCA_964436235.1). Classification (GTDB taxonomy): domain Bacteria; phylum Muiribacteriota; class UBA9980; order UBA9980; family UBA9980; genus UBA9980. Next base: position 2,303 of record CAYTCW010000121.1, read on the forward strand.
TACCGATACCAAAAAAGCTCCGGCAAAGCCGGCTGCAAAAAAAGCCGACGACGATATATTCGCCGACTTAGATATCGAACTTAGCGATTCGCCTTCGCCGGCCCCTAAAAAGGCTGAAGCCAAACCGGCGGCTAAATCGCCGGCGCCCGCCGCTAAAAAAGACGAAGTATTCGATCTCGGCGATTTTGACGGTCTCGAAATTATGGAGGCCGACGATATAGAAAATATAATGGCTAACAAGCAGAAGGAAAAAGAAAAAGAAAAAAAAGCCGACGCTCATGAAAAGCCGGCTGCAAAAAAAGAAAAGCCGATGCTTGCCGATAACGAAATCGATCTTGATATGGACCTTCTCGATCTGGACGGTTCCGATCCGCTTGCCGGTCTTTCCGCTAAACCTGCGGCTAAAGCCGAGGCCAAACCGGCTTCGAAACCGTCTGCCGCCGCTAAAAAAAGCGACGACGATATCTTTTCCGACCTCGGCAAAGACCTTAACTTAGATTTGAACGAAAGCGGCATCGATATGGCCGGTGACGACGACGTGCTGGCGGAATTAATGGGCGGCCCGCCTAAAGGCGCTTCTAAACCCGCGCCTAAACCCGAAGCTAAACCCGCCGCTAAGTCGGCCCCGAAACCGCCCGCCGACGACGATCTCGGTTTAGACCTCGGCGATCTTCTCTCTGACGATTCGTCTAAAAAGCCTGCAGCCAAACCTGCCGCTAAAGCTGCAGCCAAACCTTCCGATTCCGACGATTTCGATCTCGGCGATCTTTTAATAGACGATTCATCTAAAAAGCCTGCAGCCAAACCTGCCGCTAAAGCTGCAGCCAAACCTTCCGATT
>CAYTCW010000121.1:3241-11710 GCA_964436235.1 uncultured bacterium
GCCGCCGCTAAAGCGAAAGCCGACGCGGAATCCGATCCGCTTAAAAATATCGATTTGAATATCGAAGCGCCTTCAGACGATCTCTTATCAGAATTAATCGAGCAGAGCGAGAAACCGAAAGAAGTCAAAAAAGAAGCCACTAAAATAATCACCGAAATTCGCGACGTTACCGATATATTCGGCGGCGGTCTGGGCGTAGCCGAACCTTCGCAAGCGGAGAAAAAATCCGCCGCAGCCCCGCAGGCGCAGGAGTCTATGAATGTGAGCATGTCGCTTGACGATCTTCTCGGCGGTTCGATAGCCGGGCCGCCTCCCGTTTCCGCGGCTAAAACTCCGCCGTCCGCCATAAAGCCGGATACTAAACAGCCCGATTTCAGTTTTGACGATTCTTCTTTGTTAGACGGTTCTTTAGACGATTTGATCATGCCGCCGTTACAGCAGCCTGCCGCCGCCGCTTTGAATCAGCAAGTTCCGCCGCAGCAGGCTAAGCCGGTCGTGCCTCCGCCTCCGCCTCCGCCCGTCGAACAGCCGGTTTCTTTCGACTTTAATCTCGGCCCGGATATCGCGCAAACTCCGCCTCCTCCGCAACCGCAGCCGCCCGTTCAGCAGCAGCTTCAGCCTGCGGCGGCGCAAACGCCCGCGCAGCCGGCCGGATTCAGTCTTCAGGTGCCCGCCGTTAATCTTAATACAATGACCGAAGCGCCTTCTACCGGTTCATTATCTCCGGCCGCTTCCACTCAGTCTGCCGGCGTAACGGATGGTCAGCAGCAGCAGCAGTCCGTACCGACGGCGCCTGCCGCTTCAGCTAAGCCGTCCGGCGGCAAGGTAGCCCTTATCGATATGCTCTCAGACGATGAGGCTGAAGACGAGCAAAAAGAAGAAAAACTGCAGTCTCAGTACGAAACCGTTTCTCAGCAAACCGTTTCGGGCGAAATCAAAATCGAAGAAGAAAAGAAAATAAGCGTCGATGAAATGATAGAAATTCTTTCTGTTGCGCGCTCTCAGGAAGAAAAGCACGAAATAGTCGAGCGTCTCGGCGGGATGGCTGACGAAAAAGCGGTCGCGCCTTTAGTCGAGCTATTATCCCAGACCGATAAAGATTTAAAAGAAACGGTTATAGACGCGCTCGGAAAAATCAAGAGCCCGCTCGCCGTCGAGCCGCTTATAAGAGCTCTGACGGGCGAAACCGACGATATGGACATGTGCCTGAATATAGTTAAATGTCTCGGCAATATCCGCTCCGATCAGGCGTCCGACCTTTTAATCAAACTGCTTAAAAATAAAGATGAAAATTTAATTTACTATTCCTGCGAGGCCCTCGGAAAGATCGGCGGCGGCAAGGTAGTAGGCCCTATAAGCAAACTTTTGAATAACGACTCGGAAGATATAAGATACATAGCGGCAAAAAGCCTTGGTGAAATAGGGGATTTTGCGGCCACCGAAAATTTAATAGGCGCGCTGCGCGACCTTTCAGCGCAGGTAAGATTAGCCGCTACCGAAGCGCTCGGGCGACTCGAAAACGACGCGACGCTCGATTATATTATCGAAATGTTGAAAGACCCCGAAATAAATATAAGGGTTTCAGCCTGCCTCGCGCTTTCTAAGATGCACTCAGACAGCGTCGTAGCGGCGCTTATCGAACAGCTCGACTCCGAATACGAAAGCCTGCAGAAGATAGCGGCATTCGCTCTTGGTGAGATAGGCTCTTCGAAGGCGGTAGATAAACTTTGTATCCTGCTCAACCATCAGAGTCTTGAAATTAAAGGCGCCGCCATCGAGGCGCTCGGTAAGATTAAAAGCCCGCTGGCTATCGAATATCTTAACTCAGGCGCGTCTAACGATGACGATGAAATCAGATTGGCGACCGCCTCCGCGCTAGGTGAAATCGCCGACGAATCGTGCATATCCACTTTAGTTAAAATGCTTATGGATAAAAACGAGGACGTCCGCGAGAAAGCCGTATGGGCGCTCGGCAGGATTAAATCGTTAGCGTCGGTCGAGCCGCTTATTAAAGTTTTAAACGATCCTAATGAAAAAGTGAAAGTCGGAGCTATCGAAGCTCTCGGCAGGCTAAACGATCCGCAGTCGATCGGCCCGCTTATCGGATGCCTCAGCGATACGGCTGAAACCGTTTCAGAAAAGGCTTTATGGTCTTTGATCGAAATCGGCGATATGGCAGTTTCTGATTTATTGAAAATACTCGATATTTACGATGATCAGCGTGAAAAAGAAAACGCTTCGATACAGCATAAAGTGGTCAGGATCCTCGGAAAGATAGGTAACAGCCGCGCCATAATGCCGCTTATAAATTTAGTCGATCATTCGTCGAAAGATATGGTCAAAGTGGTAATGGATGCGTTAGTAGCCATAGACGAACATATTCTTAAATTATACGAGGAAGATATAGTACTCAAAGAGGCCCTTTCGTGGAACCGTTTCGCCATCGCCAGAACTCTTTACGTATATAAAGACAAGCGCGCGGCCGGGCACTTAGTTTCCATAATTATAAGCACTCTCAACGAACGCGACCTTAAAAAGTTAGATATGGATAAGCCCCGAAACCAGCTTATATTCGAAATATTCCCCGCCATCGCTAAAAACTGCTGCGAGCTTCTCGGCGTAATAGGCGATGAAAACACGGTCAACGCGCTTATGAACGCTTATAAAAACGCCGACGAACAGACGAAAAAGTATATAGTTTACGCTCTCGGCCTTATAGGAATTCCGAAGTCGGTAACTAATCTTATCGATATATTAAAAGACGAGAACTCGCCTGTCGGTTATAAAAATGTGGCGTTTTCATTAAAACGCATTTCCGACGAAAAACTTTTAGCTAATCTTCAGCGCCTTTTAACCGATCAGTCCTCCTATATTAAACAGGCCGCCGCTTATACTCTCGGCGTGATCGGCGATCCGAAATCGATTAATTTTTTAATTACGCAAATTAACGACGGCAGTGAAGAAGTCAGAAAAACCGTTATAGAGGCGCTCGGCAGAATCGGCGGCGATTCCATAATAGATGCGCTTTCTAAGATGCTGCGCGATCCTTCCGACGCGGTCCGCGAAACGGCCGTTAAAATAATGGGCGGACTCAATTCGCAGCGCTGCCTCGATCCTCTTACGCAGGCGCTTAAAGATTCCGCGGAAGCCGTCCGCATCAGCGCGATACACGCTCTCGGCAGGCTTAAAGATAACCGCGTTCCGATGAACCTGCTCAGGCTGATTAAAGACGCCTCCGAAAAAGTCCGCGAAGCGGCTATATTCACTCTCGGTAATATCAGAGATCAGCGCTCCGTCGATTCATTGATAGAAGCCCTCGCCGATTCGTCCGAAAATGTTCGCCGTCAGGCAGTCGAGGCGCTCGGCAAAACGGGCGCGCTCGCGGCGGCCATTCCGCTTTTAAATATGCTTAACGACGCTAATTCATTAGTGCGCATAAAGGCTTTTGAAAGCATTAAGAATTTAGGAGACCGGGCCGTTTCGCATTTAATCGAAGCGCTCAAACATTCTGAAGAAAATATACGCCAGCAGGCGACCATGGTCTTAGCTAAACTTAAGTATCGTTCGGCTGAACAGCCTTTGATCGCCGCTCTTAGCGACCATAACAGTTTCATGCGTGAAAACGCCGCCGAAATACTCGGCCAGATGCAGTCTAAACTTTCCGTCGAGCCCGTCGTTATGCTGCTGCGCGATAAAAACAGGTTGGTGCGCGAAAAAGCCGCTATGGCGCTCGGCGAAATCGGCGATATCCGCGCGATAATACCCCTTAAAATGTCGCAGATGGACCAGCATAAATCGGTAAGAACCATGGCCGGCGCAGCCCTCGAAAAAATTACTGCTAAAAACCCCATTAAATTTCCCGTTTTTTAGCGGCGCCGATTAAAGGTCCGGCGCGCGCGTCCGAAGATATTCTTCTGCGAAGCGCGCCGGAATAAATGTTAAAAAATCAGCGGATTATATGGCGATAAATAAAATAATAAATATATTGCATCCTAAAATATGGTCTTATAAAAATTATTATAAGGCCATATCGTCTTTTTCGCTGCTGCTGATATTTTTAACTGCGGCGGCCGTCATCGGCGGGGCGTATTACGGCGCGCATAAGGCCCTTGAAAAAATAGACTCCCTGCCTCTTATCGCCGCCCCGCTTAAAGGCCATCTTTTCAGCATGGCCTGCTTTTCCTTCTTCTGCATGCTGTTTTTGAGTTCGATGATATCGTCGATGTCAACGCTGTTTACTTCGCGCGATCTTTCGCTTCTTTTTTCGATGCCGCTTTCGCATACTCATATTTTTATATCTAAATTTATCGAAACTTCATTTTTTTCGGTGACGAGCGCTTATATCATATTCGCCGCCTTTCTTCTTGCCTATAATAATTCCTATCAGTCCGCTTCGTTTTTATCTTATATGGCGGCCTTAGCGGCGGCGACGCCTTTTTTCTATATAATGCCGGCCTCGCTCGGCTGTTTGGCTTCGCTTATCATATCTAAAATTTTTCCGGTTAACCGCGCGAGAAAAGTCATCTACTATTTATTGATTTTTTTATTCATCTTTTTAATAGTCATGTTCCGCGCGCTCGAGCCTGAAAAACTTTTATCAGTGGAAAAACTCGAAATATTCGCTAATTATCTGATGTCTTCGTCGGCGCCTAAATTCGAAAATTTTCCTTCGTCATGGATAAGTTCGGCCGTCGAATCTATCTTTAAAAATTCATATGACGCCTTTTTTATTCTCAACCTTGCGGCCGCCTATATTTCAACGCTTATCAGCGCGGTTTTGTGCTTAGCTGCGGCCCGTATGAGCTATCACGAAAGCTATCTGAAGTATCAGCAGGAACAGGAGCAGGACGGCAAGAACGGCATAGAAGCTAAAGTATTCGCTTACATATTCGATCCTATATTAAATATTATTAATGTGTTATATTTAAGATTTTTAAAAGTTCTTCCTTCAGGGCTCGCTTCGATATTAGATAAAGACGTTAAAACTTTTTTAAGGACGCAGACTCTTATCGTGCAGAGCTTTATGATGATAGTAGTAACCGCTTTTTATCTTTATAATATAACGCTGATGCCTGTGGCCACAAAAACCCTTCCAGCCGATATTATAGATATGTTCGGATTCGCTAATATCGGGGTTATTTCGCTTATCGTGACTTCTTACGCGATAAGGTTCGTTTTCCCGGTATTTTCACTCGAAGGCAAGGCTTTTTATATAGTGAAAACTTCGCCGGTAGATTTAAGCAGGTACCTGCGTCTTAAATTTTATACAAGTCTTATCCCCATGATGCTTTTTGCTCTTATTTTGTGTGCGCTTTCCAATTATTTTATGTCGATAAAGCGCACGCTGCTGCTGCTTTCATTTTTCGATACCGTTATTTTGACTTATTTTATATGCCATTTCAACCTTTACATAGGAATCATTTTCCCGGTGCTCGACGCGTCAGTGTCCGAAGTGCCGGCGAGTTTTGGAGGTTTCGTGACGATGATAGTATGCGCGGCCTATGCGGCGCTGCTGCTGTCTTTTCAGGCGGTGCTGTTTTATTTCGAATTTTTTATGAGATATAATATGGAATTTTCGGCTTTTAATATATGGGAATATTTAATTCTGCTGATAACTTTTTCGGGGCTCGCCGCCTTTACGGTTATAGGCTATGTTCTTCCTAAACGGCTTGCGGCCGATAAGATGGTTAATTTTTACGAGGAGATTAAAATATAGATGCTCGAAGTTAAAAATTTAGTTAAAAAATACGGCGATTTTACCGCGGTTGACGATATTTCATTCGATATAAAGCGCGGCGAGATATTCGGGTTTTTAGGCCCGAACGGCGCGGGAAAAACGACGACCATCAAAATGATGACCGGACTTTTAAAGCCCACTTCCGGCGAAATATTGATCAACGGCGTTAATCTGCTCGCCGACGAGAAAAATTTTAAAGAAGCCCGCGGGCGTATCGGCTATATTCCCGATACGCCTAATGTATATGAAAAATTGAGCGGCTGGGAGTTTTTAAAATTCGTCTGCGATATTTTCGAGCATGATTGGAATGAATCGAAAGAATTAGCTGCCGGGTATTTAAAGAGGTTCAATATTTTAAGGGACGCCGATTCTCTTATCGAAACTTATTCCCACGGAATGCGTCAGAAATTGGTTTTCACTTCTGCCCTCATACATAAACCCGACTTTATAATAGTAGATGAACCTATGATAGGCTTGGACCCTAAAAACGTTAAAGTTGTAAAGCAGATATTTAAGGAAATCGCGGCCCGCGGCGGCACGATCTTTTTATCCACCCACACTCTCAGCGTCGCCGAAGAAATCTGCGATAAAGTGGCCATAATTTTTCACGGCCGTATAATCGCGCTCGATCGTGTTGATAAAATAAAAGAATATGCCGATAATGAAGATGGAAAAAAATTAGCTGGAAAAAATCTCGAGGAAGTGTTTTTAAAACTAACCGAAGAAAGTCAGGAGGAAAATTAATATTTAAGCCGGAAGAAAAAAGAAAAAGAAAAAAGCGCCGAGTTTTGTGTTGACATTTACTTTATATTAGGGTATTATATCATATGTGTCAAATTTTTGCGACTCTGAAGGAGGAGTTTATTCTTATGTTAAAAAGGTTATTTGTAGTAGGTTTGATTTTAGCGTTTGTTCTTTCATTAACAGGTGACGTTTTCGCCGCCGGCGTTAAATTACAGTACGACCTTAAAAAAGGCGATTCGACGAAGTATAGAATGAAAATGAAAACTACGACCTCGATCGGCGCTCTCGGAAGAGTTGAAAAAATGGATACCGATACCGAAATGCACCTCGTTCAGAGAGTTATCGACAGAGACGAAAAAAACGTTATGTATTTACTCACCTCGATTGAAAACGTTAAAACCATAATCAACGGCACTCCCGCCGCTGACGGCATTAACAAACAGGCCGAACAGGTATTTACCATGCACATGGAGCCTTCCGGTAAAATCCTCGACACCCAGGGTTTAAAAACTGAAATGTCGATGCAGCAGATGCAGCTGGCGTTTCCGAACGAGCCCGTCGATATAGGCAAAAGCTGGGAAACCGTTCTTCCGGCTACCGAACAGATCCCTACCACTTTGAAAATGACCTATACCGTCGATAAATTCGAAAAATCCCAGGGTTTAGACTGCGTCGTCATCAAATCGAAAGTCGTTTCCGAAGCATCAAAAGGCGGCGTAGTTTCACAGCTCGACGTCAACGCTACCGGCCAGATTTTCTTCGCCTATAAAGAAGGCAAAATAGTTAAAAACGCCGTTACGGGCACTTTCGGCTCGGTAACCAACCAGGTCATCGAAGGCAAAACCGAACCTATCGTTACTAAAGTATTAGTTGATCTCGTAATGGATATGGTAAAATAATAAAGGCCTTTATTTTTAATCGATAAGGCTTTTGTATTTAATTTAACGGAGGGGCTCTTTTAATGGATATAAAAATCGAAACCGTAAATAATATAACCATTTTAAATGTTGAGGGCGATATTTTCGCCGAAGATTCAATGAAGTTAAAAGACGCCCTTGATAAATTGTTTCAGTCAAATAAAATAAAGGTTATTTTAAACCTCGATAAAACTAATGTTATTTCATCTGTCGGCCTTGGCGTAATACTCGCCGCCCTTATCAAATTCAGAAAGTATTCGGGCGATATTTGTTTGTGCTTAGTTAAAGACTTCGTTAAAAAAGTTCTGAAAACGACGAAGGTAGATAATATAGTCGAGGCGTATGACAGCGTGGCCGCGGCCGTCGAGGCGCTGTCGTAAAGAATAATTCAAGCATTGCATTGAAAGTCTATTAAATAAACGGCCAAAAAATATCAAGGCGTCTTTATCGTCTTGATATTTTTTTTAGGCGGCCGTAAGCGATGTCCGTAATCGATTCATATCAGCGCGTTGCGCGAATAAAATAATATAATCAGGAGTTAAAAATGGCAGTTTCATCAAAGAAAACAGTTTCAAAGACTAAAACGCCCGTAAAAAAGGCTTCGTCTCCGGCGGCGGCTGCAAAAGCGTCTAAAAAACCCGCCAAAAAAACGGCGTCTTCATCTTCAGCTAAAAAAAACAGAGTTGAAAAATCCGGCGCAGCTTCGTGCAGCTGCTGCTCTTCGCATGATAATCACGCGGGCTGCGGCGAAGAAAAAATCAATCTCGGCGTATTTTTCGGCGGCCGTTCTTCCGAGCATGAAGTTTCGCTCGTATCGGCAAAAACTATAATCGATTCCATCGATAAAGATAAATACAATGTTATACCGGTCGGCATCACTAAAAACGGCAATATGGTATATTTAAAAGATTCGCTCGACCCCGTCGAAATAATTAAAAACGGCGTCCATGCTATCTTTATAGCGCAACCCGACGTCAGTCATAATCTATGGATAATAGATGAAAATAATCAGGGCGGCATTGAAGTCATTAATATCGAAATAGCTTTTCCCGTTCTGCACGGCCCGTTCGG
>CAYTCW010000121.1:11810-13068 GCA_964436235.1 uncultured bacterium
CTCGGCTCTTCGGTAGGAATTACGAAAGTCAGCAAAGTAACCGAACTGGAGGCGGCGATTAAAACCGCGGCGCAATACGATAATAAAATAATAGTTGAGCAGGGCCATGAAGTGCGCGAGATAGAAGTGGCCGTCATGGGTAATTTCGAGCTTACCGCGGCAGAACCCGGCGAAGTTATACCCGCCGCCGATTTTTACGATTACAACGATAAATATAAAGCGGGCAAGGCTAAATTCAATATACCGGCCAAACTTCCAAAACAGCAGCTCGAAGATATTAAAGAATTAGCCCTGGCGGCATATCGCGCAGTTGACGCGAAAGGCTTCGCTCGCGTAGATATGTTCGTAGATAAAAAAACTCAGGAAATATTCGTTAACGAAATCAATACCATTCCCGGTTTTACTTCTATTTCGATGTTTCCTAAAATGTTTGAAGCCTCGGGAATGACCTATAAGCAGATAGTCGAAAAACTTATCGAATACGCCATAGAGCTTTTTGAAGCTAAATGCGCGCTTAAGGTTTAATTGATTATTGATCAGATTAAAGATAATTAATATTTTAGAGCGAAACTTAAATAATATAATATAATTAATACTAAAGGCGGGCGCAAATAGAATGAACGAATTATTGAAACTATTTATGACAAGTTTTATATCGCTATTTTCGATAGTCGATCCGATTTGCGCCGCGCCCGTTTTTGTTTCGGTAACCGCGAAGGATTCCATATCTAAAAAAAACAGGCAGGCGCTTAAAGCCTCTATTTATATGCTCGTTATTCTGAGCATTTTTCTTATCGCCGGATCGTTTATACTTAAATTTTTCGGCATATCTATCGAGGGTATTAAAATCGCTGGCGGATTAATGATGATAACCGCCGCTAAAGGCATGCTCGACGAGCGTAAAAAATTAAGCGAGGCCGAGCATATCGAATCGGTTGAAAAAGAAGACGTTGCGTTTTCACCGATAGCCATGCCGCTTTTATCCGGTCCCGGGGCGATAGCGGTTATTATAAGCATGAGCTCGCAGGCGAAAGAGCTGCCGCAATACCTGGCGCTGTTTTTTTCCATATTCTGCGTGGCGCTGATATCTTTTTTTATTTTACGGCTGTCGTCAAAGATTGTCGGCTATATAGGGGCCACCCTTATTAATGCCATGACTAAAATGATGGGCTTTATAGTTTTGTGCATAGGCGTTCAGTTTATTTTAGACGGCCTTATTTCGATATACAGGCTTAAGATAGCCGTTTTAAGATGATAT
>CAYTCW010000122.1:0-12973 GCA_964436235.1 uncultured bacterium
ATTATTGCTGCGCATGTGCGTACGAAGTACTCACATGCAAACAAGCAAGCTGACAGAAAAATAAGTAAAAGGCAAGAAAAAGAGAAAAAGAGAAAAAAAAAGAAATTAAGGCCCCGAAAGAAAAAGCTATCGATAAACCAACAAAAAAGCGTCAGGCAATTTGCGGATAGAGGGAGGGGTAAAGGGGAGGGAGAAAGGGTTGCTAACCCTTTCTCCCTCCCCTTCAAAATATAGCAGTATAACCGTATAACTATACAACTACACAACTATTGACTTTATAATTATTAATTATTAACTTTTAAGCGTGATATTCATAGACATGTTTTGAGTAAACCATAGGTTTAAGGCTGCCGTCTTTAAGTTCGTATTCGGTTTCTTTGACTATGTTATCGGCGGCGTCGTATTCGTAAACGACTCTTGTGCTGTAGCCTTCATCTTCGAAATCGTCGCGCTCGAAAAAGTTTTCTTCGATGATATTATTTTTTTCGTCATATTTATAGTTTATTTTATCAAAAACCATATCTTCGTTTTTGATCTGTCTTTCGACAAGGCGCTTCTGATCGTCGTAAACGTAAAGGATAGCGGAGTCGAGTTCGAGATTTTCGCTATCTTCGCATGCGTATATGGTTTCTTCGACGAGGTTATTATTGGAGTCGAATTTATATACTACTTTTGTAACCGGATTATCGTCGGCGTCGTATTCGACGGTTTCGACGCGGTTTCCGGCCGCATCGTAGGCGTGCTTGCAGCAGCCGGCTTTTTCGCCGGAATCGCTGACGCGGATTTCTTCGCTTAATTTATCGCCGTTGTAAATATAGGAAGTTTTATATTCGGCTTCGGCTTCATCGCCAAATTCGGCCACTTCGGCTAATTTAGACTCGGCGTTGTAGGTATGAACGGTTTTACCTTCAACGACATTGCCGTCGGTATATATAGTTTCTTCGGTAAGTCTTCCCTGCGAATCGTATGAGTAAGAGCATATCCAGTCGAGTTCGCCGTCAGGGCCGTATTCGGCTTCTCTTACCATATTGCCGGACTGATCGTATTCACAGCTATAAACTTTAACGCCGTCGGCGTCGAAGTTTCCGGTTTCGCTTTCGATCAATTGGAATGCTTTAAGCCTGCTGGATTGAATTTTGTTTTTAAAATAGTTGGATTTTAATTCCCATGCGTCGATTGTCATTATTACTCCTCCATTAAATTATAAGTAACTTATACCTTTGATATGTTCTATTATTTTTTTCAGCCAGTATTTAGCCGATGATTTTTCATCCATGCGCTCATGGAGCTTTTCTATGAATTCAAGATGCGGCGCCGCGGTTTCGACGAGTAATTTCGAGATCCAGTAGGCGTCGGTATCCGAACAATCTTCTAAAGCCTCAGTCAATAAATTTATCATATTAGTATCGATTAAGCTTTTAACATTTTCGATAATGCATATCCGTCCTTCTTCGTCTTCGTCAATGAAGCGTTTGATCAGGCGTTCAAAAACTTCGGCCGACTCGAATTTAGATAATGCGCGCGTAGCTTCATAGCGTACGTTTTTATCGTCGTCGGATAATAAAACCATGAGCGGCGCGATAAAGGAGGGATCTTTGATCTCGGAAAATATCTTGCATATCCACACGCGTTTTTCGGCGTTTTTATCGTCGAGCGCGCCGTAGAGCATGTGATACATATTTTTGGATATATTCTTTAAAATTTGCGCTATAAAATAGCATACTCCGGCGTCTTCGTCACCGAATATTTTAAGAAGGTTATGAACGAACTTTTCATTTTTAATTTCTTTAAAGCTCGCGCAAAGACGGTCTTTATTGGAGGCCTTTTTACCTTTGAGGGTGTTTACTATTATTTCGGTGCCGCGCGGCGAGTCGATAAGTTCTAAAAGCGAATAAAGCCGCTGTAATTTATCGGTTTCACCCTGCGTTTCGGCGTTTTTGATCCGTTCGGCTATTATATTGACGGCTTTACCTTCGAATGAATTCAATATTTTCTGCGCCCAGAACTTAACGTCGCCGTTATCGAGTCGGGCGTATTCGATAATGCAGTCTATGGCTTTTTTAGGGCCGTATTCGGCGATTGCGTAGGCCGCTTCGCGCCTGATGGTCCATAGCGGGTCTAATAAAAGATCGGTAAGCGCGGGAAGCGCCAGATCATTTTTCGACTCGCGGACCGCCTGGATGATAAAGGTGCGTTCTGAGCGCTGCGGGTCTTTTAACAGCTTAAGCAGTTGGGCGAAATTGCCGCCCTCGCCGCGCGATATGATTTGAACCGCCCAGTAGCGGATATTTTCATTATCTTCGTTGTCGAGAGTTTTGAGTAAAAACGCCGACGCCTGGCTGCCGAACTTTAAAAACACGGATGCCACGTGCTTTCTGACCAACCACGCCGAATCGTCGAGCATTTTAAGTAAAAGCGGGGCGGCCTTAATAAATTTCATGTGCGACAGCGCTTCGATGATGCAGTATTTAAGCTCGGAATCGTCGGTTTCGAGTATCTGGCGCAGATATTCAACGGCCTCGTCTTTGAGCAGTTTTGAAAGAACTTTAATCGTCCAGTATTTAACGTCGGAGTTAGTGCTGGTGGAAAACGCTTTTTTAAGGCAGGCGATAGCGGGGCGTCCTTTTTTTTCGAGAATTTCGGCCGCCTGCGCCCTGACGAGCCAGGAATCGTCGCCGAGGCTGTTGACGACCTCTTCGATAATATCTTCGCCGTCATTTTCGCCGAGCGCGGTCAGCGCGTAATAACGCAGGTCTTTCTTTTCGGACTTCAATAACTTTTTAAAAGAATCGACGGCATCGGCGCCGAGCAGCTGGCCGAGTAATTTAACGGTCCAGTAGCGGATATCTTTATTACCGGAAGAAAACGCCTCTTTAAGTAAAGGCGCGGCCTGGCGGCCTATCTGTAAAAGCGCGGCAGCGGCTTCTTTACGGATAATCCAGTTATCGTGGCCGAGCAATTCGATAAGTTCGGGCGCCGCGTCCTGCGATTTCATAACGCCGCATGCTTTAATAAGATAGATCAGCTTGTTATAATCGTCGTTACGATAGTTTTTAGCGATATGCCCGAGCAATCTGGTTAAAAAATCGGAAGCGGCAGCCGCATGCGCGGTATTGACAAAGCGCGTCATAGTTTTAACGCCCCAGTAAAGCCGATCCTGCGAAGCGTCTTCTTCGGTGAGTGAATCGAAAAGATACGGCAGCGCAGGCTCGCCTATGCGGGCGCAGTATTCGCAGGCTATTTTACGCATCAGCCAGTTATCGTCGGAAAAATAATCGATTAATTTATATAAATTATCGGGAAATTCAAGGCTGTATGCCTCCGCTATCTCTTCCATCATCTGCTGCGACGCGCCGCCGGCGCCCATTTTATAGCTCATAATTTCCTCCCGCGATTTTCAAATCACCCGGTCGTTAAACCTGATTTTTTTTATACCAGTCGATAGTGGCCCTGAGTCCGTCTTCGAATTTAGTCTGCGCCTTGAAGCCGAATTCTTCAAAGGCTTTATTCGTGTCGAGGCATCTTCGCGGCTGGCCGTCGGGTTTCGAAGGATCATAGACGATTTCGCCTTTAAAGCCGCTTAATTCAGCTATTATAGAAACAAGGTCCTTTATTTTAATTTCGAACCCGGCGCCTATATTAACAGGCTCGCTTTTATCGTATTTTTCGGCGGCCGTAACTATGGCTTCGGCCGCATCGCGTACGAATAAAAACTCGCGGCTGGCCTCGCCGCTGCCCCATACTTCTATTTTATCGTCTCCGCGGTTAAGCGCATCGACGCATTTTTTAATAAGCGCCGGAATAACATGCGAAGTTTTTGGATTAAAATTATCGCGCGGGCCGTAAAGATTCACCGGCAGAAGGAATATCGAATTAAAACCGTACTGCTGTCTGTAGGCCTGGCTTTGCACGAGCATCATTTTCTTGGCAAGTCCGTAGGGCGCGTTGGTTTCTTCGGGATAGCCCGCCCAGAGGTCTTCTTCTTTGAAGGGCACCGGGGTATATTTAGGATAGGCGCATATGGTTCCGGCCGCTACGAACTTTTCGACGCCGAATATGCGCGCGTATTCGATTAATTGAATGCCCATGACGGCGTTATCGTAAAAATACGAACCGGGATTGGCCATATTAGCGCCGATACCGCCGACAACCGCTGCGAGATGAATTATAATTTCAGGTTTAAACTCCCTGAAAAGTTTAATAATTGAATCTTTATCACGCAGATCGAACTCGCTGGAGCGGGGCGCGAATATTTCGGCGCAACCGCAGCCATCGAGTCGTTCTAAAACAAAAGAGCCTAAAAAACCTGCACCGCCGGTTACCAATATTCTTTTACCTTTAAGCCGGCTCACTTTTTATCACTCACTTTAACGCCTTCCACCATTTTTTTAACCTCTGCCATATCGGAGTCAACCATCATTTTAACGAGTTCTTTAAATTTTACTTTCGGCTCCCAGCCGAGGATTTTTTTAGCCTTTGACGCGTCGCCGATCAATAAATCGACTTCGGTAGGCCTGAAATAGCGCTTATCTATTTCGACGTATTTCTGCCAGTCGAGGCCGGCATAGCCGAACGCCTCTTCTAAAAACTGTCGGACGCTGTAGGTTTCGCCGGTAGCGATAACGAAATCGTCGGGTTTATCCTGCTGCAGCATAAGCCACATAGCTTCTACGTAATCGCCGGCGAAGCCCCAGTCGCGTTTGGAATCGAGATTACCGAGGTATAATTTATCCTGCAGGCCGTATTTAATGGCGGCGATAGCTTTCGTTATTTTTCTGGTAACGAAAGTTTCGCCGCGGCGGGGCGATTCGTGGTTAAACAATATTCCGTTACACGCATAAAGGTTATATGCCTCGCGGTAGTTAACGGTTATCCAGTAGGCGTAAAGTTTAGCGCAGGCGTAAGGACTACGCGGATAAAACGGCGTAGTCTCGCGCTGCGGCACTTCCTGTACACGACCGTAAAGTTCCGATGAAGACGCTTGATAAAAGCGGGTTTTAACGCCTGTTTCGCGTATGGCGTCGAGTATTCTAAGCGCGCCCATGCCGGTAACTTCGCCTGTATATTCAGGCACGTCGAAGCTGACGCGTACGTGGCTTTGCGCTCCGAGGTTGTATATTTCGTCCGGCTGAACTTCTCTTAATATTCTGTTGAGGGAACTCGCGTCGTTAAGATCGCCGTAAACGAGTTTTAATTTGACCTCGGGCGTGTGCGGATCCTGATAAATATGATCGATGCGGCCGGTATTAAAAGAGCTCGACCGTCTTATCACTCCAAAAACTTCATAGCCTTTTTTAAGCAGAAATTCAGCGAGGTATGAACCATCCTGACCGGTTATTCCCGTAATTAATGCCTTTTTCATAATATCCCTTTCCGTTTTGAAAACTACTTTTATTTTTATCTTTACTTTTCTTTTACTTTTATTCAGCTTCGATAAATTATTTAGAAATTATTTAGAAATTATAACAGAATTCAATAAATAATTCAATAAATAATCGGGTAAGGCGGTAAAATAATCGATTTAAAATAAAAAGACCGGTTATTTTATTCCTGCTTTATAAACTTAGCTAAGCCGGAGATTTTTTTAGACATATATATTTCTCCGCTGTCGTTAACTAAAAGCGCGGCTATATTTTTACTTTCGACGAAACTTTTGGCTCGTTGTTCGCCCATGGCTATTACGCCGGCTGAAATTCCCGGCGCGCCCTGGATCGCGCGCTCGATAATAGTGGCCGATTTAATTCCTGACGCGGGCCGGCCGGTAAGCGGATCGATAATATGTCCGTATTTTTTTGAATTAATTACGCTGAATTGTTCGTAATCGCCCGATGTAAAAACGGCGGCGGGTCCTTCAACGGCCAATTTGCCAAGAAGCGTTCCGCGTTCGGCGACGAAGGGGTTCTGCACGCCGATTAAATAAAGTCTCTTAGAAGTGATGACTAAATCGCCGCCGCCGTTGACTATGGCGTCTTTTATGCCGGCAGCGTTCAATAATTCGGCCATCTTACACACCGTATAGCCCTTGGCGACTCCGCCAAAATCGATCATCATAGAAGGCGGCAGGCAGACTGTGGATTTTTTTTCATCGAAGGCGATCTTTTTGTAACCGACGAGTTTTAAAAGCGCCTCGATAGTACAGGCTGAGGGCTCGCTTTGCGGGTTGTTGCGCCAGTCCCACGCTTTATACAGCGGTAAAAATGTTATATCGAAATAACCGCCGGTTAAATCGCCGACGGCGATAGACCGTTTGAGGCAGTCGGCAAAATGTCCGCTTATTTTAATCGGTTTACCCTTTGAGCGGTTAAGACGGGCGAGTTCGGAATCCTGGCGGAAGCGGCTTAATTCAGACTCGATGCCATGGGCAAGCGCGAAGGCTTTTTGCGCGGCGCCGCGCGCTGCGTTTTCATCGGCGCAGTATATCGTAACGCTAAAAACCGTTCCCATGACCGGCTGAACGAATTTATAATCGACTTCGCGTTTTATCAGCGCCGTATATACAAGAAAAAAAACGACGGCGCCGCTTATGAAACCAGTGAGCAATTTTCTGAAAGTATCCAGATATTACCGCCTTTAAACGAACGGAACAACATTCGATAGATGAACGCTGTTCCGTTGATTGTATTAATTCGGAGTTTATCGTTATGCCGGAAGCGAATTAAAACCGGCCGTATTAAAACGGCAGTTTAAATCCGGCGAATCCCATAAACGCGAGCGACATGATGCCCGTCGTAATAAGCGCTATGGGAAGGCCTTCCATCGATTCGGGCACCTTGCTGTATTTTAAATTTTCACGAAGGCCGGCGAATAAAACTATGGCAATAATAAAGCCAAGCGCGGTAGATGCCGCATAAACAGTAGATTCCAGAAGTCCGTAATTCTTTTTAATGGCGATAAGAGCCGCGCCGAGAACCGCGCAGTTAGTAGTTATAAGCGGCAGAAATATGCCGAGTGAGTTATAAAGCGCGGGCGCAATTTTTTTAAGAATGATCTCGACCATCTGTACCAGCGCCGCAATAACCAATATAAAAGCGAGCGTCTGAAGATAAGCCACTCCTGCTTTAACTAAAAGCAGCTGAATAAAATGAGTAATGAAATTAGCCATAACCATAACAAATAATACGGCCACTCCCATGCCGGAAGCGGTTTCGATCGTCTTGGACACGCCGAGAAATGGGCAGATTCCAAGAAATTGCGACAGGATTATATTATTGAATATAGCCGAAGTAATAATTAGTGCGACCATAGCTGAAAACATATATTACGCCTCCTTCTTCTGCATAAAATTAATAAAAGCCAGAACCAACCCTAAGGTGATAAAAGCGCCGGGAGCGAGTATCATCAGGATAAACTGGTATTTAAACGGCGCTATCGCAAAGCCAAAAAGCGTTCCGGCCGATAAAAACTCACGCAAAGAACCGAGCAAAGTCAAAGCGAGCGCGAAGCCGGTTCCCATAACGATTCCATCGACAACCGAAGGCAGTACTTCGTTTTTAGCGGCATAAGCCTCGGCGCGTCCTAATATAATGCAGTTAACGACTATAAGCGGTATGAAAATCCCGAGCGCATCGTATAAAGCCGGAACAAAAGCCGCGATAAGCAGATCGACCATCGTAACGAAAGTCGCGATAATAACTATAAAAGCCGGTATGCGTACCTTACCCGGGATCTGGTTACGCAATAGCGATATAACCGTATTCGAACAGGTAAGCACCGCGATTACCGATAGTCCCATACCGAGCGCGTTAGTAGCCGAAGTGGAAGTCGCAAGCGACGGGCACATACCTAATGCAATCCTGAAAAGAGGATTTTCCGAAACTATTCCCCTGTACAATTCATTTTTTATATTAATGCTCATATTTAACCTCGATAAATCAATATTTTTATTGCCGCGTTATTTAAGTTCCAATGTCTTCATTTTATTTTTATAAATTTCGATCGCTTTAACAACCGCCGTAGTAACGGCTCTCGACGAAATAGTCGCGGCGGTCAGTTCGATAACTTCGCCGCCGTCTTTTTTAACGCTCCATTTTTTAGATTCGATGCCGGCGTCTTTATAATTCGACTTGAATTCGGCTTTTTCGATATTAGAGCCGAGGCCCGGAGTTTCTTTGTGCTCTAAAAAACTAATGCCGCTTATTTTAGCGTCGGGGCCGAAACCCACGAGCATTTTAATCGGCGCGTCATAGGCCTGGTCCTGTCTGGCTGTTTCAGCGAGACCGAGCTTCGTTAATTCTTCCTTAGAAAGCTGTCTGGTAGATAATTTAACGGCTATGCCGCTCAACTTGCCGTCAGAGGTTTTGCAGGTGAATAATTCAACCGGATCGGAAGGATTGGCCAGAAGAGTTTCGACTTCGACGGTATCGAATTTAGAGACGACTTCCATTAAAGCTTTTTCCTGCTTTTTAACCTTGACCATAGCGATGCGGTCTTTAGTGACGTTATTGACGACAGCCAGCAAAAGGCCGGATACCGCCGAAAAAATAGTAAGAACGACTAATAATTTAAAATCAGAACTTCCTCTTTTCATCATTTTTATACTCCGAATCTTTTAGGTTTAATGTAAATATCGATAATCGGAACGAATATATTCATAAGTAGTATCGCAAACGACACGCCTTCGGGATATCCGCCGTAAAGCCTTATTAACATTGTCAAAACGCCGCAGCCGATGCCGAATATGATGCGGCCCTTAAAGGTGAAGGGCGATGTGACCATATCGGTAGCCATAAATACGGCGCCAAGAAAAAGGCCGCCCGACAGCAGATGGTAATGCGGCAGAAGCGAGGCCTGCGGATTGGCATAATAGGCCGCCATGGAGATAAGGCCTACCGTGCCGATAAAAGAAACCGGAATTTCCCAGTTAATGACTTTTTTATATACGAGATAGGCGCCGCCCAAAAGGAGCGCCAGCTCGCTGATCTCGCCTATCGAGCCGCTGGTGGTGCCGACGAAAAGCGATTCCCAGTTAATTTTATAGCTGTTAAAGTAATTAACGAGGTCGGTAGAAAAATTAGTTCCGCTGTATGCCTTTACGAATCCGAGCGGAGTGGCCGCCGTGAGCGTTTCAGGGTTTACTTTACGGTATAATTCGGCAAGATAGCCGCCCGTGACGCTCCAATCGGTCATAAGCGCGGGGAAACCGATCAGCAGCGCTACGCGGCCAACGAGCGCCGGATTGAAAGGGTTCTGGCCGAGTCCGCCGTATGCGAGCTTGCCGATGCCGATAGCGATAAGCGAGCCTATGCATATCATCCACCATGGCGAACTTGCAGGCAGGTTAAGAGCCAGAAGAAGCCCGGTGAGAGCGGCTGAATAATCGTTGATCGTAACCGCGGTTTTCATTAAATATTTCTGGATGAGCGCTTCGGCGGCTACGGCGCTGATAACGCCGACTAACAGAACTTTCAAAGCGTCCATGCCGAATACATACAAGGCCATAGCGCAGGCGGGCAGCAATGCGAGAATTACCTGAAACATTATTTTCTGCGTGTCCTGCGGAAAGTAAATATGAGAGCCCTGGCCGACGATCCATTTTTTGTCTTTTGTTTCCAATTTACCTTTCCCTCATTTCGTTTAAATGATTTAAACTTTTATTGATTGATTATTAACTTACTTCAGGTTTTGTTTGTGTTATATTTACCGTATCGTACAGTGATCTGTATTTAAGCATTGAGTTTGATCAGCCGCTGGATATTTACGGTCCGTTTTATTTACTTTTGCCGGGTTTGTCCGGTTGAGCGGTCCCGGCATCAGCTTCGGCTTTCGCTTTTTCACGGGCTTCTTTTTCTTTGCGCGCCTTAAGTATTTCCTGCAGTTTAACTTTACCTATTTTAATTTTCTGTACGAGCCTTTCATGGCCGGCGCATATATAATTGCAGGAACCGCATTCGATACAATCCATAATCGAGAGTTCTTCGAGTTTTGCGTACTCGCCGGCTTCTATGACCTTATTGATCATGCCGGGCTGGAGGCCCATGGGGCAGACGTCAACGCAGCGGCCGCAGCGGATACAGGGCGCTTCTTCATATAGGTTTGCCTCGTCTTTGTTGAGGATAAGAATGCCTGAGACGGCTTTCGTGACCGGCACTTCGGAAGTTTGAAGGGCCTTGCCCATCATCGGCCCGCCGCAGATGAGCATTGCAGCGTCTTCGGTAATTCCGCCGCAGTAGTCTATAAGCTCGGTAAACATAGTGCCGAATCTTACAAGCAGATTTTTAGGCGTTTTGACGCCCAGACCGGTTACGGTAACCACGCGCTCGATCAGCGGCTTGTTATTGACCGCGGCGTCGAATATGGCGGCCGCGGTAGCCACATTTTGAACGACGCAGCCTACCGAGCCGGGAAGTTTGCCGGACGGCACGCTGCGGCCCGTTATGGCGTTGATGAGCTGTTTTTCGCCGCCCTGCGGGTATTTAAGCGCGAGCGAAACCACCTGGATATCTTTGTATTTAGCTGCAGCTTCGCTCATTTTAAGTATCGAGTCGGGTTTATTTGCTTCGATGCCGATATAACCTTTTACCGGTCCATTTTTAGAAAATATCTTCATGATAAGCGCAAGGCCTGCGGCTATTTTATCGGCGTCTTCTAACATTATGCGCGCGTCGGCCGTAAGATAAGGCTCGCATTCGACGCCGTTGAGTATGATTGTATCAATCTTCGTGTCCGGCGGCGGCGCAAGTTTTACCGAAGTCGGAAACGCCGCGCCGCCCATGCCGACGATTCCGGCTTTTTCAACTAATTTGACGGCGGAGGCCGTATCGTATTTTTCGATAGCTTCAGGTGAAGGCGCGATATCGGTCACCGTTTCGAAATATTCATCTTTCATATCGTTTTCGATAATTATGCATTCCTGTTTAAAACCTGTCGGGCTCATGCGGGCTTCTATAGCTTTGACTACGCCCGATGCGGGCGAGACTATATTAGCCGAAATAAAACCGGCTTTTTCAGCTATAATCTGGCCGATCTTGACTGCCTGATCTTTAGCGACTATCACTTTAGCCGGAGCACCGATATGTTGAGATGTCGGAATAACTAACAGTTTTGAAGCCGGAAGTTTTTCTATCGGGCTTTCGTGGCTGTATTTTCTGTCATCGACATGAATGCCGCCCTGAGAAAAGGTTTTTAATCCTGATGCCATTATGATTTCACCTCTTTAGTTTCGGCGGCGGCGTTTTCGCTAACCGCGCCGGCGGCCGCAAGCGCTGCGGCTTTCTGTTTTTCTTCTTTTTCCTGCTGTTTTTTCTTTATAATAATTTCGACGGCTTTAACTACACGCCCTTCGGCGGTTATAGCATGCATTATATCGCATTCTGCGACGCATTTGCCGCATAAAATACACTTTTCGTCATCGATTTGAGCCAGATTCGAGCCCGGCGCGACGGTGATTGCCTGTTTGGGGCATATTTTAACGCATTTACCGCAGGCGATACAGCCTACTTTACAGTTTTTGCGCACAACGGGACCGCGGTCATGCGATGAGCAGGTAATGCGGACGTTCGAAACTCTTTTTTGGACTAACGATATTACGTGGCGCGGGCAGGCTTTAACGCAAAGTCCGCAGCCGGTGCATTTTTCGGCGTCAAAAACGGCGATGCCGTCTTCTATTTTAATCGCGCCGAAAAGGCACACGTTAGCGCAGTCGCCGTAGCCGATGCACGAATACATGCAGGCTTTGTCGCCGGTGTAAAGAATATGCGCCGCAGCGCAGCTTCTTATGCCTATATATTCGGAAACTTTCTGTACGTTGGAATGTTTTCCGTTGCAGTGCAAAACGGCGCGCATGGGCTTGCCTTCGCCGACCGCCGCCCCGACGACTTCGCCGATGGCTTTAAGAACTTCAGGCGGCGCTACCGGGCAGCGCATTTCCGGTGACGGGTTTTCGACGAAGGCCTTGGCGAAACCGGCGCAGCCTGGAAATCCGCAGGCGCCGCAGTTAGCCTGCGGCAGAAGCGCGGCTACTTTTTCGATTAGAGGGTTTTCGGGAACGTAGAATTTTTTCGAACTGATAATAAGGGCTATAGCCAGAATGATCGCGATAAATCCCATTACCAGGATTGACATAATAATTTCACTCATAGAAATTACCTCAACTTATTTTAATTTTATTGCCTTAATCTTAATTGCAAGCTGTATATATTCGTAATGTGAAAGAGATAAGAAGCCGGAAAAACTAATGTGATTAATGCGGCGCCAACCAACGCCGAAAAATTTCAAGGAGATTTTATCGTTTTTTAAAACGGCTGTCAAGAAAAATAATAATTTTCAAGCAAAGCCATGAGAAGATTTTTTAAAGAGTTTCGCGCCCGCCGTCTTCGGTTTTACTTTCTTTTTTACTGCCGCATGCTCCACAGTGCGCGCAGCCGAAACCATGTCCGCCGGTTTCAGACACGCAGCCGTCTTTTGCCTTTTCCCTGTTATAGAAAAGAAAAACCGCGGTATAGCCGGTGCCGAGAACGGCAGCGACGATCACGGGGATTAAAAATTCAATCATAACACACTCCGTTTCCTGTAATCGATGGGTTGTTTAATTAGATGATTGCATTGACACATTTTACAATAAAAAAAAGTAAAATACAACAAAAATATACAAGTTTAAAAGATGTATAAAGTCATACATAAGTGCTTGTATGTTCTTTAAACTTAAAATTCTTGAAATCTTCTATAAGTAACTTGAAAATTAAGAGGAGTTAATAAAGATTAAGTAAAAATTAAGCGGAATAATGAATAAAAAACTTAAAAAAATGAATTGAAAAAAGGATAAAATAATGTTATTATTCGAAAAGCATAACAAAAATTTTGGAGGTATTATGAAAAAATTCGCGTCAATCCTTGCAGTACTCTTTGTTTTATCGTTTATTACCATCGGTTTCGCACAGGAAGCCGCCGCTCCCGTTGAAGAAGTAAAAACGGCAGCCGAAGTAATGTAGTGTGCCGCGCATCGTGTCCGCGAATTTTCCGGGCAGGCTGGCCGTTT
>CAYTCW010000123.1:0-3346 GCA_964436235.1 uncultured bacterium
CAACAACCGGCATAATGTGTAAAATTGTATTCAGGATCATCACAGGCTCTATTCGCTGACTTTAAGAGGCTCGATCCATTTTTTAATACCGAAGCCGTCAGGCGAGGCTTTCATAAGAACCTTTCATATCATGGCTTTGCCCTTTTCATAGGACCATATTTCAGTCTCAACCTCTCCGGGAGAGGTTATCTTATTGAACTTTCACATCCAGACACACTTTTCGAAGTCCCTTTCGGAGTAGTTTTTCCAGATGAATCTGTCGCCGTTCTTTTTGACCTTCAGGGTAAAAGATAGTAATAATACTACGCGGAAAAGCATTTCATTTAATAACTATAAATATAGTCGTTTCGAATTTCGTTTTTATCGTAAAAACGCGACAATTCATTTACTCAAGCGTACATTTTTGATATAATTAATAAACTTAAAAACAAAACGAAGAGGAGAATAGATTTATGAAAATCACCAGAATGCATGCTATAGCTATGATCATCATGATCAGCCTGCTTTTATCGTTCACGGCTTCAACGGCGTTTTCCCAGGAGTGGAACGTCAAACAGCGTCCAGCCCGATTAGTGTCTCAAACACCCGACGGTGTTTTCGCGATAGCCAACGTGCGCTTCGGCTTCAACGGCGATACGACCGATAACCCGAACTGGAGAACGGTCACGATAGATACGAAGAGGGTTAAGAACGTATATTTTATTTTAAAGCCGTTCGCGCCTGAATGGATCGCGGCCCACTCGCTTTTCTATTTTGAACTTGAAACTCCGATGGTCACCGAAAAAGGCGAAAGATCGAACGGTATTTATCTATCGATAGAGGCGCGCCTGTTAAAAGGACAGCAATACGATCTTTTCAAGGGCAATTTCGACAATTTCAAGATCGTCTATACGCTCTGCAGCGCCGAAGATTATCGACAACTAATAAAAATCGACAGCTTAAGCGGCGGGTTTATTTATAAACTCATCCCTTACAAACTGAATTTGATCCAGTCGCAAAAAACGGCGCTTCTTAAAAATACTCTTGAATGGGCCGTTAAGGACCGCGAGAACGAATTTTACAATACTGCCTCCAACAACTGCACCAACAACCTCTTTTTGCTTTTGAACAAAGTCATGCCGCCCGGCAATCAATTCCCGAAAAGCGTCCTGGTTAAATTCCTGCCTAATATGTCTATATCGATACCGCGGCTCTCCTATAAAACGCTTAAAAAGCACGGAATGCTGGCCGAAGTAATGCCCATGACACTGCCGGATATTCCCGCGGGGATGCTTCAGAAACAGCTTCTGCCGCCGGCTGAGATCGAAAAGAAGAAAAAGGAGATATTCGCGCAAATAGCCCTGACCCAATATGAATTGATAAGGGCTCTAACGAATCTTGATATAAATAAAGATAAATTAAAGGCGATCTTATACGACTCGGAAGCCGAACAGGTTTTATACATTCAAGTTCCGCCGGTGGAACTCGGCGTGGCCAATAGTTGCGAATTCACTATTGGACCTGATTTTTCGGTTCAGCTTGAAAAATGCGCGTCAGGAACTGATCTGGCGAAACTTGTAATTGACGCGTTCGACGCTTATAAGGCCGTTCTTTCGAAACGCTGCGAACATGGCGATCCGGACATATTCAAATACGTCAGCGCGCGTATGGCGCAGCTTAAAAAGGCCGCCAAAGACGCCGCGTCTTCAAACTCTTTGAAATAAAACCTGATTTTAAAAGACCTGGAACTGGCCGTAAACAATGGCGGAAAGATGCTATATCCGAAGACCTCTGTCGGCGAACTCGGATTCGTGGCCGAATTCGAGGACTGCGAAGGTAACAGGATCGCTCTGCATTCGAGAAATTAAGGAGAAAGCCCCATGACAGACAAATCTAAATATTGCATCGACGATCTCGTCCACGACGGCGAGATATACGATGCGCTCAATAAATTTGACTTCGACCTGGCATTTTATAAAAAGTGGTGTAAAAAGGCCGGCGGCAGATGCCTCGAGCTGTGCTGCGGGACCGGAAGGCTCACGATCCCGCTGGCGTTAGACGGAATTGACATGACCGGTGTGGACTATACTGAGTCGATGATTAAAAAGGCGCGCGAAAAAGCCGATAAAAACAATCTATCCATCGGACTTTTCAGCCAGGATATGCGCGCGCTCGACCTTTCGAAGCTCTCGCCGGGCAAGTTCTCGCTGATATTCATTCCCTTCAATTCGCTGCAGTGCATTTACGAGCTCGAGGACCTCGAGGAGATCTTCCGCCGCGTGAAGACGCACCTGGCCGAAGGCGGGCTTTTCATTATCGATATATTTAATCCGTGCATAAGATACATGGCAGAGCGCTCCGAAGGCTGGCACGAGTGCTACGACTTCATGACCGGCGACGGCCGCCATGTGAAAATAGTGGAGCGCTGCGAATACGACGACGCGGACGGCGTGAACCGCGTCACCTGGAAACACTCTATAGACGGCGTGGAGGTAATGAAAAAACTCGACATGCGCTGCTTCTGGCCCCGCGAGATGGACGCGATACTCAAATACAACGGTTTCGAGGTCGTCCATAAATTCGGGAATTTCGACGAATCCGAATTCATAAGCGGCGCGCCTAAACAAATTTATGTGCTGAAAGTGAAAATCTGAATTTATCGAAAATCTTAATATATAAAAACATTTTTGCGATGCTTGCGTTTTAATTTTTTTTGAAACACAAGCGGGTCAAATTAAAGCGCTGTTCATTAAAAACTCTGCCTTGCAGCCGAACTTCTGCCATAACTGTAAATTAGCTCGGTAAAACTTTTGATCTCGTATTTTCCGGTGAGCGGGTCGCCGCCTTCGCCGGCTTCTACGCGGCAGTTTTTCTTGAAGCGCGCGAAGAGCTTTTCGGCATCGGAGCGCGTGCCTATGAAAATTTTGGGAAGGCCTTTTAGTTTATCGGCGCCTTCGAGGAACTGCATATAAGTGGGGTCGAAAATTATCTCGTTCTCGCCGGTGCCAAAAGAACTGTCCGTTAAAAATACATGGAATTTGTAAACCTGTTGTTCAAGGCCGTTTACGATCACTGTAGCCCTGACGGCGTTCGAGTCGGTTGCGGATAATATCGCTTTCATTCCGCGTTTTTCAAGCTCGGGAAGCCATTTGCCCGAAAGGTCCGTACACAGATTATAAGACGACCACCAGCCGTCCGCCGCCGGTTCTTTTGATATCATCTCATTGGCGATCCTGCGGTACTCGACTATCTTTTTTATAACTTCGACGGGCGTCCGCCGGGAAATATCGTTTTTAACGCCCATAGAATTCCGGATCTCTTTAATCTGCGAATTTTTTGTGACGCCGAAAGAGCTTTCAACATTAAA
>CAYTCW010000123.1:3446-12890 GCA_964436235.1 uncultured bacterium
TTTAAAAAATAATCTCTCGATATATTTACTGGTAAAAAAACGACATTTTATCTATTTTCATTTTATAGAGAACATTTCGAGCTGTTTTATAGTATAATGGTAAAATTATAAATGTCTTCACCACGAGGAGGGATCATTTATCCTATGAAATTTAAAACTATAATATTCGCTAAATTCGCCTTTTTTTGCACTGCCGCAGCCTTATTACTCTTTTTTTCCGCCGGCGCCGGATTCGCCCAGAACATCGATTCAGTCCGTAAAACCATCGACGGCGAAACTGGCATCACCGTCAGATCAATTTCTGGCGAAGTGGAAAACCGAATTTCAAACTCCGGCGCCGAACTCGAATCGACTATAATTCAGCTGCATTCCGCAGGCATTAAAACGCCGCCCGATTCACTTATCAATAAACTTAAAGATATTATTAAAAAGAACGGCGGCGGCGATATAGCCAGAAGAGCCGAATTAGAACTGGCCGCCGCTTATATCAAAAAAGGCGAATATTCAGCCGCGCTTCATATACTCGAAAAACTTTCTGCCGACAGGGGATTCGAATTTCGTTCAAAAGCTTCGGAGCAATTAGTTTATGCGCACTTTCTCATTAAACGGGCCGAACTGCGGGCAACGGCAGTTAAAAACCTCGGTGAACTTCGCAAAGCCAAAAAAGAATTCGAGGCCGTACCGTTATCAAGCGTTGCTTTAAAATTAAAAGCGCGCGTAAAGCTCACCGCGGCCGCTGAAAAATTCCGGCGCTCCTTAGCGGCTTATCAAGCCCACACAACTAAAGAAGGATTGAAGGCTTACGCCGGTTACGCTCTTGACGGGCTGTTAAAGGGCGGCGGCATAGATCCCGATAATCCGGTTTTTACAAAAATACTCGAACTTGAAAACCGAGAATCCGCCGGCGTACAAAGATCGCCGGTAATAATCGGAAAAAACGGCGATATTATTAAAATTGCTAATATAAGATGGGGATTCGAAGATTTCGCTCAATTGACTGCCCGCAAGCCTTTGTGGCGAAATGTATCCATAGACACATCGAAAATTCGCGAAGTTTATTTCTGCCTCAAGCCTTTTCCGCCTGCCTGGCTTTTCGCGCACGGATTCATCTTATTCGAATTCGACGGCAAAGACGCGGTCACTACCTCTAAAGGCGAACGAACTTCCGCGCTGGTCCTTTCCGTCGAGCCCGTCTATTTTAAAGGCACAACCTACGGCATGCCATATTCGCCGGGACCTTATCAGGTAATTTTTCAGCTATCGAGCCGCGAAGATTATCTCGGACTAGCCACAGTGGCTAAAAGCAAAACCATATATCCCTTCAAGCTCAACCTGGACAAAAACGGGGAAAAAAAACTTTTAAAACAAACCATAGAAGCCGCATGGCTCAACACTCCCGAAACAAACACCTATTCTTTCCTTGAAAATAACTGTATTAATAATTTATTTATGGTAATTAACCGGATACTGCCAGGCGATAAAAAATATAAAAAAGACCTCAAAATAATCTTCAACCCAAATGTATCGACGCCGCAGCTTTGTATTTCCGCGCTCGCCGGATTCGGCCTGCTTGCCGAAAAGTCGCCCGCGGTCAATTTATTTTCCGGCCGCGATACCGAATCGAAACCCGCCGGGGCAGAAAAAACGGCGGCGGCCGAGGCATTAATAACTTCTGCCAAAAAGGTTTTTTACGCCGCAATTGACGGAGACATGCTAAACGCCGAAAAAACCCGGAAAATTATTTTCAACGATATAACCGGCACGGCCTCATATTTTTACGTGCCGCCGGTCAGGCCCTTCGCCGTAAATGCGGGCGAATTCAGCGTCGGAAAAGAATACCGCGATAAACTTTCACGCGCCTCCGGGACCGCCGGGCTTAAATCTTTCGCAGACGGCCTTTTTAACGCATATATCAGAGCCGTTAAAACGAGAATGGAAATGAACGGACCGGATATATCGGGGTTCATAATTAAAAATATGAACGATCTGAAGAAAAAGATTCAGGACTCAAAATAATCTATATATTACCAGGGGGTTGAATAGTCATGATTAAATATTCAAATTTACTAACCTTATCATTCGCCGTTTTTATAGCCGTTGCCGCTTTTTATGCCGCGGCGCCGACAGTATGTATGGCTGCCGATTCACCGGCGGCTTCATCTTCAACTTCACCGGCGGCCTCATATTCCGATTGCATCAAAAGCTATAACGAATTAAAAACAGCCATAGAAAGCGGCGCCGACGAAAAAACCATAGAACGGCTTTCAGTTGCCTACAAAGAAAAACTCGCCGCATACGAAAGCCATCTATCGAAAGTAAAAACTCCTGAAACACAGATGGAAGCCGATTTAGAAACAAACGCGAAAAACGGTCCTGACGAATCAGTCTGCGGACATACGGGCATGTCAGAAACTATGCGCGAACTCGAGGCTATAAAAAATGAACTTCGCTTCGATTACAATCCGGCAAAAGCCGAAAAAATTATAGCGAAACTAAATGAAATAATCAAAACGCATCCGGCCGGTTCGCCTGAAGCTGAAAGGGCCGCATTCGAACTCGCCGGCGTGCAAATTAAGAAAAAAGATTTTTCAAGCGCCCTTAAAACTCTCGGCACTCTCAAAAATTTAAAATCAAACGCCGTCAACGACAGCGACGTCAAAAATCTCGTCGATTACGCCGCGGTAATGAATAAAAAAAAGAACGCCGCGCCGCTTTTAAACGCAGGCATTAATACTGCACCTGAAGAAACAATACGCGCGGCGGTAAGAATAGATGAAAGCACCGCGGCACCAGAAGGCCCGGAATGCGGTACCACGGATGCTAATACTCCAGTCCGTTTCGATCCTGCCGGTTTTGAAGGCATATCACGCTATAAACCCATCGCTGAATGGACGGGCCGCCTCATACTGCCGCTACCCGCTCAGCGCGAGCCGGACGGCTCGATTTTCATCGAAATCCACAACGCTCCGCGGGCCGAACTTATCGGCAAAATTATCAGGCTTCGCTGGGATCTTTCGCGCCCCGAAGACGCCTGGTTTGAAATGATTAGAACTACGGTAAATTTCGATCCAAAAAGACTTGAAAGCGAAAGATCCAATTCACTTGTGCTGCCTTTGAGGCTCAACGGATGGCCGGCCGTCAGCGCCCTCGAATCGCTCGCCGGCGCCCGTCCTCACGACGATGTGGAAGTTATTCTCAAAGAACCGGTTTACACCGGCGGCGCGCTTTATATCAACCGTGAACCGGCGCAGATATGCGGATCGCACAAAGGCCTCGTACGCTTCGAAGGCTCGGCTAAAGGCGGCATCCGGCTCGTCCGCCATTATAATCCGGCCTCAGGTTCCTTCGACGGCGCGTCTGAATCTATCAAAATCGCGCCGAAATTCGAACTGGCTTCTCTGAAAAGGCTCGTGAGCACAACCGCCGATATAGAAAAATCGCCTCAAAACGAAGAAGGGTGGTATATATACGGCACGCCCTCAACCGGCGGTTTTGTGGTTAAAGCGCTCGAACCTCGAAGCGCGCTCGCTCTGCTTCCTTCAAAAGCCGTCAGCGGCAGGAGCGAGGTTAAATATTACTTTTCCAGACAGCATTTCAGCAATCTTGCGCCTTCGTTAGTAAGAAGCTCTTTAATAGCAACCGACACCCGTGAATGGATGGCTTCGGGCGCCGATGAACTCGCCTATTGCTATAAATACTGGCCGGTGGGCAAAAAAGGAATAGTGGTTCATCTATTCGGCTGGCACGAAGCCGCCGGCGAAAAGAAAAAAATATTTTCACTTCCCGTCGTGACAGGCCATTTCTCTTTCGGAATAGCCGAAGTCGTAATAGATCCATTCACCGGTGAAAAACGCTTCGACATAGAATACAAGCAGGTTTATGCTCACAATAATACCGGAATTATATCAGGCTCGTTAAAATGGCACAATTACATGGGCGATCTTAAACGCGGCTGGATGTATTCCATTCCCGTTTCCGACACCATAATACAGGTACCCGAACTCGAGCCTTACGATATTAACGGCTGGAAAATTAATCCCGTCCTCGGTTTTTCACGCATGGCCGAAATTATGACAGCCGTTTACCGCACAGGCGCCGGAAGCGGAATATCGTCGGTGCGACCCGACGTTTCATGCGTTCAAGACTCGCATTATGTGCTCTACGGCGCGCTGATGACATTCGAAAAAAATATTAAAAATTCCGCAAATATATTCCAATGGCTCAGAGGCAAAGATCCGCTCGATAAAAACGTCATGCGTTTTTTCAGCCTCGATACCCTCGTATCACAGCTTAAAGACCGTGTCACGATACTCGGCCTGGCGCGGGGCGATTGGAAAAATAACTTCGAAAACCCTATCGGAACAAGAAATCCTAATATCGCGCAAAAAACCATCAGAACGCTGTTATCGCTCAAAACGGTTTTTCCCAGAGACGGAAACGATAACCTGATATTTTTCGCCGCCAACCGCAACTACAGAATGTGGAGCGTGCTCACCGCGATGTGCGGCGGCCGCGTCGAAGGTCTTAAACCAATTGCGCCTACTTCAGTTACAAGAAGATAAAAAAATAAACGGACGGACAACTTATGACAATGCTATATAAAAATTATAATTACTTATATTAACAATAACTAATAACCAACAATTAATTATTAATTGTTTTATAAATTATAACCTATCCATTTCAACCGTCGCCGGCGTCTAATTAGAGATCTGGCGGCGGAATTTTTTTTACCGTTCGTAAAAACACCGGAACGCTTAATATCATCCGGTTTTATAATCCGCAATTCGTCATTATTTTCGGTATTATTTCGGCATTATTATCTTGACAATTAAACGACATTGAAGTAAAATTAAAATATCAATCAATAAAATATTATCGATATAAATGAATATATAAACAAAAAGAATAAACACGTAATGCAAATACAAATAATATAAACATAAATGAAAAAAAATATACGAGTAGAGGATAAACTATGAAAAATATTCGTCAGAGCATCAATGAAATTAAATCCGGTAAAAAAACTATAACTCTTTTTATAACGATTACCGCTTTAACTCTATTTATCTTCTTTAATCCGGCCGCATCAGCCGCAGTAGCTTCTGCGGAGGCTGAACAAAAAAACGGATACGCGCCGCGGGCCGCTGAAAACCTTATCATAACCGTAAATGTGCCGAAATCCACGCCGGCCGGCGATAAAATATACATTACCGGCGGCCATGAAATTATGGGCAACTGGAAAGCCGCAGGAGCTGAACTTATTAAGATTTCTGAATATAGTTACCGCTTCGGAGCGCGCCTTGATAAAAACTGCGAGATCGATTTCAAATTCACGCGCGGCGATTTCAGCAAAGTGGAAAAAGACGCTAAAGGCCATGAAATATCCAACCGTAAGTTGTTTTTCAACTTCGAGGCCGGCGAAAATAAGATAGACTGCACGGTCGAATCATGGGCCGACGCCCACTCAGGCGGCGAAAACAGCAGTAATGGCGGCGCCT
This sequence comes from uncultured bacterium, assembly GCA_964436235.1. Taxonomy (GTDB): domain Bacteria; phylum Muiribacteriota; class UBA9980; order UBA9980; family UBA9980; genus UBA9980. Next base: position 8,948 of record CAYTCW010000123.1, read on the forward strand.
TGCCAAAACCGCCCGCTATAACCGGCGATTACGAATTCATTAAAAAGTTTAAATCGAAAATCCTCGCTAACCAACGCGATATAATCGTGCTGCTGCCGCCTTCATATTTCAGCAAGCTGCTCAAAAATCACATAAAACGCTATCCAGTGCTATATATGCACGACGGCAACAATCTGTTCGACCCGAATACTTCATTCCAGGGCGTCGATTGGGGCGTTGACGAAGCGTGCGCCAGGTTATATAAAACCGGCGCAATTAAAGAAATTATCGTCGTCGCCGTTTATAATAACGCCGCAAGAATGGACGAATATACGCCGTTCAAAGACGAAAAGCACGGCGGCGGGCGCGGCGATAAATACATCGAATTTTTAACCGAAGAGCTCATGCCGCACATCAATTCGCATTACCGCACGCTCACTGACGCCGAAAACACGGCCATCGGCGGTTCGTCGCTCGGCGGGCTCATATCGCTTTACGCCGGAGTCAGGCGCGCCGATAAATTCGGCAAAGTGATAGTAATGTCGCCTTCTATCTGGTGGGCGAACGGCGAAATTATAAATTATATCAAAAAAACTAAGATCGACACGGTTAAAAGCTCCATCTGGATGGATATGGGCGGCGCTGAAGGCGATGAAGGAATTAAATACACCCGGTTAATGAACGAAGTTTTAAAAGATAAATTCGGCGATTCTAAAAACTACAGCTATAAAGAATTCGACGGCGCGCCGCATAACGAAACCGCATGGAGCGCGCGTATCGAACATCCTCTTTTATTCATATTCAAAAAATAAAAGAAATGAAACTCAATAAAACTAATGAAGTCAATGAACTCAATAAACTGAAAAAAATTATATATTATAAATTATAAAATGTAAAATTAAAGTAGCGCAAAAGAAAGGACTTTTTCATGGAGCCCGATAAAATTATAATAACCAGCAGAGCTCGCTGCCGCGACTGTTATCGCTGCCTTCGAGTCTGCCCGGTAAAGGCTATCAGGATGAAAGGCGGTCAGGCCTGCGTTGATGACGACCGCTGCGTGCTTTGCGGCACATGCGTTCGCGAGTGCCCGCAGAAGGCTAAATCGATAAGAAACGACACGGAACGCGCCGCGGCATTCATTAAAGACGGTTTTTACGCCGCCGTAAGCCTCGCACCTTCTTTTGCAGCCGTTTACAGCGGCTGGCGGCTTAAAAGAATAATATCCGCGCTGCGCCGCCTCGGCTTTAATTATATCGCCGAAACGGCCATCGGCGCAAAAATAACGGCGGAATTAACGGCCGGGCTTATCAGCGGCGAATATAATAAAACGATAATATGCTCGGCGTGCCCCGCCGTAGTCAATTACATCGAAAAATACCGGCACGAAACTATAACTGCCCTCGCTCCGGTCGTATCGCCTATGATCGCTCACGCTAAAATCATAACGGCAGAATTATGCAAAAATAAAAAACGCGAAGACATCAAAGTGGTTTTTATAGGCCCCTGCGCCGCTAAAAAAAAAGAAGCCGAACGCGATGAAGTTAAAGGGCTTGTAGATGCGGTTCTCACTTTCGACGAGCTCAACGAATGGCTCGCGCGCGAAAATATCAACTTAAACGAATGCGATGAAAGCGATTTCGACGAACCGTCGCCCGATAAAGCCCGCCTCTTCCCGCTCGAAGGAGGCCTGATACGCACGGCTTCTTTAAAAACCGACATGCTCGATTCAGAAATACTTGCAATCAGCGGCTTCGACGAGATCAAAAACGCCCTCGACAACTTAAGTGCCGAAGCCGGGCTTAATTCGAAAATTAAAATCATAGAGCCGCTTTTTTGCGTTAAAGGCTGCATTAACGGCCCGGGCGCGGTCTTAACCGATAAAACCGATATATTCGGAAGGAAAAACAGCGTTATCGAATATTGCGCTTCGAGCGCCGGAAAGAAAAGTAAAGTAAAAATTAATCCCGCCGATTTCAGCGCGGGCTATAACCGCTTTAAATTTGAAGAAACAAGAGATATTTCAGACGAAGAAATTAAAAGCGTCCTCGAAAAAACAGGAAAAATGAATATAGAAGATGAGCTCAACTGCGGGGCGTGCGGCTATAACAGCTGCCGCGACAAGGCCGTCGCGGTAATACGGGGCATGGCCGAACTCGAAATGTGCATGCCGTATATGAGAAAAATGGCGGAGCGGCGCACCGATAAAATAATCGAAACCAGCCCGAACGGCATCATCATCCTCGACGAAAAACTTCACATAATAAGCATGAACGACGCTTTCAAAAAAATGTTCATGTGTACGGAAGTAATCATCGGAAAAAAAATATCGTATCTGATCGATCCGGCTAATTTTGAAAAATTAGCCGCTGGCGCGGGTTCAAACGCCGGCACAAGCGCGGGCGGAAAAAAATACGATGATAAAAACGGAAGCAGCGGCGCCGGAGGCGATAAAATTGAAGTTATCGAAAAATATCCTTCATATAATATCATCTGCCACGAAATATTATACACGCTTCCCGGCGAAAAGCAATATGTAGGCATTTTCGTCAATATAACCAATCTCGAAGTCAATCAGAAACGCCTCGATGAAATAAAAACTCAAACGGTCCGCCAGGCATCCGAATTGCTTGAACACCAGATCGACATGGCCCAGCGCATGGCTAAATTTCTTGGAGAATATACCGCGCGCGGCGAAGAACTCGTTAAAAATTTGATGAAAGTATCCGGGCCGGAAGCGGCCGCCCCCGAAAACGCAGCCGATAAAACGATCGATTTTAAGGATGTTATCAGAAAGGGCGGAATTAAAAATTAACTATAAACATATCGAAATAAATTACGCTCAACATTCTAAAAAACCCGGCGACCCGCCTGGCGACATAGTTATATATGAAAGATTTTCAGCTTCTACCGTCGTTATAGTCAGCGACGGCCTCGGCTCCGGCATAAAAGCCAATATATCAGCCACCATAGCTGGCGCCCGGCTTATTGAACTCATAAAGCGCAGTTTTTCAATTTTCGACGCGGTCAAAAGCGTCGTTGCCACAATGCATGATGCCAAACAAAAAGACCTGCCATACGCCGTATTCACCGTCGTTAATATATTAAACGACGGCGTCGCCTCCATTTTATCATACGAAATGCCGCCGCCGGTATTTATAGTCAATAAATACGCAGCCCCCCTGCGGGAGCGCAGTTTCGCCCTCGGCGGCGATATAGTCAATGAATATGAATGTTTTTTAGACGAAAATAACGCCCTCGCCGTGGTAAGCGACGGCATAACACAGGCCGGTATGGGAATAACGAATAACTACGGCTGGGGCATCGAGGGCTTTTGCGATTATATAAATAAAAGCCTGCGCGTGGGCGGCAGCCTCGATAAAATAATGAACGGCTCGCTTTTTGAAGCTAAAAAAGCCTGCGGCGGCCGATTCGGCGACGACACCACGGCGGCCTTCATTTCTTGCAGGCGCGGAAATATTATCAATATACTGACCGGGCCGCCCGCAAACGAAGAAGACGATTATAAAACCGTCAAAAAATTCCTCGGCGCCGACGGCATTAAAGTAGTCTGCGGCTCGAGCACCGCTAATATGGTCGCGCGCCACTTAGGTCTTAAACTGAGCGTAGAAAATAAAATAGTAAGCAATATCGAACCGCCTAAATATGAAATAAAAGGCATCGACCTTGTAACCGAAGGCGCCATCACGCTAAACCAGGTTTATAATATCATAAACGAAGACCCGCAGAATTTTACTGCCAACACAGGCGTATGCACGCTGCACTCGCTTTTTGCCTTCGCTGACCGCGTCAATTTCATAGTCGGCCGAATGAAAAACGAGGCCCATAAAGACCCCGTTTTTTTACAGCTCGGCGTTCTCGGCCGCACCGTCATAGTGCCTCTGATAGCCGATAAACTCAGAGAAAAAGGTAAAATGGCGACTATCGAATATATTTGATTTCCTTC
>CAYTCW010000124.1:0-2653 GCA_964436235.1 uncultured bacterium
CTGAAATTTTAATGGATTATATTAAAAATACCGAAAAATATAAAAAATTATTATGCCAATCTTATCCGTCAGACAATAAATTAGAAGGCAAATATTCTCAGTTATTTTTTCTTCTTCAAAAAAGATTCAACCTCGATTTTTCAATCTACAAACCGCCGACTATCGGCAGGCGCATAAGCCGGCGAATCGATATGTGCGGGCTGGTTTCACTCGAAGATTATATCGGCTTTATCCAAAATAATCCCGTGGAACTCGACAACCTTTACTCAGACCTGCTTATCGGCGTAACCGAATTCTTCCGCGATAAAAAAACTTTCGATATAATCGAAAATAAAGTAATACCTGATATAATTAAAAACAGCGATCCCGAAAACGGCATCAGAGTGTGGTCGGCCGGCTGCGCAACCGGCGAAGAACCATACTCGCTCGCTATTTTATTTTACGAAAAAATAAAAGAACTCAACTATAGCGGCAAAGTGACGATATTTGCCACCGACGTCAATAAAAATTCGCTCGACTTCGCCTCGGCGGGCGCTTATGAAATATCCAAACTCAAAAATATATCGCCCGAAAAAATAGCCCGATATTTTAAAAAAGAAAACGACGGCCGTTATAAAATAAACGGCGTAATCCGCAAATTAGTAGTTTTTGCGCCTCACAACATAATAAACGATCCTCCGTTCACTAAAATAGATATGGTCTGCTGCCGCAATCTGCTGATATATCTTTCTCAGGAAATGCAGGAAAAAATCATATCGCTTTTTCACTTTTCGCTGCGCATGAACGGTTATATCTTTCAGGGCTCGAGCGAAGGTCTGGGTAAATATTGCGATGAGTTTAAAACCGTATCCAACCAGGAAAAAATATTTCAAAAAATAAGAGACTTAAAAATAGCCCTTAATTTCAATCAAAAGGTTTTAGAGCCTCACCGCTTCACTCTTTCAAACCTTATGAGCGCGGGACCGGCGCGCCTGACCGTTAATATAGATAAACAGCTTATAAACGACTACGACTATATCTTAAAAAACCACTCGCCGGCCGGTTTCTTATTGAACGAAAACCACCATCTGATACACTGTTTCGGCGATCTGCACGACTTTGTAAGGCTGCCCGAGGGACGAATCGAAAACGACATATTGAAATTAGTCTGCCCTGCCCTTAATCTCCCTTTAAACACAGCCCTTATCAGAGCGCTTAAAACAAAAAAAGGCGTAAGCGCTTTAGACCAGGCTATAAAAGGATTTTCCGGCAAAATTCACAATGTCGATATATTCGTTGACTGCATCTGCGACGAAAAAAGTAAAACCGAACATTATCACGTATATTTCAAACCCGTTATAAAAGACGAAAATAAAAAAAGCAGGCGCCCTGCCTCCAAAACAATCGATATCTCGAGCGCCGGTGAAATCGAAAACATGAAAAACCTTATCGCATCGCTTGAATACGACCTTCAGCTCACCCGCGAAAATCTCCAGGCCACCGTAGAAGAGCTTCAGACAAGCAATGAAGAGCTTCAGGCCACCGTAGAAGAGCTTCAGACAAGCAATGAAGAGCTTCAGGCCACCAACGAAGAGCTTCTTGCCGCCAATGAAGAAATGCAGAGCACCAATGAAGAACTTCACTCGGTAAATGAAGAATTATACACCGTAAATTCAGAATTTGAATTCAAAAATAAAGAACTTAAACAGCTCAATCAGAACCACGATAATTTATTAGCCAGCATAGATATCGGAACTGTATTTTTAGACCGGCAGCTTAAAATAAGAAAATTCAACCCCGCCATTTCTCAGTTTTTCAAGCTGTTGCCGCAGGATATAGGCCGTCCCATAGATCATATCGCCTACCATATTTCGGAACAGCGCTCCATGATTAAAAGCCTTAAAAAAGTTTTAAAAACGGCTAAGCCGATCGAACGGGAAATCAAAACCGTTGACGGAAAGACGCTTTTAAAAAAGATAGCCGCGTTTAAAACCGAAACCGGAGCTCTCGACGGCGTCGTTCTAACATTCACCGATATATCCGTAGCTAAAGAAAGTGAAAATAAAATTAAACAGCTTAACTGCGAGCTTGAAAAAAGAGTCGAAGAAAGAACTAACGAACTCAAAAAAATAAACGAACGCCTTATAAAAGAAATTGAATCTAAAGAAATAACCGAAAAACAATTAATTAAGGCGAAGGCGGACGCCGAAAGCGCAGACCGCGCTAAAAGCGCATTTTTAGCCAACGTCAGCCACGAAATAAGAACGCCGATGAACGCGGTCATAGGTTTTACCGAAATGCTTTCAAATACTGAACTCACGGCGGAACAGGCCGAATCGCTTAACTATATAAAAATCAGCGGACAGTCTCTGATGGCCCTTATAAACGATATTCTCGATTTTTCAAAAATAGAGGCGAATAAACTCGAACTTGAAAATATCGAATTCGATATTCACCGCATAGCCAACGAGGCCGCCAGAGTGCATAAAATAATGGCCGCCGATAAAAATTTGAATATTGCGGTTAAAATTGATGAAAAGATAGATTTTACGGTATTTGGCGATCCAGACCGCCTCAGGCAGGTGCTTCAGAATTTATTGAGCAACGCCGTTAAATTCACTGAAAAAGGAAATATAGAACTCGATATAAAGCTGCTTACCCGCCAAAGCGGCAG
>CAYTCW010000124.1:2753-6319 GCA_964436235.1 uncultured bacterium
TCAGCCGTTCAAAATCAACGCGACGGTTCATATAAATTCAAAACGCGCCCTTTAAAAATCTTACTCGCCGAAGACAATTTAATTAATACCGCTCTTGCCGTCAAGCTGCTTAATAAAATGGGGCATTCAGTTATAAGCGTTACCAACGGAGGCGAGGCGGTTTACCGCTGCTCGACGGAACGCTTCGATTTGATAATTCTTGACGTACAAATGCCCATAATGGACGGTTTTGAAGCGGCAGCCGAAATCAGAAAAGCGGGAATTAAAATTCCCGTTATAGCTCTTACCGCGGGGGCTATGAAGGGGGACAGGGAATTATGCGAAAAAGCCGGCATGAACGCTTATATAACCAAGCCTATCAATAAAAATATTCTTGAAAAAACTATTTGTGAGCAAATTAATAATTTCGACAAAAAATTCGGCGATAAAAATCCGGCCGATGTTATAAGCGACGATAAGAATGAAAGTAACCAGGAATTAACTTTAATCGATGAAGAGCTTATGATATTAGACTATAACCTGCTGCGCTCTAATTTAGGCGACGCCGAATTAATGCGCGACGCCGCGAAATTTTTAATAGAAGGATTTCACGGGCAGTTAAAAGATATTTTAAGCGCCTGGAAGCACGACGAACTTAAACCGCTCAAAAGTTTTTCACATAAATTAAAAGGCACGGCCGCAAACGCCTGTGCGCGTTCAATAGTCAGGCGGTTGGAAGCATTAGAAAAACTTAACGAAGGCGCCTGGAGCGCTGAGGCAAAAAAAATAATAAATGAAATTATCGAAGAATACGAAAAATACAGAATAGAAGCCGCGAAATACGGATTAGTTTAATTTTACAAACCCGGCGCTTTAGAAATATTCTTATAATCTAATATATTATATACTTTTGGCGTGGTCTTAATCAATTGAATATTTTTTCATTTTCCGCCACAGCGTTGAATAATCTATTTTTAAAAAACGCGCGGCGCTTTTTTTATCACCCTTAAATCTTTCAAGCGCGTTAACTAAAGACACTTTTTCGGCGTTGCCGACGGCTTTATCCAGGGTTACACATGATAAAATGGCCTTTTCAGAACGCGGCGCTATCTGCATCTGCGTGATAAAACTGCGGCATTCAGCCGGAAGATGCTCCGGCAGAAGTTTTCCGTCGCGGCAGAATATGAAGGCGTATTCGAGTATATTTTCGAGCTCGCGCACGTTGCCTGGAAAATCATAAACCGCGAAAAATTTAAGAACCTTTTCGGAAATATCTATTATCTTATTATTTTTGACGCCGTTTAAATTATTGATAAAATGCCGCGCCAGAACTTCGATATCTTCGCGGCGCTCCGCGAGCGACGGTATTTTAATATTAACGATTTTAAGCCTGTAATAAAGATCTTCGCGAAATTTTTCCCGTCTGACCATCACGCTCAAATCCTTATTGGTGGCCGCTATTATACGCACGTCGGCCTTTCGGGTTACTACTGCGCCGAGCGGCTCGTACCGCTTTTCTTCGATAACGCGCAGCAGCTTTACCTGGAGATGAAAAGGCATTTCGGCTATCTCGTCTAAAAATATAGTGCCTCCTTCCGCTAAGGCGAAACGGCCCGGTTTATTCTTCTTAGCATCGGTGAATGCGCCTTTTTCATAGCCGAACAATTCAGACTCGAGAAGAGTATCGGGCAGGGCGCCGCAGTTTACTGTGACGAAAGGCTTTTTAGAACGCTCGGAAAGATTGTGAAGGGTTTTTGCGACCAGACTCTTTCCCGAACCGGAAGCTCCTTCGATCAATACGTTACAGTCGCTTTCGGAAATATCAGGCAGAATATTAAAAAGGGTTTTCATATACTCGCTTTTACCGACTATATCATAATGCGAATACTTGCCGTCGAGTTCTTTTTTCAGATTTTCGATGCCTGAAATATCTTTAAATATTTCAATGCCGCCGGCTACTTTTCCATTTTCATCGAATAACGGGCCGGCCGTGACGCAAATCGGCAATTTCTTTTTCAGCGCCGTTTTAATTTCAATCCTGACGCCGCCTACCTGCTTTTCTTTTTTCATGGCTTCTTTCAAAGGACAGGCGGTTTTACAGATGGAAGTGTTAAAAATGTCAAGACAGTTTCTGCCGAGCGCGTCTTTTTGCTTCACGCCCGTAATGATTTCAGCGGCACGATTAAAAGAGGTTATTTTAAAATTATTATCGACGCTGAATATGCCGTCTTCAATAAAATCGAGAACCTGGTTGATATCCATGAACTCACTTCCGTTAACTCATATTGACTTGTGCAAAATAAACTTGAAAATAAATTAAAAATATCTTGAATTTTTGCTTCCACTATTATATCATAATAAAACCGGCATTGCAATACTGCATTAATTGCGCGATTGCAAACTTTACGGCAACGCAATATTTATTTTTTGCATTTTTGCCGCGCAGTATTACGCAATAAAATAATAGCGATGCTTTATTAATTTATCTATCGGTCCGTGATATGTTTTTGATTGCAGCGGAGCGTCCAATCTATATAAAGGCGGTGTTATATGCTAAAAATCCACGGTAACTGGTTATGAAGCCGGGTTACTAAAAACTTCGGCGAAGTTTCAAAATATATATCTGCATATATGCCGTTTCAAATACACTCGTAATCAGGCCGCGGGCTTTATTCGCCATATATTCGCGGCCGCGGACAACTTGCCGTTTTTTATAAAAATGACGGCCAGCCCAATTATACAGTGTCTTTTAAATCCATATAATACAATTCACACAAAAAATCAGGCATATTTTTTTCCCTGATTGAGTAAGCATAATAAGCTGAATTTGAATTGCTTTTAATTTTAAGCCAATAGCAAACTTATCTTAAAATTAAATTATAATTTGATATTTTTTATATAAAAATTAAACAGGAGTTATAAATGCTAAGAAAATTAGAAAACTATTATAAACCTTCATCACTGCATGAAGCCCTGTGCCTCGCGGATGAAAATACCGAAAACGCGAAGTTGATCGCAGGCGGTACGGCCGTTATGGCGGCCAAAAACAACGAAGTAAAAACTCTAATCGACATCAAAAATACCGGTATCGATAAAATCACCAAAGATAAAAGCGGCGTCAAAGCCGGCGCAACCGTTACAATAGCCGGTCTTCTCGAATCCGCCGATATAAAAAACTATTGCGGCGGGCTTATTTACGAGGCCGCTTATTATATAGCAAGCACGCCTCTTAGAAATATGATAACTTTAGGCGGTAATATAATCCAGACCTTTCCGTGGTCAGATCTTCCGGCAGCCCTTCTTTTATGCGGAGCCGAACTCAGCGCGGCCTCTAAAAACAATATCAGAAAATTATCATATATTAACGCCGCAAAAAAGCACCCGGGTCTGTCTATAGCTAAAAATGAAATAGTGACCGAGGTTTTATTTCCTGAACTTTCAGGTTATACGGGCAAGTTCACTAAATTTTCCCTGACTAATTTTGATTATGCCTTATTAGACGCCGCGGTTATCGCTAAAATAAAAGACGGCGCCTTCGAAGACATACGCTTCGCCGTGAGCGCGGCGGGAAGCCTGCCGCAATTATT
>CAYTCW010000124.1:6419-10801 GCA_964436235.1 uncultured bacterium
GGCATTAAAAAAGGCTGCTACGAAGGAAGCTGCGGCGCCTGCACGGTGCTTATAAACGGCAGGCCGATGAATTCATGCATGATACCCGCCGCGTCGGCCGACGGCTTTGAAATAACCACCATCGAAGGTTTAGGCGAAAACGATAACCTCCATCCCCTCCAGGAAGCCATACTCGAAACCGGCGGCGTTCAATGCGGCTATTGCACGCCCGGCTTTTTAATTTCATCTTACGCCCTTTTAAAATCGAATCCCGAACCGAATATGGATGAAATAAAAAGGGCTACCGACGGTAATCTCTGCCGCTGCACGGGATACGTAAAAAAACTCGAAGCCGTCGAGCGCGCCGCGAAAAAGATGAGAGGTGATAAATAATATGAGCGATAAAAAAAAATTTAAAATAGTAAACAGCAGTATTAAAAAAATCGAAGGCCCCGGACTTGTTACCGGCAAACCAATGTTCACCGACGATTTTGAATTCCACGGAATGCTTTACGCAAAAATTCTTGCCAGTCCTCACGCTCACGCGGAAATAATAAGCATCGATACGTCTGAAGCCGAAAAATTGCCGGGCGTTAAAGCCGTCCTCACGCATAAAGACCTTCCAAGAATAGTTCATACGACAGCGGGACAGGGCTATCCCGAACCTTCGCCATACGACAGCTTTACCCTCGATAAAAAAGTGCGATTCGTCGGTGACCGCATAGCCGCCGTAGCCGCCGATACGCTCGAAATTGCCGAAGAGGCTATAGAATTGATTAAGGTCGAATATAAGATATTAGAGCCGGTCTTAGACCCGCTTAAGGCCCGCGAAAAAGGCGCGCCGGTTATTCACGACGAGCCTGAGGCGAGAATGATAATACCTTTAGCTTACGATAAAAACAGCAATCTCGCCGCGCACGCCGAAATGAGCGAGGGCGATATCGAAGCGGCGCTTAAAAATTCCGAGCGCGTTTTCGAACATGTTTACGAATCACATTACGCCCAGCACTGCCCTATGGAACCGCATATCTGCATAACGCATTTAGACCCCAACGGCAGGCTCAATATCATAACAAGCACTCAGGTGCCTTTTCACACAAGACGAATAGTCGGACAGGCGCTCGGTATCCCGGTAAAACGCATTCGCGTAATCAAGCCGCGCATCGGCGGCGGCTTCGGCGGCAAGCAGGAAATGCTTATAGAAGATATCTGCTCGGCGCTAACGATGAAAACGAAAAAACCCGTCAGGCTCGAATATAGCCGCCACGAAGAATTTATCAGCGCGCGAACTCGCCATCCGCAGCACATAAAGCTGCGCACCGGAATTAATAAAAAAGGCGAAATGACCGCCATCGACATGAACATAGTAATGAATACCGGCGCCTATGGCTCGGCTGCGCTCACCGTTTTATGCAATTCGGCCAGCAAAGTATTGCCGCTGTTTAATAAAGTTAAAGATATCCGCTTCTACGGCGATTCAGTTTACACAAACCTTCCCGTCGGCGGCGCTTACCGCGGTTACGGAGCCACGCAGGCATATCAGGCCATCGGTCAACAGGTCGATATTATGTGCCGCGAAATGGGAATCGATATAATCGAATTTTATAAAAAACACCACATTAAAGAAGGCGAAGGCTCGCCCGTTTTTCAAAAAATGGGAGAAGGCAAGGAAGGCGTCGAGATGAAAATCGGCTCCTGCGGCCTTTTAAAATGTATAGAAACGGGGGTCAAAGAATTCGGCTGGTACGATAAATTCAATAAAAAGCGCGTCGAAGGCGATTGGCACTACGGCGCGGGCATGGTTTGCCTGATGCAGGGCTCGAGTATTCCCGAAATAGATATGGGCGCCGCCTACATTAAAATGAACGACGATGGTTCGTTTAATTTATCGCTCGGCGCGACGGATCTCGGCACCGGAAGCGATACTATTTTCGCTCAGATGGCGGCGGAAGTGCTTACAGTACAACCCGATGATATAATAGTTTATTCATCCGATACGGATATGACGCCTTTCGACGTGGGCGCGTATGCGTCTTCTACCACATATCTTTCCGGTGGAGCGGTCATTAAAACGGCCGAAAAAGTTAAAGCAAAAATAGCTCGCGCGGCGACTGAAATGCTCGAAACAACCACACAGGATTTAGTTTTTGAGTCCGCCTCGGTTAGAAGCGAATCGAAAAATAAAAAAGTTACCTTCAAAGAAATAGCTTACTACACGCTTTATGAAAAAAACCAGCACCAGATAGACGCTTCGGCCTCGCACATCACGCATAAATCGCCGCCGCCATTTTCGGCGCATTTTGTTTATGTGGCCGTAGATATCAAAACCGGATTCGTTAAACCCCTCGAATATCTTAACGTAACCGACTGCGGCACCGCGATAAATCCGAAGTTCGCCGAAGGACAGTGCGAAGGCGCGGTCATGAACGGAATAAGTTTCGCCCTGAGCGAAGAATTCATATTCGATAATAAAGGAAAACTTCTTAATACTTCATTTAACGATTATAAAATATTCAACGCGGTCGATATGCCGAAAATCAAAACCATACTCATTCCTACCTACGAAGAAACCGGGCCGTTCGGAGCAAAAAGCGTTTCTGAAATAGGCATCAACGGCGCTCTGCCCGCATTCGCCAACGCCATATACGACGCCGTCGGCGCGCGCCTCTACGCGGGGCCCTACACGCCGGAAAGGGTTTTAAAAGCTATAAAAGCATTAAAAACAAATAAGTAAATAAACAACGATTAATAAAATAATAAAGAATAAATAAAGATAGACACAAATGAATAATCGTAAATTAAAACCGGCTGAACTATCGCTCAGCCGGCATTTTTTATTAAGCGTCCACCCCCGCGGTTTCTTCTACAACCCGCGGCGGAACGGAGGCTGAAACGGTATCCGGATAGTACCATTTCATAAGCGCGCCGTATATAGTAAATGAGAATAAAACGCCGAAGGCCCAGGAATTATTTACGATACCGCCGCCGAAGGCTGAAAAGCAAAGATCGAGCACGAACGGCGTTACCGATAAAGCGTATGAAATATAGGCGATATAATTCACGCCGCCGCTGTAATTATAAAGTTTTGATTTATCGGAGTAAAGGTCGTAAAGGCTTAAACGCTGTCTTCTGATAAAATAATAATCGGCTATATAAAGTCCGGTAAGCGGCCCTAAAAACGATCCATAAGTTCCCAGCCAGTTGAAAATATAACCGGTCGGCTCGGCATAGAGCTTCCAGGGCATTATTATCAGACCGACAAAACCGGTTATTAAAACGCCGTATCTATAAGGAATATTTTTAGGGCTCAGGTTTGAAAATATATTCGACGGCCCCACGACATTTGCCGCTATATTAGTGGTTATAATCGCGACGAAAACTAAGACGCCGCCCAGAAGGCTCAGCCACGGCATCTTAAAAGCGACGACCGTATAAACTGGATTCCATATCATCTGATTGAAAGCGATTATCGAGCCGAGCGTGCCGAAAACGCCCACCATCGAGAAAAAAGCCATTGCCGGCGGAAGGCCGATAAGCTGCCCTAACGCCTGATCTTTCTGACTGGAGGCGAATCTTGTAAAATCGGATATATTAAGCGCGAGCGGCGCCCAGTAAGATATCATCGCGTTAAGCGAAGGCAGAAAAAGCTCTTTGAAAGGCCTCGCCGCAATTGGCCGGCCGAGGTCGATTCGATCGCCGGCTTCAAGCAGCGCCGAAAGCGAGCCGGCCTGATAAATCGCCCAGGTAGCTATCGAAACGCCTATAGTCACAAGGATCGGCACGCAATATACCTCTATGGCCTTTACCGCCTCGTGCCCCCTGTAGGCTATGGCTAAATTAGACAATAAAAATAGTATGAATATCACAAACTTGGCATTCGGATACAACAACAAAGACGGGAAAAAACCGGCGAAAGCGATATACATGAACTCGCCGCCGATCCAGCAGTTGATTCCGAACCAGCCGCAGGCAACGCCCGCCCTTAAAAGCAGCGGCAGATGCGCGCCTTTTTTTCCGAAAGACGCCCGGCAGAAAACCGGATATGATATTCCATATTTTGTGCCGGCGGCCGCGATTAAAATCATCGGTATCAAAACTATCATATTTCCGAGAAATATCGTGAAAACGGCCTCGCGCCAATTCATTCCGCTTGTAATAAGCCCCGACGAAAGAGTATATGTTGGAATACAAATACTCATTCCGGCCCACAGCGAAGCTATATGTCTTCTGCTCCAAGTGCGTTCGGCTATGCTGACCGGTTTTAGATCTTCGCTGTACAAGGAATTATTCCTTATATTATCGCCGGAATCGTCGATAAGTTCGACAAGACCGTTTTTTTCAATTTGATAACTCATTTATCAATCCTTTGTTTTTTTAGAAAATTATTATACCACATAGCCGAT
>CAYTCW010000124.1:10901-12852 GCA_964436235.1 uncultured bacterium
GCCTCATTATTTACGCCGCACGAAAATAAAATCACTGCTGAAATATATCGATATTTTTAATCGGTTTAACATATAAGCGCTTGCCATCCGCTTCCGCTTTAAGATTAAATCCCATTTTTAAAAGATAAGTTTGATGCTTTAAAGTCGCAGTTTCAGCATAGAACTTATTATATCCAAGATGGGCGAAGTATTTTTCGTTTTCACAATAAATATAACTGCCTATTTTAAAATCGCGGTACTCAGGGACGGCGAAGTCCATAATCACCATCAGCGAACTATCTTCAAGTTTTTTTCCTATAAATATTCCCGCAGTCATCATATTTCTTAAAATATAAAAACTGACGGTATTTTCATCTTCACAGCAGTTAAAATTGAAGTCTGGAAAGTAATACTTTATATCGTTTTTATAAAAGCTCAAAAATCTTTTCAAATACGTATCGCCTTTTTTAATTTCGAGCACCTGAAAATATTCTTTACCGGTATAGATTTTGTAAAGATAATAAATATCGATAAAGGCTATCGCGGCATTAGAAACGCAAACCGGAAGCGAACCGATCGAATAACCGTATGCGCAGAACATAACGGCGCCCGAAAGATTCACCCAGCGCAGCTTTATTATAGAGCTCATTAAAAGCGATACTACTATAATAAAAGAAGCCGAATAGCCGAGCCATTCAAGATATGATATATTTAAAAACACTTAAAACCCCTGTTCTGATAAATAAAACACGCGCCAGACGGCTTAGCGCGAAGGCGCCGCAAAGGATGGCGTGATATTATCTTTATTGGCCGGATCGGTAAGGCGCGTCTGACTTGAACCGTCCGAATTCATAATATACACCTGAGTGTAGTTGCTGTCGCCAGCGCGGCTTTCAGCGAATACAATTTTGGCGCCGTCGGGCGACCATGAATATTTAGCTGAAAAAGAATCTATATTGCCCGAGCTAAGCTCGCGCTGGTTCGAACCGTTTGCGTCCATGGTATAAATGGTATATACACTGCCGGCCTCCACACTGCGGTTATTGCCGAAAACGATTTTAGTGCCGTCAGGCGAATAAGCCGGTCCCATACTCATTCCCACATTATAAGTCAACTGATGTAAGGTCGATGAAGCGACGTCGATATAATAAATATTCGAACTGGTAGGATAAAAGCCGGTCACCAGAATTTTCGTGCCGTCAGGCGACCAGCATGGCTGACCTAAGCGATCCATAAATCCGGTAAGTGTTATATTTATTTTGCTTTGAGACGAGCCGTCGAAATTCATAGTCCAGACTTCGGCCATCGACTTTGAAAACGCTAATTTAGTTCCGTCGGCCGACCACGCCGGCCAACTGCTTAAACCGTCCGTGGTAAGCTGTTTTACATTCGAGCCGTCGATATTCATTACATAAATATCGTAAACGCCGGCGCTGGATTCGAGCACATAAGCCACTTTAGAGCCGTCAGGCGAAATCACAGGACTATGAACGGCGGTCTGGTGGTTTGAAATTTTTGTCTGCGCCGCGCCGCTCGCGCTCATCGTAAATATTTCATATCTTCCGTTCCTGTTTGAAACAAAAGCTATTACCGCTTCGGCCGGCGGAGTTCCGACTACAACCGATGCGCCGTCATAATTAAGCGGAAGTTCTTCGGCCATATTGATAAAATAAGCTTCAGCCTCTTTCATATCCGGATCTACCGTATCTAATTTTTCAATAACGCCCGATGAATTTCTTACTACCTGAATAAAAGTGCCTGCAGCAGCACTCCATTTGTACATTCCCTTTATTTTCGGCTGACGCGTCATTAACTGGCTAAATGTAACGGTTTCAGGCATTTTTGAAAAACCGGCGAGATTAAAGCCGGGCTTCAGCGATATATTTCCTATCGTTGAAAGCGCAGTACCATCAACGCTTATTGTAATATCTGACGCGGAAGAATTTTTAATTATATAACCCTTGCCGGCCCC
>CAYTCW010000125.1:0-11525 GCA_964436235.1 uncultured bacterium
TATTTTAAAAACGTTACGCCCGTGACTCCTAACGCGCGAAGAATAGCCGCCGGTTATTTTTTAGAGCTCGCCGGCGCTAAAGATATGAAATATGGATGCGCGGAAGTATATTCGAAACACGCTAATTTTATAATAAATCCGGGCGGGGCCACCTGCGCGGAAGTGCTGAGGCTCGCGGCCGCCCTTAAATCGAAGGTGCTTGAAAAATTCGGCGTAATGCTCGAAGAAGAAGTTTTACACGTTAAATAAAATTAACGGAATAAAACGAAATGAAACAAAGCGATATAAACTGGCGTTGAATAAAATGAAATTAGTAGCGGCCGGGCGTATATATGTTTTTTAAAAGCGCGGTTTAGCAGCCAGACGCCGCGCAGACCATTATGCACGAGCCGTCATGGATAGTTTTGATATCGAGCCGCCGGCATTCTTCGATTAATTCGTCGTTATACGCTCCGGGCTGGAACCAGACTATTTCGATACCCCTGTCTTTCACGGACTGCATCATCTTTATGGCTTTTTGAGGCGGAATAACGAAGTTTAAAAATTTAACGTGCCCCGGAAGAGAAGCGATATCGGCATGGCAGGCGATGCCTTCGATGGAATCTTTTGCGGGGTTTACAGGCAGAACGCTGTAGCCTTTAGCCGTCATATTTTTAAGTATTATATTGCCGTACTTTTCAGGATTGTCGCTCGCGCCCACTAAGGCGAAAACTCTCGAGGCGAGGAATGTTTTTATTAAATCTTCGTTCATATCTGAAAATTCTCCCGTATTAATTAATAATTATCTGCCGTAAGGCATATTCAATTTATCGAATTTACTTTTTTCTTCTTTTGACTTTATTACTTTTTCGATTTCCGCGCTTATGGTTTCGACGCTTTCATTAGCGCCGATATAGCGCACGCGCCGATCTATTCCGTCGATTATAAAGACCGCGGGTATGCCTTTTACTCCGTATTTTTGAAGTCCGTGGCCGGTTTCGTCGATATAGACTTTCCAGCTTACTTCAGGGTGGGCCTGAAGATATTTATTTACGGTTTCCGCTTTTTCGTTATATGAAACGGCTATGATTTCAATGTCTTTGTTGTACTTTGAGTATATTTCGGCGAGACGCGGCCTTAACTCGGAACATGACGAGCACCAGGTGGCGAAAAATTCGAGGACGCAGATTTTATCTTTAGCCACTATAGCGGCTTCGTTAAGAAAAGAAGTCGAAGTGCCGTCGAGCATTTTTATTGAAAAACTCGGGGCTTCGACGCCTACTGCCATGGTATTGCCCTGGAGCCAGTCAAGAGTCCTGTAAAGAAGGTTCGACCGGGCGCCCGCCCCGTCGATGATTTCAAGGCCGAAACCGTAGTAGGCGGCACGGAATGCGCAAGTCTGGATCTTCATCGCTGCCGTCAAGGTTTTAGCCGCGTCGTAATAAAGGACCGGTTCTACGTTGTCGTAAGGTATAATGACGTCGCATGAAGAAACGGCCTGACCGTCGCCGTCGCCGCCGGCCGAAAGCGTGAGGCCGGAGGTTATAAAGTCGTTATTAACGCCGTGAAGCTGCCTGGCCGTGGCGTTTTTATTTTGTATGTCTATTTTAAGATAACTCATCATCGGTGAGTTGTAAAATTCTTCCCCCATATTCTGCCCGATCAGAAGCAGCGAACCGCCTTCGCCCATATAATCCATTAAATCGCTTACCTCGTTGAGCGTTAACCGCGATTCGTTTTCGTAACGGCTGTTAACTATTCTGACTATCACTCCGCGTCTGTAATTTATAAATTTAGCTATCGCAGCCGTCCCTTCAGAACGCATGTCCCAGAGATCGTATTTCACTCCGGCGTCTGAGAGGGCTTTTGTATAAAACTGACTGTGATAATCGCCGGCGTCGTATAAAACTACAAGAACCGGTTTTGTTCCCCATTGGGCGTAAGCGGCGGAAGAACAAATATTAGTTATAAATAATATACTAATGATACATATACTTCTGATTAATAAAGCTCTGTTGATACGCATGTTTTCACGCTCCGTAAAAATAAAAAATAAATATTGATTGAATAATTATACAATATTTTTAATTATTAGTCAATAGGATATGCATTAAAATTATTCATAAAAACGGCAGGTAAATCTAATGAAAAAATATATTCAATAACTTAGCGGGACGCTTATTTAACGAGTTCGGCTTCTACGGTGGCGGCTTTTTGAACTTCCGTCATTATTTTTGAAGGCTCTATGGAGTTTAAATATTTTTTGAGGTTGGACCAGATCTTATGAAAGTCGAAGTTATGCATTTCTTTTATGGCATCATCCATTTTCCAGCCCTCGACGGCGCACCTGTAAATAGCGCAAAGCGTGCCGGTACGGTCGGCCCCGTGCTGACAGTGGATGAATACGGGTTGATATTTCGGGTTTGTGACTAACTTTAAAAAATTAACTACGTAATCGTCTTTGAAATCCCACGTGTAAATTCCCATTCTTTTATAATACATGCCAAGACCTTTTAACATTGAACGATCGGAATGGAAAGCCCTTAGACTGAGTATGGTTTTAATCCCCATTTTTTTTAATTCACGAAACCCTTCGGCGTTCGGCTGCTCGCCGCGGTATAATATATCCGAAACCTTAGCGAAATTTTTAAGGCCGTTTATATCGTTTCGAGGAACGGCGAATTTAGGTGCCTCTGCTTTGCTTTCACCCTGTAAAGGTTCTTTTACTGCGGCCGATTTTGAAACGGCGCTATCCGCGGCAGCCTGCGTAACCGCTAAATCAAAAAAAACGCCGGGAGCAAAAATTAAAGCGAAAGTGATTATAAAAACATATACAACAGCGGCCGCAATTTTTGGGGGATCAGCGGCGGAAACTTTTTTGGAAACTGAAAAACATTTGCCGGTCATGTAAAATCTCCTTCTTTATTTGTACGATATATTCAATAATACTTAGATAAATATACCATTTTATAAATCGAAAGTAAAGCCGATAATCTTTTCTTTTTTTATTATAAACAATTCGTTTTAATTTTTAAAAGAGTAATTATCGTATCGATTAACTACAGATTTTTACCGCAAGCCATTATCTTAAGTTTTATTGGTGCCTTTATTGCACCGCATTCGCGTGCGCAGCACGCGAATGCAAACAAACAAGCAAGAAGGTAAATAAATAAGTAAAAAGTAATAAACAATAAAAAAATAAAAAGATTTTCCGGCATGATTTAAGAAATAGCCTTTAATATTAGTATTTTTTTGTCGATAATCAAGGCAATCGAGATTTATTATATAATCCTATATGTTATATTCGTTACGTTCATTATTCAAGGCTATCCTGGAAAGTGTGTTTTTTTAATGTCATGGCCGGTTACCGGATTATACGAAATTAAAAAGTTAATCTATAAAAAGGGGAGATTTATGAGTACTTATTTTGGAAAAAATCGGAAATTCTACGCGGGTATCGTCGTTATGATATTTGTCATTTCAATGTTCGTCTGTCCGCAATATGCTTCAGCGTTTAATAACGAGGCGATTGAACAGATGAAAATTAAATTGAATTATAAAAAGCCCGGCGCGGAGCCTGCGGAGTTAAAAAAAGATGTTTCGCCCGCAGAAAAAAAAGAAGTCAGCGCGCAAAATTCTAAAGAGGCCGTTTCGGCAGTTAAAGCTGAAATTATTGCTCCTGCGGCCCCCGCCGTAGTGCCGGTTGCGCCAGAAACAAAAACGGCCGCCGCTGCGGTTAAACTTTCAGAAAGTCTTGATTTAGTTAACAGTATAAATTTTGCGCTCGAGAATAACCGCAATCTCAAGTCGGCTGAAAAAGGAATAAAACTTGCGGATATAAAAATTAGAGAGGCAAAAGCTAAGTACGATCCGCAGTTATCTTATCAGGGGATTTTGACCCGCATGGACCAGGCGACGGTTATGCAGCTCGGACCGATGAGCGTTACCATGGCCGATAAAATTATGCAGGACCATAAGATTAACTATTCTCAGGCGCTTTATACTTCAAAACGCGTCGAGTACGGCAGGCTTATGGCTGAAAAATATAAAGAATCCACGGTTTTTGCCGTAGATTCCGCCCGCGTTAACCTTGTTTATATGGTTAAAAAAGGATTTTACGATCTTCTTCTCGCCCGTGAATTCGTTAAAGTAACTCAGGAATCGGTTGAGTTGATCGCCGCTCACGTACAGACGGTTAAAAACCGTTATAATGCAGGGACCGCTTCAAAATTCGATTTGTTGCGCGTTGAAGTTCAGGAAGCTAATACCAAGCCTAATCTTATTAAATCGGTACACGGACTTGCCATAGCTAAAAACGCTTTTAATAACATACTTGCGCGTCCGATATTCGAAGACGTTGAAATTGCCGGCGAGCTTAAAAAATCGCACCTTCCTCTTATAGAACTTGAAAGTGCGCTTACTACTGCCATAGGCACCCGCGACGATATCAAATCGGCGAAAGCCGCTTTAGAGGCGGCCGACACGAATATGAAACTTGCGCGCGCCGGTGATAAGCCGACGGTCGCGCTCAGCGGAACTTACGATCAGGCCAAGGGAAAATCGTATCCCGTCGAAAAATTCAATGAAACCTGGAATATGAATTTAGTCGCCCAGGTGCCTATTTTTGACGGTCGCGAAACGAAACATGCAGTTGAAAGCGCGGTTACCACTTATGAGCAAAAGAAACTCGATTTTGACCAGTTGATTGAAAACGTTAAACTCGACGTTAAAATAGCTCATCAGGAGCTCATACAGGCGGACGAACTTATCACCGCTTCGGAAAAGAACGTTGAACAGGCTAAAGAAGCTCTCGCCATAGCGCAGGTTTCTTATGATAACGGCCTGAACACCAATCTTGAAATAATGGACGCGCAGTTAGCTCTCACTCAGGCTAAAACCAATTACTACCAGTCGCTGCATGATTACGCGGTGGCTTTCGCCAAACTCGAAAGATCGATGGGCATCGCCAGAATCGCTGAGTAGCAGGATGGTTTGAAGATATATTCCAATTTAAAAGAAAAAACAAAATTGAAAATAAGATAGAATAACGGAATAAATAACAGGATAAAAATAAGAATATAAAAACGGCGTCCGAATTAACGGACGCCGTTTTTATGTGGATAAGCAAAACTTATTAAATTGAAATGAAATTAACCGGCTATTATTGCAACAAAACTTATTATTTATTTTATAATAGTTTAACGGAATATGTTTGAGTCTTTAATTATCAGCCCGCTCTGAGATGATTCCATTATTTTTTATCATTTGATTTCACGAACTCGTCGATGCCATGCGCGGCCCGTTTACCTGCGCCCATGGCTTCGATAACCGTGGCCGAGCCGATGACTATATCGCCGCCGGCGAAAACGTAAGGGATCGAAGTCTGGCAGGTTTCGGGATCGGCTATGATATTTCCCCATTTATTAACGTGAATTTCGGGGGGCGAGGCTTCTCTGATTATCGGGTTTGCGCTCGTGCCGATAGCCACTATAAAGGTATCGCAGTCGATGATATATTCGGAGCCTGGCATCGCAACGGGTTTGCGGCGTCCGGAAGCGTCGGGTTCGCCGAGCTCCATTTTAATGCATTTAACGCCGCTGACGCAGCCGCGCTCGTTTTTAATTACTTCGACGGGATTGGTGAGCATCACGAATTCGACGCCTTCTTCCTGCGCGTGGTAGCGTTCTTCGAGGCGCGCGGGCATTTCTTCGAATGAGCGCCGGTATATTATATAAACTTTTTCGGTGCCCGGAAGCCTTTTAGCAGTTCGGGCGGAATCCATGGCCGTGTTGCCGCCGCCAACAACGGCGATTTTTTTGCCTGAGAATATAGGCGTGTCGAAATTAGGGAACATATATGAACGCATTAAATTAACCCGGGTCAGAAATTCGTTCGAAGAATACACGCCGTTGGCGTTTTCACCTGCTATGTTCATAAACTGCGGGGCGCCGGCGCCGGTGGCTACGAATATCGCGGCAAATCCGTCTTTGATGAAATCTTCGAATTTAAGAGTGCGGCCGGCGAGAACGTTAAATTCTATTTTAACGCCGAGCGCTTTTATATAATCGATTTCCTTCTGCACGATGGCTTTCGGCAGGCGGAATTCGGGTATGCCGTACATTAAAACGCCGCCGGCCACATGGAAGGCTTCAAATATAGTTACTTCATATCCCATCTTAGCTAATTCGCCCGCGCAGGTGAGTCCGGCGGGGCCGGAGCCGATAACCGCTATGCGTTTACCGTTCGGAGTTATTTGGGGTATTTTCATTTCTTTTATATTTTCGCGCTCCCAGTCGGCTATAAAGCGCTCGAGGCGGCCTATAGCTACGGGTTCGTTTTTTTTGCCGACGATGCATTTTTCTTCGCATTGCGTTTCCTGCGGGCATACGCGGCCGCATACGGCTGGAAGGCTGTTATATTTTTTAATTGATTCGGCGGCTTCCATAAATTTTTTATTTTCGATCAGTTTAATAAATTCGGGAATGTTTATTCCGACCGGACATCCGGCTACGCAGGCGGGTTTGCGGCAGTTGAGGCAGCGCGCGGCTTCGGTGATAGCGTCCTGTTCGCTGTATCCGAGCGCAACTTCGCTGAAGTTTTTATTGCGGACGTTAGCTTCCTGCTCCGGCATAGGTATTTTTTTACTTGATTTAGAAGCTGCGCCTGTAGAGTCTTTTTCGCTTTCTTCGGGGGTTTTGCTTTCATGATTATTTCCCGCGGCGATTTTTTCGCCTAATTCCTTAACATAGCTATGAACGCAGTTAGCGGTGTGAGGCGCGGCCTGTCCGTCTTTGTGTTCATAACGGTCTAAAGCGTCTTTTTCTTCTTTTTCGAATCTTTTATTTCTTAAAAGCAGTTCGTCGAAATCGACGAGATTGCCGCTGACGTCCGGCCCTTCAACGCAGGGAAAAACGGTTTTGCCGCCGACGGTAGCACGGCAGGCGCCGCACATGCCGGTGCCGTCAACCATTATGGTATTAAGGCTCGCCGTGTAGTCTATGCCGTTTTCTTTAGTGACGCCCTGTATGGCGCGCATCATAACTAACGGGCCTATTCCGACTACATGATCGATTTTAACGCCTTTAGCGATAAGGTCTTTAAGCACGTCGGTGACGATACCTTTAACGCCGATGGAGCCGTCGTTTGTGGCGTAATAAATTTCATCGCTTACCGCCGTCATTTTGTCTTTTAGAATCAAAAGCGAGTCGGTGCGCGCGCCGATTATTGAAATTACATGATTGCCGGCTTCTTTGAAGGCGCGGGCCTGCGGATAAAGAGGCGCGATGCCGAGGCCGCCGCCGATCATAACGACGGTGCCGTATTTTTTAATGGTGGTAGGTTTTCCGAGCGGCCCTACGAAATCGTTGAGTTCACCGCCTTCGTTTAAAAGCGCGAGCTGTTTGGTCGATTTTCCGACCGGCTGAAAAATAATTGAAATCGAGCCGCGCTCTTTTGACCAGTCGTATATCGTAAGCGGTATCCTTTCGCCTTTGTCGCTGAGGCGAAACATTATAAACTGCCCGGCCATGGCGTTTCGCGTCACATATGGCGCCGCTATTTCCATTTCTATATTGTATTCGTTAAGTTCCTTTTTTTTAAGTATTTTATACATTCCTGATATCCCTTTCTTTCTAATTTTTTCTTGTTTATTATTTAATTCTTGACTTTCTTATTTGTTTTTCCTGTTTTTAATTATTATCTTTTACTTTACTTGTAAATTAATTTAAAATTGATACAACCGGGTTTTTAATTATTTACTACTATGCAGTAGAGCTTTTTAGGGCCGTGCATGCCCGTGACGATCTGTTTTTCTATGTCGGCCGTTTTAGACGGGCCCGCTATTATCGTGATATTATGAGCTTTGACGGAGCTTTTTTGGGCCGAGACAGCCGCGAAAAAATCGATGATATTATTATAAATTTCGGCGCCGTCGGCGATTAAAACGCAAATATCTCCGAAAAGGGTTTCTTCGTGGGCGCATAAGGCTGAATCTATCGCCAGCGCGCCGTCTTCAATAAGAAGCGCCGAGGCCGGAACTATATAAATACCGTTATCATCCGAAATCCTGTCGGTTAAATAAGTGCTTTCCATGGAGCCTATTGCCGTTTCGATAGAAGAAGCGGCTGCGCTTGTAAGGCGGGGTGACAAGTGAAAAACTAAGCGGCCACCGTCTTTTTTTTCCCGCGCCGCGATATCCGCTATATGGGCGGCGATATCTGAATGATTCGCGCATATTAACGCGGCCGCGCCGTTTAAAGCGAGGCGATTGCTGAATTTTTCGAATATTTTTTTGTTCACAATCTTATTGGCGTTACTGTCTTCAATTTCATTCGTACTTATTTTTGCGTTTCCGTTTTTTAATTTATCGCCTTTATTTATTTCCATTTTTATCGCCTTCTTTTTTGCGCGCTTCATTCCTGCTTTTCATAAAATATGATTCAAGGAATGTTTTCGGCGCCATGCCTATAAAATCTCTTTTAGAAAATATCGACCACAGGGGAATATAATTTCTAGCAAATACTGCCGCGGCGATTTTGAAATATAAACGCGCAAAAGGCTGTATGGCACGGCTTAAAAAATTATTCGACATGATCAGGGAATGAAGATATGAAAATAATTTTTTAAGATGTTTAAATAAAGGTTTATTTATTTTTTTGTCGGCGCCGTAGCGGAAGCGGTGCTGTAAAATAAGCTGCGGCAGATTAATTTTCATCGGACAGATGCTTTTGCAGAAGCCGCACAGCGTGGAGGCGTCTATTAATTCCGCGCATTTTTGATAGCCGGTAAAAAACGGCGCTAAGACTGTTCCGATCGGGCCGCCATAGCAAAACTCATAACCGTGACCTGAAAGCCTTTGAAATACGGGGCATATATTCTGGCATGCGCCGCATCTTATGCATCGGAGAGCTTCTTTAAAAACGGGGTCGGCCGCTATTTCAAACCGCCGGTTGGTCACTATTATAAAAAAGCGTTCTTTGCCTTCTACGGGCGGGCCTATTATGGAGGTGTAAGCGTTAAGAAGTTGACCGGTGGCTGATTTTGACAATAAATTCAAAAAATGCGGCAGGTCGTTTAAATTCCGGATTATTTTTTCAACGCCGAATACGGCAATATGCGTCTGCGGCAGGTTTATGGCAAGCCTCGCGTTCGCCTCGTTTTCGATCACGGCTATAAGGCCGGAATCTGAAACGGCGAAATTAGCGCCGGTGAGGCCGACGCGCGCGTTCATAAATTTATCGCGCAGATAGCGCCGGGCGAAATAAGATAGTTGTGCCGGGTCTTCGCTGGAGGGCATATTGAGTTTTTCGTTAAAAAGCCTGGCTATTTCGCGCTTAGATTTATGCAGGGCGGGCGCGGTTAAATGCGAAGGCTTTTCGCCGGCGAGCGATACTATGAATTCGCCCAGATCGGTTTCTACGGCTTCTATTCCGTTTTGCTTCAAATGATGGTTAAGCTCGATTTCTTCGGTAAGCATCGATTTGGACTTGACGATAAAATCGGCGCCGCGCTCTTTTATTAAATCGGTGATTTTAGCGTTGGCGCTCTGGTAATCGTCGAAAACAAAGCATTTAATATTATTTTTAACGCAATTTTCGACGAATTTATCGCTTAATTCCCTGAGCCTGCCGATCGAATCGTCGCGGGCCGCTATGGCTATATCGCGGGAACTTTCAAAGGTTTCCGAAATTGCGGCCGCCTGGTTTCTTTTGAATACAGCCTCGGCCGTGGCCTTTTTTAAATTGGCCTGAAGCGTTTTATCCGCGAGCGCTTTTTTGGCGTTTTTATTTATATCGATCGAGTTTTTATCGTTAAAAAAAAATCCCATATATAATCACTTTTTCATTAAAAAATCCGTGTTTTAATTCGAGCATAAATCGAGGAAATCGGCTATATAATAAAAATTTAATTTATATCCGCGCGCCATGGCGACGCTTTTTAAATGCATAATGCAGCCTGAGTCGCCTGCTACTATGTCTTTCAATTTATTTTTAATTACGAATTCGAGTTTTGCGATGCCGATCTCCGTTGAAAGTTCGCCAAAAGCGGCTGAAAAAGCACCGCCGAACCCGCAGCAGGTATTTTGATGGTCAAAGGCTTCAATGAGGCGCAAACCTTTTATGGACCCCAGAATTTCTTTCGGCTCGCGATCTATCTTCATTTCATTGAGCAGATGGCATGATTTATGATAAAATATCGCGCCTTTATATTTCATATCCAGCTTGAGATAAAATTTATTGTCGTGCATAAACGAATTGAATTCGACGATCCTGCCGGTCAGCCTGTCGAGGTTTTCGTCCGGAAAAAGTTTGGGGTAATTATGCTTTATCATCGCCGCGCATGAGCCGGAAGGCACGACTATATAATCGCAGTCGTTTTTAGAATATAAGTCGATGAATTTGCGGGCAAACGGCTTCGAGTGCTCGCAATAGCCCATGTTATACCCAGGCTGGCCGCAGCAGAGCTGATCTTTCTCGACCGAATAATCTATATTGCATTTTTTGAATATATTTAATATTGAATACGCACTTTCCGGCATCAGATGATTCATGATGCACGGTATAAAAAGTGATACTTTCAAATCTTTTCCTCTTGTTATGATTTAATTAAGCGCGCCGTCGCGTATTTTATCGAGCGCCGAAAAAAGAAGATTTTGAATGTTGCCGACATTTTTAGCGAAAGTTTTAAATACTTCTTCGGCCGTTACTGGCGCGATATCGGTTTTCCAGCAGTCGTAATCGGTCGACATTGCGACCGCCGCTATCGGCATCTGCGCTTCGTTAGCAAGAATAGCGTCTATGGCTAATGTCATATTTATTACGTCAGCGCCTATTATTCTGAACATATTGGATTCCGCGCGCGTTGAAAAGCGCGGGCCTTCGATGGTTACGACAGTGCCTTTATCGTGGATGGCGTAATTCAAGCCGCGGCCCGCTTCTAATAAAATTTTTCTGAGTTTTGAATCGAAAGGGTCCGCCATCGGCGTATGGACGGCGTTTTCGCTTCCGCCGGCGAACTGCTCATGAAAGGTCGTTATGCGTCTTTTAGTGAAGTCTATGAACTGATCGACGACGACAAAATCGCCCGGTTTAATGTGATCGCGGAGGGAGCCGCAGGCCGTGGTGGCTAATATGTGAGTGCAGCCGTGATCTTTGAGCGCGCTGATATTGGCGCGGTAATTGACCTGCGACGGCGGTATCGTATGGCGTCTGCCGTGGCGCGAGAGTATCGCTACTTCGACGCCGTTGATCGAACCGCAGGCGAGCGGCGATGAAGGTTCGCCGTATTTTGTATTTATGGTTATATCTTTCTGGTCTTTGAGCCATTTTGGATCGTTTAAGCCTGAACCGCCGATTATTCCTATTTTTACCATCATTTCCCCCGTTAATATAAATAATTTAATTGCAATGTAATTTGACGATTGTCTGAGTCACCGGAAATATTATACTAAAAAATATAATAAAATACAATACAAAATAAGCATAAAATACACATTAAGACATCGTATTTTTTTGACAAATATTCGATTAATTATTCGAGCAAATATT
>CAYTCW010000125.1:11625-12722 GCA_964436235.1 uncultured bacterium
GCGCTTATTTCGATGATGATTATCAACGGGCTCAGCGGAGCCAAATCTTTCATGGCAAATCCTTCTTCGATCGACCGCGATAAAAATACGCTCATATTAGCCCACTGCACGGTGCCGCTTAATATGACGGCCGGCTACGAACTCGACAGCCACTTCGAGTCGAAAATCGGCGCCGCCATAAGAGGAACTATTCCTCCGGGCGCGGCGACTATATTCAAAATATCTAATTCACTTCGTGAATATTGGGTTTCACCGGCGGCTATACAGTCTAATCTCAACCGTCCTAATTTGTGCCGCACTCAGATTGAAATTAAAGTGGAAAAAGGAGTCGATTATTTTTTGACGCGCCCGTTTGGCAATCACCATATCATAGCCTGCGGCGACCATAGCGCGCTTATAGACGAATTTTTCGGCGCTTTCAGCGCGTGAGCCGCATTAAATTTTCCGGCCGTTTATAAGAATGAACGGATCGCCATAAGACCGCGACGGGGGAAGAGAAAGGACCTATGGCCCTCTCTTCCCCCGTGCCCCTTTCACTCTCCCTGAATATAAAACCGTGCAAATGCGCCATACTTCGTATGCCGCATTTGCACGGTTTTGTAGCGTCGAAATAAAAAGGCTATTAGCATAGCCTTTTTATTTCGGGCGGCTTTTCTTGCCGGCTTCGAAGTTTTTTATATTAGTCTCTTTACAAAGTTCCTGTCACTCTATGTTCTCCTCTCCATTCCTTTTACTTATTTCTTTTTTTCCATCTCTTATTTTCTTTCATGCCATTTGTTGTTTTGCCTTCACGCACGCGTTGCGTGCGTGAAGGCGTACTAGTGCGCACTACCAGAACTTAATATTTCGGCTCGCGTTAATGCTCTAATGCATAACAGTTTTTACTATACACCTCAAATCATTATTAAACCTGATCAATTTACAATTAAGTTGATTAAGTTTAATTTCGGGAATTTTTATCCCGTGTTATTTGAGTTATTTTTAGCAGTGCGATTATAAAATCGATTTGCCAAAACTTTTACCGCGAGCCATAAGGTAAAGGTGCGGCAGTGCCATTATTGCTCCGCATTTGCGTGCACGGCACGCAAATGCAAACA
>CAYTCW010000126.1:0-12582 GCA_964436235.1 uncultured bacterium
GAAGAATCGGTTCGTTTTGCGCCGCGCGTATAGTCGAAGTTTACGGGGCGCGGCCCAAATTCAATCTTAAAGAATTGATAAAGAATATATGATGCCTGAAGCAGATAATGTCAAACTGGAGTTAGAAATAAAAAATGGAAAAGATAAAAATAGATAATATTTCTCTTTCGCTGGCGCATTGCGACGAATTGAATTTAAGATGGATCGGACAGCCTGATATGCTGTATCAGCTTTTAGCCTGCTGGCACGTGGAGCAGGCTGATGATTATCCTCTCAATCCCAGGCTTACCGGAAAACCTGGCGTCGGCAAGACCACGCTCGCCTATACGGCGGCTTCTATGCTTAACCGGCCGGTTTATTTATTTCAGGCCACCATGGATACCAGGCCGGAAGATCTCATTATCAGCCCGGTCATAGGCGAGGGCAATTCGATAAATTACGTTGCTTCGCCTTTAGTTTCGGCTATGATTAAAGGCGGCGTATGCATTATCGATGAGGGCAACCGCATGAGCGAAAAAGCCTGGGCGTCGCTTGCGCCTCTGTTAGACACGCGCCGTTATGTCGAATCCATTATAGCCGGCGTTAAAATTAACGCGCACCCCGATTTTCGCGTGTGCGTTACCATGAATGAAGACTCCTCCACTTACGAGCTTCCCGAATATATACATTCGAGGCTTCAACCGCAGATTTATATCGATTTTCCCGACCGCGACGAGGAGCTTATGATCTTAAAATATAATCTGGGCGGCGCGCCTGAGCATGCGCTTAATTATATCGTCGATTTTTTGCAGCGCTCTCACGCGGCCGATGAACGCTATACGGTGCGCGACGGAATAAATATCGGAAGATATGCGCTTAAAATAATTAACTCGGGTTATAAATCGGCGATACTCGATAAGAGCGAATTTAAATCCGGCGGCGAGCTCGATGCCGCGATTAAATCCGCCGTTAAAATGGTGATTGGAATCGAAGGCCTTATCTACTGCGGTCAATAATTTATTAACGGATTTGCGGCTATGAACGATAACTTCAATACGGCATATATCGATATCGCCGAATATATTAGATCAAATATATTAGTTAAAAATAATATTTATTTTCTGCCTTCGCTTCACGGCCGCCTCGAATTCGGCGCGGCCGTTTCGCTTCTTATGAAATCCTTCGAATTCGACGCGGTCGCGCTGGAACTTCCTGATTTTATGAAGCGCCATTATATCGAAGGTATCGGCCGTCTGCCTTATATATCGGCGGTTTGCGTCGAAACCGGCGGCGGCCTTCGTTATCATCTTTTAGAGCCGCAAGATGCGATGTGCGAGGCCGCGCGGAATTTTAACGCGCGCGGGAGGCAGGCCGATATTCATTTCATAGACCGTTTTATCGACGATTACCGCGGCGGGCAGGATAATTTTCCCGATCCTTACTCGGTTTACGGCGCGGGATTGGTCAATTACTGCTCCGAATATTATAAAAGATACGGCGGCGCGGCGCTCAATGAACGCGCGCATGAAGATCTTATGCGCGAACAATTTATGGCGGCCAATCTCGAACGGCTTTCGGCTAAATATTCTAAAATATTATTCGTCTGCGGACTATATCACTATCCGGCGATTTTTACTATGCTCGATTATAAAAACGCCATTCCTTTTTACAGCGTTAAAATAGACAGAGTGTATCTGGCTAATCTGGCTAAAAGTTCACACGAAAGCGTTCTTAGCGAATATCCATTTATAATAAAGCATTTCGAGGCGCTCAGAAATTTAGACGCGGTTAAACCCGGAGTTGATATCCAACTTTTGCCTGATAAGCATAACGGCTTTCAGATGAGGGCGGCCGAACCCGTTTTTTCCGGCGAAAAAATATCTTCGCCCGCTAATATTTTAAAGGTCGATTTTTCTAAAAAAAGCGCCGGAAACGAAAGAAATTATGACCGTTCGGACGGCATCGAAGGCTATAAAGACCAAATACCCGCGGAAGCCGCCGGAGAAATACGAAACAATATCAGCACTCTTGAATATGATTTGAAGATAGGCGCCATAGAAAATAAATTGCGCTTCGAGCGCCTCTCTCTTTTAGACCGCTCTCTTTTGAATATTAAACTTCTTAAAATTGCCGCGGTTAATTACGAAAAAAATACGGGATCTGAAATAGGCCATAATTATTTTAAGATAATGCTGAAGTTTTTATCTAATTACGTCAGACTGAAAGGCTCTATGGCGGCAGGTATTTACGACCTGCTCATGGCCGCGCGCGCTTCGGTTGACGATAATTACGCTTACGAGGTATTCGAAGCCGCCGCGCAGTACCCCTGGATCGATAATTCACATAAATTCGTTACGCTCGAATTGAGTCTCAAAGATCTTAAAATCGACGGTAAAACCGTTCGCTTTCACCGCCGCCTTAAATCGGTCAGGCAGATATTCGCGCCTTATCTGAAAAAAAGAAAAAAGGAAGAAAAACCCGGCGAATGGCTTCGCGAATGGAAAGAAAATGAAGATTCGATATGTTCATATCCGCCGGAAGATATAATGATCGAAAATTTCGGCGATTATCTTAAAAAAAGGGCGGCCGGCGCATTAGACGATGAGCGTTGCCGGCTGGAACCGTTTTCCACTTCGCTGATGGACGGAGTTGACATGCGCGAAACTATAAGAAATTACCATATCGACGGACGCATATTCGTTAAGATATCACGCCGTTCTCACGGCGCCGCGGGTACGGTAATCATGATTTTCGATGAAGACCTGCCCTGCGCAGCGGCGCAAATTGAAAAATATCCCTATAAAATGACCTGGCTCGGCGAACACGGCCAGGAATCGGATATGGCTTTTTATTCTACCGTTCCCGGCGATAAGATCGCGGGCCCCGGCATATCGCGCTGCGAATACGGCGGCTTTATGCTTTCCTATCCGCCCATGCGCCTCTACGATATA
Organism: uncultured bacterium; assembly: GCA_964436235.1. GTDB lineage: Bacteria > Muiribacteriota > UBA9980 > UBA9980 > UBA9980 > UBA9980. The sequence continues at coordinate 2,931 of CAYTCW010000126.1, forward strand.
TGGCACGATCCGGCTTATTTCGCCGCGAAAACCAAGCCTGAAACTCTTCTTCTGGCCGCGCTTGATTACTCGCTCGAAAAATTCGTGGTTTATTGCGCTAAAAAGCCGCCCCGGACTTTTTTCAAGACGATAGCCGCGCGCCTCGGTAAAAAAATAATCTATATTCCTCTCGGACAGTTTTCCCGTATCACGGTCGAAAAACTTAAAGTGATGCATATTCTCAGCGGCAAAAAAATCCGTGAAACCGCTAAAGATTATATCTGGTAATTGACATATCTATCGCTATTTGTTATAATACCCCTATAAGTGAAACGATGAACTTATTATTATTTATACAGACTACAGGAGCGGCATTTGATTACTCATAAAACCGGCGGCAGGGGCTATTCGCTTACCGAAATATTGCTCGCTATTTTAATTTTTGCCACTACCCTCACTCCGCTTATTCAGCTTTTTATCCAGTCGACGCGCGAGGCCGAAAGCGCTGTCGATTATTATAAAGTCTCGAATTACCTTTCAATGGAAATTGAAAAGCTCAAGTCGTTAAAAGCTATCCAGCCAAAGGCTTTTTATCAGATGTATCCTGACGATTGCGTTATCGAGAAAAAAATGGAAAAATTCGATATTAAAATAAAAATTAATCCCGGCTTTATCATAAGCACCGTATCCGCTCACAGCGGCCATAAGATAAATTCTTCGGTGGCGGAGGTCGAAGCCGGAGCCGTCTGGAAGTCGAATTCGGGCAGGACACAAAAGTTTTCTTTCAATACATCATTATAGTTTTGATTATGGCGAATATATACAGGGGAATTAAACTTAAATCGAATAAAGGCTTTTCCATACCGTTAGTAGTTACGCTCGTGGTTATTCTTTCCATAGCGATTTATTCGATTCAGCTATATACTTCACAGGCGGCCCGCTCGATGAACCTTACCGTCAATCTAAAAAAAGCCGAATATATGGCCTATGCGGGGTTGCGCCGCGCAGCGGCTTTTATTGCCGGCGCGGGATTCGAATCGCGTATCTATAAAAGCAAAGCGACTTTTTCTTTCGGATTCACTAATACATACAATGAAAATTATTTTGACGGCAAATTCAGCGTCACTATCATCGATATTCCGGCCATCGTTCAGAATTTTGGCGTCGATTTCAAGGTGGGCGAATATCTCGGAGTGCTGATGTGGTCGGCCGGACATTATAAAAACGCGTCCAAATATATAATGGCGCGCTATATTCCTTACGGATCGCAACTTCGGATGTTTAATTATAAAAAAACCATCGGCTATGACGAAGATTTTGAATACGTGGATATAGAACTAAATTGATAAAGCAAAACAATGGCGGAAGTAAAGTAAAAGTGAAGTAAAAATAAAGCGGGCGCAAATGTTTATTGATCATAAAAAACGCGGCTATACACTCGTGGAGCTTCTTATGTACACGGCCCTGCTGGGGCTTATAATGTCTTTTATAGCCATTATCTTCCGCCACATGCTCTGGCGCGACAGGCTTGAAAAGCATTTAGACGATCATCTCAGGCTCAAGGCCGCCTTCGATATGAGCTGCGAGGCCCTCAGAAATTCAGTTGAAGTTATAAGGCCGAAAAGCGGCGAACTCACTTCTAAAATTATCGTATTGAAAAATGACGGCACTTATCAGAAGATCGGAATGTATTCGGTCGGCAATTTGCCGGCCTTTATTTCGAGGACGGCTAAAACTCTCGCGGAGCTCGATGCGGATACCGACTATGAAACCGGCGCCAACATTTTTTCTAAATATGTGAAAAAATTCTACGCGGCGCGGCCTTTTTATAATCACATCGTCGTTAAGGCGGTTTCTTCGAATAATTCAGTTGTCACCGCGCTCACTTTAGATTCCGTTAAAATACCATCCGATCTTTTATTCCACAAAGATTATTACCGCGAGTACCGTAACGAATTCACGGGCGGCGGCTCTATCGTCAATATTTCCGAAAAACTCAATTCCAACTACACTAAAAATAAGCAGGCGCTTAATTCGGCTTTAATAGATAAAGCTGCCGTCGATAAATTTTTAGCCGCTTTCGATGCCGGTTCGGACTCGCCTAATCCGATAAAATCTAAAACGCTTCTCAAACAACTAATCGGAACTGACGGCGCGACCGATATCGGGCGCGTGATATTTTATACGGCCCGTCTCATAGATAAAGCGAGCAGCGAAATAAGTTTAGCTAATGCGAAAAGAACTATAAGGGCCGCTGATAAAGATATAACCGAAACGCCCGAAGATATATTCGGCGCTGATTTAATTTCGGATTACCGTTTATGCGCGCAGAAAATATCCATAAACGCCCGCGGCGGATTAAAAATTAAACCAGATTATAAAGCTATGCTTTATGAAATAAAGCGGATATGCGATTTTAATAAAAATTCGCTGCTTACTCAAATGGGCATAGCCACGCCATACACGGGAAATATAACCGACGATCGCGGCAATATAGTAAACGTGATCAATTTGCATTATGGAAAAACCGTCCCGCTTTCGATCAACGATATAAATCTATTTTCCGAAATAGAAGGCAGTCCTGAATTTAATTCTCCCGATACCGTTTTTTCGTCGATATATCAAATTATCGATTCAAAACTTGCTCAGATAAGTCCCGGCGCCACTTTTGCCCAGAACCTCGACGCGCTTATGTACGCGTCTAAAAACATTAAGAAAGTTATCGTTTACTCAAATAAAATAGATATACTCGACCATAAAATAAAATTCGGCCATAAAGTATTGTTTAACGGCCTCGAATATGATCTCGCTTTTTTCATAAGACAGGCGGCGGAAATGGCGTTGACCACGCTGCCGGATACGTCTAAAATAATACCGATACCTATTTCGGTCAAATAGTTGAATTGCCCGTTAAGGGCGAAGGAGAAGAATTATGAACGATACCGGCGGCGTTTTAAAGTGCCCGCAGTGCGGCGAAGGTATCAATTTCGCATCTAAAAAATGCGCTGCCTGCGGTTATTTATTTCCGGATGAAATTTATAAAAAGCTCTTTTTTTATTTCGACCTTAGAAATGACTTTAAAAATTTAGTCGCAGTCGAAAATAGCGTTTCCGAGAGGCTATCTAAATTATCTTCAAAAATTAAAAATTACGAGCTGCTCCTCGGCGGCGATCTTAAAAACGCTATGCACGCTCCGGCGGAAAGCCCTTCAGAAAGTCTTTTAAAGCCGGAGGCGCCCGCGGACGAAGAAATCAAAAAAGAATTTCAGCCGGGGCCGGCGGCCTTACTGACTCAGGATATTAATTCAGGCACTGACGGGGGCCGGCAGCAAAATGCTGGAGCGCAGCCGTCAGCCGTTAAAAGTGCGTTTGCTCCGAAATCGGGCATCGGCGAAGTAAAAAAAGTGATCGAGTCGAAAAGAAGCGACAGACAGGGCGATTATTCGTCGCCCGGCGCGCGTGGCGAAACCCGGTTTTCGGCTCCGCAGCCGTCCGATAACGATTTCGAAATAATGGTCGGCCAGAAATGGATGCTTATAATAGGCATAATCACCATAGTATTCGGCGTCGGTTATTTTCTTAAATATTCATTCGAACGCGAACTGATCGGGCCCGCCGGTCAGGTGGCCTTAGCTTATCTTCTCGGCTTCGTCTTTTTAGCGATGGGAAATTTCTTTCATCAAAAAAGCGGATTCAGCGTATTCGGGCTTTATATGACGGGCGGGGCTATCGCGGTATTTTATTTCGCGGCTTTCGCGGCTTTTCAACTTTATACCCCGCCGGTTGTCGGTCAGGAGTTTTCTTTTTTTATAATGGTTCTAATAACGGTTCTTGCCTGCACGCTCTCGCTTAGATACGACGTTAAATGGCTTGCGGTTCTCGGCATTATCGGCGGATTTCTGACCCCGGTTCTGGTAAGCTCGGGCAGCGACAGCTTTTATGGCCTTATGTTTTATATCACGCTTTTAAACTGCGGAGTATTTTTCGTTTCATTTAAAAAGAACTGGAACCTGCTTAACACGCTCGGTTTTCTCGGCACTTATATTTTATACTCCGGCTGGTATTCTAAATATTACCAGGATGAAAAATTCTGGCCGGCGATTTTATTTCTCAATTTATTTTACTTAATATACAGCGTGGCGCCTTTTGCTTATCAGTTCCTTAAAAAGCAGACGGAAGGTTCGCCCGTCACCGGTTTTATCGTTATGGCGCTGAATTCATTTATCGCTTTCCGTTACAGTTATATCATGATTTTAGGCCATTTCCATGCTTCTTATTTCGTGAGCATAGTAACGGTTTTTTACGCGGCCGTATTTTTGGCCATGGCCTCACATTTATTCAAACAGGGAAAGCGTTTCTCGGACGCTTTTGTTATAACCCTCGGCATGGCCTCGCTTTTTTTAATAATAACGATACCGATGATATTTAGTAAACACTGGATCACTTTCTTCTGGGCCGCCCAGGCCTTCAGCCTGCTTATAATGGCGGTTAAACTCGACCGCAAAGCGGTTTATACCGGTTCCTACCTTCTATTTTCATTGGCTTTATTCAGACTTTTTTTCATCGATTATACGCTGCACGGCGCTTTTAATTTTAATTCCGACACGATGAGAATACAGGCCGGCTTTACCTATCTGATCGTCGAACGCTACATCGCCTGGTGCGGTGTTGTCGGGTTATTATTCTTCGCGGGCGGCCTTCTGCGTCAGAACGGGGTCAGGCATGTGGTAAGCGACGTCAAGGATTGCGTTATAATATACACTATTTTCGGAATAAGCCTCTTTATGCTTTTAAATTTCGAAACGGCCTCCTTTTTTTACGATTATCTGCCCGCGGCCCGTTTCGCTTTTATCTCCGGTCTTTGGGCCTGCTTTGCCGCCGCGCTTATGATTATAGGCTTTAAATTTAACGCTTACGGCGTCCGTAAAACTTCTATTTCTTTATTTTTAATCACGCTGATAAAGGTATTTCTGTTCGATATGGGCGATATGAGCACCCCGTGGCGGATATTATCGTTTATGCTGCTCGGCGCCATACTTATCTCCGTATCTTTTTATTACCATAAATTTAAAGATAAACTGATGGCCGCTTTTAACGATGAAGGAAGGAAAAATTTATGATAAAAAAAATTAATTTATTTATTTTGCCGGTTTGTTTACTTATAATCGCCTTTTTATACGCGCCCGCTTTTGCGTTTGGAATAAACGATTTCTTATACAGCGTCGAGCTACTTACGCCAGGTTCAGCTGCTAATCAGATTTATATGGCGCCTCTCGGGGTTGATATCGCGGAGCGCGCCGGTGCGAATTTTTCCGATTTGAGGGTTTTAAATTCCGATTCGGTCGAAGTGCCTTTCGTTATTTTAAACGATTTCACCCCCCCGGAATATACTCATAATTTTTATTCGATGAAAGTCGTTGATTATAGCGATGGGACGGATTCAACCGTGCTTGTTATGCAGATGCCCGATAAAAGAAATCCGGTCGAAATAATCGAGATGGATATTAATAACCGTGATTTTAAAAAACAGGTGGGCGTGTACGGAAGCGGCGATAAGCTCGAATGGCAAAAGATAATAGAAGAACCGGTCTTTGATTTTTCTTCGCAGGTCAATTACAGAAAAACCGAATTCAGGCTCGAACGAAAATATGATTTTGCGTATTATAAATTCGTTATAAATAACCAGACGCCTGATTCAGGCGCGCCGGGCAAGTCTATAAAATTAAAATACGACGGCTTAGATTTCAGCGTGGATAATTTCAAGGAGGAAAAACTTAAAATCAACGGAGTTTACGCTAAGACCGCTTATAACGTTAAAAAAGACGGCACAACCGTTTACGATGAAAAAATATTTAATAATTTGAATGTTACCCTGGATAAAGATAATAACAGCGTTATCGATATCCAGGCGGGCCTTTATTTTGACCGGGTAATTTTTGACATAGCTCCTTCGTTTTACAGGCGTAATATTAAAGTATATCACAGCGAATCCGCCGCTCCGAATTCATATCAGTATATGGCAGAGTTCGCGGTTTATAATATTCCGTTAGACCAATATAATAACTCGAGGAGCGATTTCTGGTATTCGTCTTCTAAACACAATTTTTTCAGATTCGTCATCGAAAATAAAAACAGTCCGCCACTTATCGTCAATAAAATAAAGTTCGCTATGGTGCGTAAAAATCTTTTTTTTACGGCAGCATCGCCTTCCGCGGCTCATTATATCTGTATCGGCAATGCCGCGCTAAAAAAACCGGACTACGATATCGCCAGTTTTATTAATCAGAGTAACTGGTATAAGCTGAATTATAAAACCCTCTCTCACGGCCCGCTTTCACTTAACGCGGCTTATAAAGAAGAAACGCAACCTCAGCCTATGAGGCCGGAAGTCGAAAAAGCTCTGCTGAGCGTTATTATGATTATAATAGTAGCCGCTCTGGGCTACTGGTTGTTCAACCTTATATCCGGCGTACCGTCTTCGGACGAACGGGGCGGAAAAGATGAAGAAAGCCGCTCTGATGAAGACGGCGGCGATAAAGATAAAAAGGAATAGCGATAGTTTATTAATTTATCGATATGCTTAGTATTAGTGAGTTTTAGTATTAAAAATTAAGGAGTTTTCATGTTGAAAGAAATAGGTTTTTTAGACGGTTATCCGCAGCTTATAACTGCGCTGCGCGGCCGCGGCGCCTTTTTAGTCACCGGGGTCGAAAAGCCGAATGCGATGACCATCGGCTGGGCATCGCTCGGCGTTATATGGTCGAAACCGATTCTCAGCGTCTTAGTCCGCCCTTCGAGACATTCGTTTTTATTGATTAACTCGCATGATGAATTTGTGGTTTCGGTGCCGCCGCCCGAAATGAATAAGCAGCTCGCCGTCTGCGGCTCGCGTTCTGGACGCGATATCGATAAATTCAGTGAATGCTCTTTTACGGCGGGCGCTGGAATAAAGGTGAAGGTGCCGCATATCGAAGAATGCTCGCTGCATTTTGAATGTAAGATCGTGCATAAAAATAACGTGGATGCCGACAGGCTCTCCGCCGCGATAATATCTCAGTACTACCCCGGCGGAGATTTTCATGCCATTTATTACGGTGAAATAATCGGCGCGTTCAAAAAAGAAGATTAATCAGAACGGTAATTTCAGGCTAACGATGAAATATTAAGAATGGTTAAAACCGCATATTCCATTATGCGCGTCGAGGCCCATTCGTTCTTGCTGTGCGGATTGAACATACCGGCGAATAAATTGAGCGTCGGCAGCCCCATAAAGGTCAGCCGCGCGCCGTCGGTGCCGCCGCGGATGGCCTGGTAAAAAGGTTTCAGTCCGGCTAACCTGACGGCTTCTTCGCTTATTTTCATTAATTCGGGGTGTTTTTTGATTATTACGCCCATGTTTTGATATTGGTCGGTTATCTTTAAATCTATTTTTATTCCTTCGTGATTCTTTTCAACTGATTTAACTATATTTTTTAATTTTTCACATTTATCTTCCATCTTTTTTTCGTCGAAATCACGTATTATCATTTTGACTTTCGAATATTCGACGTCCGCTTCGATTCTCAGCGGGTGAAAAAAGCCGCTGCGGTTTTTAGTGGTTTCAGGCCGCATCGATTTCGGGATTTTATTTATAAAGTCTGAAAGCGCGTATATAGTGTTTTTCATCCGGTCGATTGCCGTGCCGGGATGAGTGTTTACTCCGTGAAATTCGATAAACGCAGCGCGCGCGTTGAACGTTTCGCAGTTGAGTTCGCCCGCCTCTTCGCCGTCGAGAGTATAGCCGAACTTCGCCCGGCATTTTTTCAGGTTGAAATGAGCGGTACCGTTGCCTACTTCTTCGTCGGGAGTGAATACTATGTAAATATCGTCGTGCTCGATATCGCAGTTTTTAGATGATAATATTTTAGCCGCGGTCATTATTTCGGCCACGCCGGCTTTGTCGTCCGCGCCGAGAAGCGTGGTGCCGTCGCTGGTTATTATATCGTGCCCCTTTTCTTCGAGCAGCTGAGGAGATTCTTCGGGCGAAAGACTTAATTTTGAGTTTTTAGGGTATTTGATGGTTTTGCCGTCGTAGTTTTTGTGGATCACGGGTTTTACTCCGGAGCCGCTCGATTCGGGCGAGGTATCGATGTGAGCGATGAAAGCGACCGGAGAAATTCCGTTTTTATTTTTATAAGAGCGATTCGACGGAATGCGGGCGTAAATATAACAGTGCTCTTTATCGTATTCGGCGTCTTTAATTCCAAAACCTTTCAATTCTTCGAATAATAAGCGCGCCAGATCGTGCTGACAAGCCGTCGATGGGACTTTTTCAGAGCCGTCCTCCGATTGCGTGTTTATTTTGGCGTATCTGATAAACCTTTCGGTTACGTCTTTTTTTATGTCGATGCCGTTGAATAACATATTAATTAACTCCTTTATAAATTGATGATTAAATAGTCTTTTTTAATTGAGCCAGCCCGGGCTAATTTGATTGAATTAATCCGGGCTGGTTATATAAGTTATTTTATTTTGAGCCGTTATTAAAACTCTACGCCGTTCATAACGTATTGCTTTACGAAGTTATAACGCTGCATATCTTTGTATTTTAAATTCGAGGCGCTCGTTACGTATAGTTTTACTGATTCGGCCATATCTTCGAGCGGATTGGTTTTGCCGTATTCGGTAGGCGGCGCGCTGACAGGCTGCCACTGGCCGTTATATGAGTTGCGGGCGGTCCAGAACTGGTTTGCCCAGGCGTTTGCTACGCCGTAATTGCCGTTAAATTGAAAGCAGTGAGTCATTTCATGGACTATGATGCCGGCTAAGTCGTGATTTACGCCGAGAGTGGTCATATAGACCCTCGAAGGATCGCCGCTGTTGACGTAACCGCCGACGCCAGCGCCGAGCGGAGTGGTTGAAATACGCTGTAAATATTTCGTGCAGCTGTAAAATTTAGCGGGAATTTTCAATAAAGTGTTATAGATGACGCGCAAGTTTGAAAGCGCCCAGTCGGCCGTTCCGTTTTCCATGGTTATTCCGAATTTTGCCTTTATGGCCGCAAGCAGGCCGTCGATCGTGTTTAAATCGCCGGAAGCGGGCTGCGTTTGAGACGGTTTTTCGGGAGTCTGATATATGGGGTTGACCGCTGTCGAAAATCTGAATGTTTTACCGAAACTGCCTATGGCGGAAGTTTTATTGACGGTCCTTACCATCCATAAATAATCGGAATTGTCTTCGAGCGTTCCGGTTTTTATCTTAAGTCTGGTTTCCGAGGCTTCGCGTATCGAACGGCCGAGAAAAGAATATAAACCGAACATTTTTTTCGATTTTTTCAACATCCAGACATCGTATTTAACCGCGCCGGGATCGGCTTTCCATGTGAGCTCGGGCGTCAGGGTTTTTATCGCCGCGCCGCTGGCAGGAGAAATAGGATCGGCTGCTTCAAGCGGCGAAAAAGGGATTATCAAAGAAGTAAAAAGCAAAAGAACAGTCAAATAAATAAAAAAATTCTTTCTTGTTATCATAAATGCACTCCTTGTTTTTTTTATTTTAATATACATATCAATTATTGCACTAAAATTCGAATTTGTCAAATTTTATTTTAGTATTTATATTCAATCTTTTTAAAAAGGGAGGAAGAAAAGGTTAGCAACCCTTTCTCCCTCCCTTAAACCCTCCCTCTTTCGGCAAAT
>CAYTCW010000127.1:0-12460 GCA_964436235.1 uncultured bacterium
ACGCCGTGGTCTTTAGGCCATTCGGTCATCAAAATAAAAAACATGACAAGCGCGACCATCCAGTAGCCATGAGGCTGGACGATATTGCGCGCCAGGGCGAAAAAAGACGGTATGAGCGGAAACAGCAGAGTTATTATAAAAATGGCCACTAAGCTTCCGAGCGCGCCGAGCATTACCGCTTCGTGTCCCCTGCCTTCTAAAAGAAAGCGTTCGTGCGGAAGCATTATTGAACGGAAACTTTCATCGTTAGGCTGAAAATATTGCGAAGAAACCGTAAACAGCATTGAAAACCCGACGACCATGCCGAGCATAAAACCGGTAAGCACTATTGGATGAAGCCCCGAAAAAAGATCGGCCGCCGTGAAAGCCAGAAGCATCGTAAGCGCGATTACGTTGTAGATGTGAAGCCCCGGTATGATCGAGGCGAGCATCGCGATAAAAACTCCTATGAGCGAAGCTATGATCGAATATATGACGATTGACATTTCCATAGATTGTTATCCTCCCCTGTTAAGGAATATAAGTTTAATTTAATATTGTAATGGCGTCGGCTTCTTCTTCGTTGACCTTTATTTCCCAGTAGCCGCCGCGCTCGTAATAAACGAAAAGCCCGTTTATCGATAGTTTCTGCCCTTCTTTATACCGCGTGGAATCAACGCCGAAAACTATCACTGAAGCCGGTTTCGAGCCGGAAACGGTTTCTGCGGCGGCATCGGCTACTTCGATTATGAGTTTGCCGCGTTTTGATACGACCACGGCTTCTTTTACTTTAATTTTTTTATTTTTAAAGTTATCGGGTTTTTCGAGAAGCGATTTGATATCCGCATCGATAGTTTTATTTTCATTGGATTTGTCTATTACCTTTAAAAGCTCCGCGGTGCCGAGACTCAATGTGCGGTATCCTTTTCCGGCAAAAAGCGTAGCCGATGCGTCGATTATATCGCCGCGCGCGGGCAGAAGCCCTTTTTCTTTAAGCTCTTTAGCGACTTCGCCTTCGGCTTTGAGTTTAATGCGGCCTTCGTATTCGTCGCCGCTGCCTTTAGAGGCGTCTTCGAGCTCGAATTGTATCGTCGAACGCTTCTGGTATTTGTCTTTGAATTCGCTTATATAGCGAACTTTTGCAAGCACGCGCACGTGAGAAAAATTCATGGTCTCGTTAAGATCGGCTACGGCCGTATAGTGCGGGCTTAAACTTACCGAGATCGCGAAATAAACAAGGGCGGCTATAAAAAGTATTATAGTCGAAAGGTTCATGCTTTTTACGCTTATGCGCTCGCGCGGCGGGGTGAGCGCGCAGCAGTAGGCGCATCTTTTTTTAAATTCAGGGTTCGGCCTTCCGCAGCTCGGGCATTTGTCGGCGATATTAAGCGCCGCCGGCGCGCCGTCCATATTCATGGTATCTATTTCAAAATTATTTTGATCGCTCAATGTTATCCTCCATATACGATATACGACATTACATCATATTGTCTTTTTTGACGATATCTTCGCTCGTTTTTACGATGCTTTCAGCCGACGGAAGCACTATGACGAAATATTTATCGTCTTTTTTGCCCCGCAGTTCGAGCGCACCGCTTAAAGTGATAAAATCGCCTTCGCGCGGTGCGTCTTTCCACTCGTCGGCGTTTTCTTTAACAAGCCGTCCCGCCTGTAAAACGGAGAAGGGCATTACCGCGGTCAGACGGTTTTCATCGGTAGATGCGGTGTCTAATTCGATGTCGAGTTCGTATCTCGAGCCGCTGACGGCCGCTACTCGCCCTGATACCTTTACTATATCTCCGCGCTTGAATTTATCTCCGGGGTTTTCATTGACGGTTTTGATCGGCGAAGCGGTTTCGGGCGTGTGGCGGTCTATTTTAATGCCTTTTTCCGAGCCGAGTATTAAAAAACCGCCCTTGCCTTTATATTGAAAACTTGCCGTCATTTTGATTTTATCGCCGAAAGCGGGGAGTTTTTTCGCTTCGACGAGTTCGCGCGTAGCGTCGTCGTAGCAGCGCACGAGCATAAGTGCGGTGCCGTCGTCGATTTCAAATTCGACCGAACCGCCGGCGTTTTCGCCTTTACCGGAGGCGGCGTAGTAGCGCAGCGGCGCGTTAACGACGGCGTTAGTGGTTACCTGGGCGAAGTTGCTCCGCTTTGTCAGCGTGTCGAGCTTGACCTCGGGATTGCCGTAATGAACGCCGATATAATGAAGTACAAAGAGGCCGAGGACGGATATAATGGGGGTTAAATATTTAATCAGGCGCACCGAAAGCCTCTTGGGATTAAAACTACGGCAGAATGGACACACTTCGAGCGCGCCGACAAAGCGGCCGCAGCTTTTACAGTGCGTTTCTTCGTAATTTTGACTCATGACGATTTTTTCGACTTCAGGTTTTAGTTTAATAACATACCACCCTCTTTACAATTATTTATATTTAAAATTATCTTTTAAGCCTTATTTTCGGCCGCAGGTCCTGGTTCGGGGCGTTGCTGATATCGTTAGCCTGCTCCATGAGCGTTTTATGAGGTCCGCCTTCTATATCGCGGAATTTGACGAATCCTTCGTTCATGAGTTTTTTCAAAAGCGTCTCTATGCGGCTGAACCTGTAAGCATTGGTGCTTTCTTTAAAGCCGAGTTCGAAGAACCTGTTTTCTTCTATGAAGAAGAAGTACTGAACGCAGGGCGATTTGCCTTCGGGCGCGTCGCGGTTTTTGTCTAAGTGAAGGCTCAATATATCTATTTTAGGAAGATGTATGGGATCTTTATTCAAAGATTCCGCCAGATGGGCCATCTGGTTGTATAATTCCTTCGAATCGCCCCAGTCTTTGCTTAATATCATCGCGCAGTCCAGATCGTATTCGATGTCCCCAGAACCTTTGCAATGGTATAAACCCGGCCTTTCATCGTCGTTTTCGGTTATTTCGATCATACAGCCCTCTTTATTTAAAGACGATATGATTATAAGCGGGCAGTTAAGTTCTATGGTAAGGCGTTTCAGGTCGGTGGATATCTCTTCCACCCTGAATTTTTCGGAGTCGTAATTTCTGGCGATCGGCATTTTCTGGATGTAATCGCAGACTATCAATACTTCGTCGGTCTGATGGTCCTGCATGGCATTATAGGCATGTGCCTTGATGCGGTCAACCGTGTCTTCTTTGGTGCCTTCGATTACATAAAGGCAGTCCATGTACTGCTCCATTTTAACCCAGCCCTGGGCGAATTTCATGTCGTTTTCGGGCACGCCCTTGATGCGGCGCCTCTGCAGCGTGTCGGGGTTGATCCTGGTTTCTTTGGCTAAAAGCCTGTAGGTGAGGTTCTTTTTAGTCTGTTCCCAGGTGAAGAACAGGACGGGCTTTTTGCTGTTAGATGCCACCAGCGTGGCTAATTCGAGAGTGAAGTTGGTTTTGCCGCGCCTCGGCGCGCCCGCTATGCCGTATAAAAAACCCCGCCTGAGGCCTGAAATGGCGCTGCTTAAATCGCTGAACGGTTTTAGCGAATAGCCGAGACAGTCTTTTTCGCCTTCGAGTTCGCGCTGATTGATATCCTGGGCTATTTCGATCATCTGCGCCTTGATCAGCTGTATTTCTTTTTTAGATTGCGCCCTCTGGATATCGCGGATTTCTTTGGTTATTTCGCTCGAAAAATCGATGAAGCTCATTTTGGCTTCCTTATCGACGCCTTTTAAAAAATTATTTATGCGGTGAGTTATTTCGCGCAGCTGGTTTTTAGAGCTTTCTTCGCGCAGTATTTTCAGATAAGCCATCACCTGAGAAAGTTGAGGCACGCGCGATTTAGTCACTAAATCGAAAAAGCGTTTCATATTATCGTCGAAGAGTTTGTTCTGTTCGAGCTTGTTTCTTATAATGATCGCGTCAACCACTTTTTCACGGCCAACGCCGGCGTAAACGTCCTGTATCATCCTGAAAATATGCTTCGAATAAATATTGTGAAGCATTTTTTCATTGAAGCCTTCGTTTAATACCTTGCCGAGCATGTATTGATCGTTTATAAAGCCGTTCAATATAGTAATTTCTATTTCTTCGTTCAGATCGGAAGCCGGCGGCACTTCATAAGAATGTGATGAAGAAGCGGCGGCCGCGGCGCCGGATGATTCCATTCGGTTGGCGCTTTGAGATTCGCCGCCAGAGGCGTTTTTATCGCGTACGGCGCGAAGCGGCTCCGTACGGGCGCTCTGGAATATAGAAAATGCGCATTTGCCGCAAATTCCGGAAAAATTGCTTTCGGGTATGCCTGCGCCGCATTTTTTGCATTTCATTAATTAAACCTCCGATGATTTTACCTGCAGCCGCGTTTATGTATTCGCGCCGTTCAGTTCAAACAGTTGTGGCAGGCAACGAAACGGCCTGCCGTGACCTCTCTCAGCGCCGGGCGCTCTTTTAAGCATATATCGGTCTTAAAATCGCAGCGAGGGCTGAAGTAACAATAATTACCGGACGATTCGACTTCGTTTATATCCGCTACGGAAAGGTCCGATACTTCTTTATGCGTTAATTCGTTGTTTTTAAACTTCTTCAAAAAATTTTCGCGTGATTTTTCGTCGAATGTGAGTATTGAATCTTTTAATAATTTAGAGTAAGGATGATACTGTTTATCAAAAAAAGGGCCGCCGGGCGCTAATTCCATTACCCGTCCCATATAGAGAACCATTACTCTGTCGCTTATATGATTTATTACCGCCAGGTTGTGCGAAATAAAAATATAGGTCAGGCCGAATTCCGCCTGAAGGTCGCGCATTAAATTCAAAACCTGCGCCTGCACCGATACGTCGAGCGCCGATACCGGCTCGTCGGCGACTATTATTTCCGGATTGAGAGCGAGCGCCCTTGCTATACCTATTCTTTGCTTCTGCCCGCCCGAGAATTCGTGCGGATAGCGCTGCGCCATCTCGGCCGAAATGCCGACTTTTTCAAGAAGGCCGTAAACGAATTCGAGCCGCTCGCTTTTGCGCGGATGGGTGCCGTGGACTATGAGCGGCTCTTCGACTATCTGGCCGGCCCGCCACTTCGGGTCTAAACTGAGATTAGGGTCCTGAAAGATCATTTGGAATTTTCGCCGGTATTTAAAAAGCTCGGACCGCGATTTTATCTGAAAAAAATCTATTCCGCCGGGGCCGTATTCGGGCGCATGATATATCAGGCTGCCGCCCGCGGGTTCTACTAAGCGCATTATAGTCTTTCCGAGCGTCGATTTGCCGCAGCCGGATTCACCCACTATGCCGAGCGTTTCGCCGCGCGCTATTTTAAAATTGACGCCGTCAACGGCTTTTTTATAGCCATAGAGCGTTTGAAACAGTCCGCGGCGCATCGGGAAGTAAGTTTTAATGCCGCGGGCTTCGAGTATCGCATTTTTATCGGGCGCCATATAAGCCATCCGTTTATTAATTTAAATTATCTCTTTAAATATTTCGGCCTTAGGCGAAGGTATCACTACGGCGTTAACCAAAAGTCCCTTTTCGCCTATTATTTTAACGGCGGCATCCACCGCTTCGCGCACGTTTGAAACCGTTCCGCTCATCGTGCAGTAAGCCTTTCCGCCGAGGGCCATAGCGAGCCTTATTTCGACGAGCTCGACATTGGCCGCTTTGACCGCCGCGTCGGCGCCTTCAATAAGAGAAGCCACTGAAAAAGCTTCTACGATACCGAGCGCTCCGGGTTTGCTCAGTTCGCACGCGCCTTTAATGGCTTTAAATACCGCTTCGTGAACGTTAGGTATCACGAAGGAGTCTATTAAAGTATTTGCGGCGGCTTCGATTCCCGCTTCTACCGAAGATTTTACCGCGGCGACCTCGCCGCCCACCAAAGCTATGAATTTGCCCGAACATATCGTTCTGAGCAATAATAATTCGGTGTTCGCGGCTTTTATCATCGTGTCGCCGATCAAAAAGCCGGAGGCGACGGAAGATGATTCTATTATTCCAATTGCTCTGCTTGTCATTGCTTTTCCTTCTTCCAGATAAATAATCAGTCGTTAGTCGTTAGTTGTTAGCAGTCGGCCGCTGGCGGTCAAATTTAATTCGTTAAGCGCCGGCCGACGGCGCGCCGTTTTTAAGGCCGCGCGGCTTTTATTACTATGGCGTCTTTTCTTATCGAAGAAACCGTTCCGTCGATGGATGCGTGAATATCGGCGCCGAGTTTATTTTCGGCCATAGCCGCTATGAGCTGACCTTTTTTAACGGTTTCGCCCTCTGCTACAAGAGGTTCCGCCGGCTGGCCTATATGCTGTTTTAATAATATAGTTACCGATTCGGGTTTGATTTCGATAAAATTCAGTTCGGCGTGATCGTCATAGCCGGCAAGGCCTATTTTATTTATTAATTTTTTGGTCGGCACTTTTCTATATTGAGCCATGGGATGAGCTTTTAAATTATCTTTTTTCGCTTCGAATTTGAGCGCGCCCGCTATGGCGTCGCGTTTGGCCGTCGCGCACATAAAGTTGGGCAGCAGGTCTTCGGGGCAAGAGTAAAAACCGCATAAACCGCATTCAACGCAGCCTGACGCCCATTTAGTTATAAGCGGATCGTTTTGCGAGCTCATTAAAAGAGTGCGCATTACCCGGTGCGGCTCTATCTGGTGGCCTACGAGATAGCGCGGGCAGAATTCGGTGCAATAGGAGCACTGGTCGCAGGCCGATTTGCCGACTTTTTTGAACTGCGCCGGTTTTTGGGTTTTACGCTGTATGAATTTATGCCCGGCCGAAAGCACTATATACCCCGAAGAAGTTTTAGTGACGGGAGTTTCGGCGTCATAAACGATCTCACTCATCATTGCGCCGCCCGACATATAAACGGGATCGGAAACCAGTGTTTTTCCCGCTAAGCCGATGATATCTGAAATTTTAACGCCTATAGGCACTTTCAGTGTTATCGGATGTTCGACCTCGCCGGCGATGGTTAAAAATTTATCGGTGACGGGCGCGGAAGTTTTATAGGCGTTAAAAATATTATAAAAGGTTTCAACGTTCGAAACAATAACGCCGACATTGAGCGGAATTCCTCCCTGCGGCACTATACGGCCAAGCACGTCGCTGACCATCACCACTTCGTCGCCCGCCGGATAATAATCGCCGATAATATGTATTTTAATAGTATTTTCAAGTTTATTGGCCGCGATTATTTCATTCATTTTTTCAATCGCTTCTTTATTTTTGCTTTTAAGCGCTATTATGCCGCATTTTGCGGATGAATTAGCCGTAGTTAAAAGCAGGCCGCCGATTATTTCTTCGGCGAAGTTCTTCATCATTTCTTTATCTTTACATAAAAGCGGTTCGCATTCGGCGCCGTTGACTATAATGGTGTCGACTTTAGCGTTCATTTTAACGTGAGACGGAAATCCGGCGCCGCCCGCCCCTACTATTCCCGCTTTTTTGATCGTATCGATTAAATTCATGGCTTATCCCCGATCTGTTCTGGTTTATTACATATTGCTAAACATTTTAACGCTTGAAAGCCGCTCTATGTCTTGAAGCGGCAGATTTATGAATTTTTTGACTATTTCAGGATTGAAGCGCGCGCCCGAATCGTTTTTTAATATATCGACGGCTTCTGCCGCCGGCAGCGCGGCACGGTTAAGAAGCCCGTGAGTCATTATATCGTAACTATCTGCTATGGCCACTATTTGAGCGCCGAGCGGTATTTTATCGCCGGCGAGGCCGTCGGGAAAACCAGTGCCGTTATATTTTTCGTGGTGGTGTAAAACGATCGAAAGAGAGCGCGTCATGGCTTTAAGCGGCGCGCAGATTTCGTAACCGAGCAGCGGGTGTTTTTTATAAATTTCGTATTCGTCTTCGGAGAGCGCATCGGTTTTTTGTAATATTTCGGTAGGGACGCCTATTTTGCCTATATCGTGAAGATAAGCGCCGAACTCTATTTCGGTGACCTCGTCACGCGTTAAATTCATTATGCGGGCGCATTCGGTCGCATACATTCCTACGCGCTTCGAGTGGCCTTTTCTGAAGGTGTCTTTGAAATCGGTGGCGAATGCGAACGACATTATCACATTGCGCGAGCTTTCGAGCTGACTGTCGAGATGCTTGAATTTTAAAAGCGTTTTAACTCTGGTTAAAAGCTCTCTTTTATTTATGGGCTTGGTTAAAAATTCATCGGCGCCGAGCTCGATACCCTTGAGTTTATCGTCGAGCTGGTTTAAAGCTGAAATAATTATTATAGGCGTTCTTTTCGTGTTTTCGTTTTCTTTGACTTCGCGGCATATTTCAAAACCGTTTATTCCGGGCATTAAAACGTCGAGCAGTATCAAATCGGGACGCAGCTTATCTATTAAAGAAATAGCGCGCGTTCCGTCCTCGAGGGTTTCGACTGAATATCCTTCTTTTTCGAGGATCATTTTAAGTATCTTCAGGTTGTTTTCGTTGTCGTCGACGGCGAGTATTTTATATTTTTGCCCGTTGAAGAAATTAGCTGAATTCATAGTTTATCGCTCCCGTTAAAATCGCGTACATTAATTCTATCAAAAGTTGGCTTCTTTGTCAAATTGTAGAGATTTCTTTTTTTAATTTTTCGCCGGTATTGATGAACTTAAATTTAAATATCCTTAAATTTTCATCCTGCTCGATATCCTGTGAAATTTCGCCTATTATGGTAGGCGCTTCCGGTAGATATTCCATATCGCCGAATTTATCGGCCCACTCGACGGCCATTACGAATTTTTCGGAGCCGGCGTATTCGTAAAAATCGAAACTCATAAGATCGGCGCTGTCTAAAAGTCTGTATAAATCGATATGATAAAGCGGATAAGCGCCGCCGGTATATTCTTTCACTATTGTAAAAGAAGGGCTTAAAACCGGCCCGTCAATTCCTAATCCGCGCGCTAATCCTGAAACGAAAGCGGTTTTTCCGCAGCCGAGGCCGCCGTTTAGAGCGAATATAAAACGGCTTCCGCCTTCACTTTTTGCGATATTTAACCCGAACTTTTCGCCGAGCCGGTAAGTTTGTTCAAATGAATAAGTTTTACGGATCATAATTATTAAAATCCCTGCTTATATTTTGCTTAATTTCTCTATTATAGAAGCATTAGTTCCGGCTTTTATAATAATGCCTTCAATATAGCTCCCGTTTTCGTCTTTCGTTGACGCGCGGCTCTTTTCCAGAGCCGTCTCCGAAGATACCGAATAAACGCTGCAATTATCATAATCACGGGCAAGCCGGTAATAATCGGAGATCGCGCAACTGAGTTTTCCCTTTATGAAGCCGCTGCCGTCTAAAGCCGCGCAGAGCGAATCGAAAGCGGCTTTTAACGCAATTTTATCGCCGCCGCCGATTTTAAGATAACAACCGTTTATTTTAGAAATTTTCCGATTGTTTTTATAGTCGGCGTATTTAGATGAATCAACCCGCGTTATGTCTAATCCGCTGAAAATATCTTTGCGCGACAGTATTTCGTGAATTTCCCGGGCATTTGCCGCGTTGCGGCTGATTTTGACGAAATGATCATCGATTCCATCAGCTTTTGCGCCGTTTTTGCCGTCGTAACCGCAGCAGTAAGGCTCTCCGAAATAAAGGCCGCATGCTAATTTAATTTTGAAGTAATTTAAAAACCCCGATATTTTTTCGAAATCGTATGTTCTGAAACCCTTCGCTGAAGGATATTCACAGTACGCTAAGACCGTGTTTTTTTTCACGGCCCTGTCGATGGCGGCAAGGCTGTTGAAATCGCAAAAACTAATTTCGATGCCTTCGGCTTTACTAAAAGCAAGCTGCACAGGTAAAATCGTATCGTCTGAAACGATTATATGTGCCATGCCGCCTCCGTTTACGGAGTTTTTTGCGCAGCCGGACAGGCCGCCGTATTCTTTTTCGAAATCGCCGGGACCGCTCCAGTTGTGTGGTGATATTAACAGGCTGATATATTCTGAAATCATAATACTGCGCGCACGCTCTTAACTGAACCGTTTTCTTTTTGACGAGGATGGAATGTTTTGTTCTTCGCGGTATTTAGTTACCGTGCGGCGCGCTATCTGAATGCCTTTTGCCGCCAGCGCGTCAACTATGGCCTGGTCGGAAAAGGGCTTTTCAGGCGGTTCGCTTAACACCATCTGGCGTATCATGTCTTTGACCGATTTGGTGGATACGTCTTCGCCGGTAGTGCTGCGCAGGCCCGCCGAAAAAAAGTATTTAAGTTCGAGTACGCCGCGGGGCGTCTGCGCGTATTTACCCGAAGTGACCCTGGATATGGTCGATTCGTCGAGCTCTACTTCGCTTGCTATTTCATTTAAAACAAGCGGTTTGAAATGCGCGATGCCGTGTTCGAAAAAGTCGTATTGATGGCGCACTATGCAATCGACGACTTTTTTGATCGTATCGCGCCTCTGTTCGATCGATTTTAATATAAATCTGGCTTTTTCGAGTTTTTCTTTGATGAAGGCGAGCACTTCCGGCTGGGCGGTCTTACTGCGCAATATTCTTTCATAACGCGGATTTAGTTTGATGCGCGGCAGATCGTAGTCATTCACTCTTACTACATATTCGCCGTCTATTTTTTCTATGAAGACTTCCGGCACGATCGTCGAGTTGTCCGAACTCGAGGCGTATTTTAGACCCGGCTTCGGATTGAAATTTTTAATAATGTAATCGACGCATTCCTGGACCTGCTCTACCGTTATTGAAAGCGCGTGAGCGACCGCTTTGTATTTTTTTTCGGATATCTCGTAAAGGTGGTTTTTTAAGATATCTTCGAGCTTATCGGGCCTCGGCGTTTCCTCGTCGAGCGCCTGGTATTGCAAAAGAAGACACTCCGCCGCGTTGCGCGCGCATACGCCGCTCGGATCAAATGATTGTATTATTTCGATTACGTCATTTATCTCGCCGCCGCTTACTTTATATTTGCTTAAATCCGAGTGGGCGGCGATCTCTTCGATGGAGGCCTTTAAATAACCGCCGCTGTCGATATGGCCTATGATAACCCTGCCGATATCGTATTCTTTGTCCGAAAAAACGGCGGCTTTTAATTGTTCGAGAAGATGGTCGCATAAGGTTTTTTCGGCGAAGGCGAATATTTCGAAGGACGCCTGTTCGCTCCATTCAAATTCTTTTTCCTCGCTGTGCGTAGTTTTTTCCAGGTCGTCGAAGTACTGCCCCCAGTCGATTTCATTGTTTTCATCTTCAATCGTTACGGTTTCAAGCTCTTTTTCATACTCTGATATTCCGTCAGTCTGCGTTTGTTCTGCCTTTTCGGCATCGGCAGCCGCGGATTCCTTTAAATCTTCGTGTATCTCATATTTTTCGTCCTGGGTTTCAGAAGTGATGTCCGCATCTGCGCCCTGAGGATTTTCACCGCGGCCCGCGTCGTCGTCTCGTATTTCGATCACAGGATTTTCAAGTATCTGAGTCTGTACTTCGTTCAATAACTCGGTGATAGGCATCTGAAGTATTTGAATGCGCTGAAGCAGCCTCGGCGTCATAACTAATTTCTGAGTTTGTTTAATTTGAAGACTGTTATTTATATTCATGCTCATTAATTCGTCTCTCTGCTTATTATTGATTTCATGGTTGCAACCGCTTCGTAAAGTCCGTGAAAAACCGCGCGCGATATTATCGAATGGCCGATATTAAGCTCCTGTATCTGCTTTATCGCGCATATAGGCCGCGTGTTGAAATAATTAAGCCCGTGCCCGGCATTAACTAACAGCCCGTGTCCGTTAGCAAGCTCACATGCCGCTTCGATGCGCGATAACTCTTCGGCATAGCAGTTATTGCTAAAATATTCGGCGTAACGGCCGGTGTGAATTTCTATAGCGTCCGCGCCCGCTTCGAGCGAGGCTTCTACCTGCTTTTTTTCGGCTTCGATAAAAAGCGATACCAATATGCCGGCGTCTTTTAATCTTTTAATCTGTTTTTTAAGCGTTTTAACCGAGGCGGCGGCGTTAAGCCCGCCTTCAGTGGTTCTTTCCTCGCGGCGCTCGGGAACCAGCGTAGCCATATAAGGCTTGTTTTTAACGGCGATTTCGACGATTTCATCCACCGCCGCCATTTCCAGATTTATTGGAAAGGCGCCCGTCTGCGTTAAAATGGCAAGGTCTCTGTCGGTTATATGACGCCTGTCTTCCCTTAAATGTATGGTTATCTGGTCGCAGCCCGCGTCGCGGCATATAAATGCCGCCTGAAGCGGCTCCGGCTCGAATCCGCCGCGCGCGTTGCGAAGTGTCGCTACATGATCTATATTCACGCCGAGCCTGATATAACGGCCCTTATTAATTATATTTTCACTTTTTTTATCGCTCATTGAAATCACCTTTTTACGGTTTAGTTACCCTTTGTTATACCGTTATTTTTTTAATTATTTCGTTTTTTTAAAAATTTGATACATTTTAGCATTTTTTATGCCAAATGTCAAATTTTTCAAATTTTTCTATTATTGCGAATATTTCAATTGTTTGAATTTAATTTGTTGTTAAGGGAGGGAGAAAAGGTTAGCAACCCTTTCTCCCTCCCTTAAACCCTCCCTC
>CAYTCW010000128.1:0-12237 GCA_964436235.1 uncultured bacterium
GAACTTCTTTCATGCCTTTTGATAGTTTTGCCTTCGCGCGCAGCGCGCGCGAAGGCGTGCTATTTACGCACCTGCGGAACTTAATATTTCGGCTCGCGGTAAGGCTTTGAAGTATAACAACTTTTACTATACAACAGCATTATTAAACATATTTGTTTAAATTAAACACAATAAACGAAATTAATTAATCATCATTGTGTGAAAGCCGGCAAAAATTTTTCGTAGCGAAGCCTCCGCAGGCGCCAGAGGCGCCGAGGCAGAGCGCTTTGCCATCCGTGGCGCGCTCTGCACTAGTACATCCTTGTCCGTCGGACAGCGAGCGGAGAAAAGATTTTTGCCGGCAACAAAACTTAATTATGTATTTTACAATAAATTTACTAAGACTATTGTTTTATACAATTCGTTTAATTTTTAGCAGTGTTATTATTAGTGCCGATTCACAACAATTTTTACCGCGAGCCATTATCTTAAGTTTTAGTAGCGCCATTATTGCTACGCATTTGCGTGCGCCGCACGCAAATGCAAAAAAGCAAGCCGGCAAGAAAAAATAAAAGAGATGAGAGAAAAAATAGAGATGTAAAGCAAGAAAAAACAAAATAGAAAAGAAAAAGAAGTAAAAGTCCTGACCGGAAAAGTTATCGATAAACCAACTAAAAAGCGTCAGGCAATTTGCAGAAAGAGGGAGGGTTAAAGGGAGGGAGAAAGGGTTGCTAACCTTTTCTCCCTCCCTTTTATAAAAAAATAATTAATTAATCGATAACAAATGAATAAATAAATAGTTGATCAACTGACTAAAATATTAGAACATCAAATCAATGAAAACAATTAACCATTAAATATAATCAATCGGTTATTCTTAATTTCACTTCGGTGGTGGAGGGTTTGGGCTGTCCATCCGGCGGAGCGGCGGGGGCGTTTTCGCTCACCCGCGAAGGCTTTTGTTTTAGTGAAGTTTCGGTGGTAGAGGTTTCCGGCGAACGCGCCTTCTGTCCGGCTTCGATTTCGGAGGCTTTTACGAGCGGGGTTTTGGGGGCTTTTTCGAGGTTGACTTTACTGCGTTCGGCTATCATCAATATATTTTTATCTAACTGCTGAGTTTTTAAAATTTCGTCGTATATCATCAGGGCTTTTTCGGGTTCGGCATTATACTCGAAGGAGGCGGCCTTGCCGAGTAAAGCCATTGCGCGCTGGCTCACCGTGAGTTCTTTAATCAAAAGGAGTTTCTCGAATTTTTCCGCCGCTTTTTTAGTGTTATAATTTCTAAGGTATTCGTTTGCGCTCATAAATAATATGGGAACGACCTGCGGGCGGCCTTCGAATATAACCGAAGCTTCTTCGAGTTTTTTATACATTTCATCGATATTTTTATTTTTTTTGAACATAACGGCGAGCTTGTACAGTGCGGTTAAATTTTCGGAATATTGGGGATAATTAGTGGATATTAAATTTAAGATTTCGATTTCAGCGGAGGCGTTTTTTTCGACCGAATAGATGGAAGCCAGTTCTAAGCAGGCTTTCGGCGCTAGATAATGAGCGGGATAAGCGGTGATTATTTTTTGAAATGAATCGAGGGAATTTTTTAATTCACCCGCGCTCTTATATTTTTGCGCCAGGCAGTAAAGCGCGAGGGGCGATTTCTGTTCGATCGAATCGGCGGCGGCGATATCTTTTAACTTAGCAATATCAAAGGCCGATATTTCTTTTTCAGTGTATATTTTAGGCGGCGCGGCTTCGGGCGTCGCGTCCGATTCATCGTCTTTAGCCGCCAGCGCGGGCGAAAAAGCCGTGATAAATAATAATGAGGCTAATAACAAGCCGGTTATCAGATGGGATAAAAATCTATAAATAAAAAAAACTCCTTCACTCTTCGACATATAACATACCCCCGCTTTTTATTAAAAGGTAGGATATATTAAATTCAAAAAATTTACAAGAGTTTTTTAATTTTTTAATTTAATAATTTAGTATTATTTATTAAATAGTTTTCGTTAAATTAAATAACCCGCAATACAACCAGCCGATCTAAAACGGCATCGTGCGAATGCGAAACGCTTTAAATCAGGCTGTATCCGTGCATAGCGAATAATTTCGACAGACGCATAAGAGGAAGCCCGACCACGTTAAAGTAGCAGCCTTCAATTTCTTCGACGAATAAAGACGCGACGCCCTGTATACCGTAAGCGCCGGCCTTATCGAGCGGCTCGCCGGTCTTTACGTAAGAGTCGATTTCATATTCATCCAGCTTTTTAAAATATACGAGAGTACTTTCCGAAGCGCTGTGAAAGACAGTTTTGCCGTCTTTAAGGCTGAGCACGGCGACGCCGGTAATAACCTGGTTCGCCGCGCCGGAAAGCAGGCCGAGCATTCTGCTTGCGTCGGCTTCATTTTCAGGCTGTCCGAGAATTTCACCATTTAAAACCACTATGGTATCCGCGCCTATGATAAGGTATTCCACGCCTTTTTCCGCCTTAACGGCGGCCGCCGACGCTTCGGCTTTTTTACGGGCGAGAGCGGCCGCGTATTCGCGCGGGTCCATCCCGGCAGAGCAAAGGCTTTTTTCATCGAAATTAGAAACGAGCACTTCAAAACCTATGCCTATATTTTTTAATAAATCCTGTCTGCGCGGCGACTTCGATGCAAGAATTATTTTAACGCCGCAGTCTTTGCCGTCTGTTTTTTTAACGCTTTTCATCTTCTTCTCTGTTTTCATTATCTTCTCATTTCTATTTTTTTTGAGGCTTTTTATCAATTCTTCGATCGGCGGTATGCCGCCGCGCCATAAATTAAAAAGCCGCTAATTGCCCCTGAATTTAAAATCCCTTGCGCTAATTTTATCTTCATTAACTTTTATTTTTGATCTTGATTTAGATTTCGTAACGGTTTTATTGTCTTTAGCGCCGCCGCCGATCTTAATTTCGCTTGTTTTAATGCTAATTTCGTTTGCGGCAGCCGATTGCCCGCCGGATTTTTTGTTTAAATCTTTTACTGCAGACGCTTTTAACCCGGCTTTTAATTCAGCGCCTACTGCGGCGTTTGAGATAAGCGTTACTTCGCCTGTTTTTTCGACGGGCTTTTTAATTTCCTGATTTTGCGGAGTATAATTAAGATCGTAAATTTCATTTAAGCCGACGAATTTAAATCCGGCTTTTTTTAAAATCGGTATCATTTCAGCCATTAATTTAACCGTATTAGGGTGAATGTCGTGAAACAACATAACATCGCCGCTTTTTATACGCTTTAATATTTTATCGAGCATATAATCGACGGAATGGCCCTGATAATCTTTTGAATCCAGCGACCACATAACCACATAAAAACCTTCGTCTTCGGCTTTTTTTATAACGTACTTCGGTAGCGAACCATAAGGCGGCCTTAAAAATTTAACTTCTTTGTATTTAGTTATTTTCTTAATAGCCTCATCCGTGCGAGATATTTCCTTATCTATTTTTTCATGTTTGGTCTTGCTGAAAAACGGGTGTGAATAGCTGTGGTTACCGATGTCGTGTCCGGCGGCGTGAACGCTGGCGGCAATTTTACCATACTCATTGATACGGCTGCCAAGCATAAAAAATGTGGCTTTAACGCCGTTAGCCTTTAAAATTTTGAGAATTTTCGGCGTATGCTTAGGATGCGGTCCGTCATCGAAGGTGAGCGCTATCATCTTACCATGCCTTATGCCGCGCCTCAAAACCGTTTGCGCGTTGAAGGAATCGTCCGCGCCGTCAGAATCGATATTAACGAAATACTCTTTTATTTCACCCGGCTCTTTAACCGAATCGGAATCATCGTCCGAATCGTCCTGATAACCTATTATGGCATCTTCATCCTTTGCGCCGTTTTTATTTTTATCTTTACCGCCGTCACCGGCACCGTTTTTAATTTTATCAGCTAAAGCCGAGGAATCCTGATCATTATAATCAAAGAATTCGCCTTCGCGCAAATTCATTGTTTCTTTCGGAAATATCAAAAACCCGTAATTTTTACGAAAAAATTGAATTCTTTTCGCGCTTTTTTTATTTTTATCGCGGTTCGAATTACGCTGCGGCGCCACTATCCTTTCATCGCTGAGCGGTATGGGGGCCAGCGCCGCCGCGCCCTCTGAAGGCTTATTGAGCGACTCCTTCGCCCTGTCGATAAGCGCTTCGATCTGCGCGCCCGGTTTCAAACGCCGTGCTTTGAAATAACAAAGTAAGGCGTTCGCGTGCTGTCCTTTTTGCATGTGCATATCGGCGTTATGGATCCAGCTTTCATATTCTGCTTCGAAGCCCGCCTTAGGTTGAGGCGAGGCGGCCGCCGCTATCGCGCATCCGGCAGTAAAAAAGATAATTGCCATCGAAACTAAATAAAATTTATAAGGCGTCTTTGTAGTTATAATCATCGTCACGCTCCGTACAATAGGTAAAAAATCTATCCCGTCTTAATAATTCGTCAAAAAAATGATAAATATTAGGCCGGATTTAAAGTTAGATGGTTATTCTATACACGCCTTTACCCTTCGATAATTTTCACATAAAACTCGCGCATGCGAGGGCCGTCGAATTCGCAAAAATAAACGCCCTGCCATGTTCCAAGAAGCAGTTCACCCTGATCGGCAATAATGGTAAGCGAAGGGCCGAAAAGCGTCGATTTAATGTGAGCGGCGGAATTCCCCTCGCCGTGAGCGTAATTATCGTTAAAGGGCACGGCCTTATTAAAATGAGCTATCATATCGCTCACTACATCTGGATCGGCATTTTCGTTAATAGTTACGCCCGCGGTCGTATGCGGAACGAAAATATTTACAAGTCCTGCCTTGACGCCGCTTTCGGCAAGCGCTTTTTTAAGCTGGCCGGTAATATTTATAAATTCGACTCTTCGGGAAGTTTTAATTGGATAAGCTTTAAGCATATAACCTCTTTTTTTATTATTTATGTAAAATCAACCCTTATGTAAAAAAGAGAGAGCACGAATATTGCATTTTCCGCGCTCTCTTTTTTTGCCAACCGTTTAAATTTATCTTAAATCGCAGGCAACGCTTAGAAGCGTTCCCACAATGATTTAGCTAAGCTCTGCGCTTCGTGCGCTATTTTTTCTTCGTCGATATTTATCTTTAACACTTTATTGTGCATGAGAATTTTTCCGCCCGCGATAGTCGTATCTACGCTCGCGCCGCCTATTCCGAAGCACAGATGCCCGAGGAAATTACTTTCATCGAACGGAGTGAACGGAATATAGTCAATGCATATTACGTCAGCAACGTTGCCGGCTTTTAATTCGCCGAGACCTAAGCCTGAAAAATGGCGGTTAGCTATTTTAGGATTATTGAACGGAAGGAGGGTGGTTACTTCCATAAAGCCGCACGACGGGTCTTTTTCGGCAAGATGACGAATCCACATTGCGGCTCTCATTTCTTCGAGCATATTAACCGTCATAGCGTCTGTTCCGAGACCGATGAGTATGCCTTTTTTACTCATCGAAATAATATCGGCTACGCCGACGGCATTATTCATATTCGACTGCGGATTATGAACCACTACTGTATCGGTTTCTTTTAAAATATCCATTTCTTGGTCGCTTATATGAACGCAGTGGGCGCAAATAGTTTTAGGCCCGAGTATGCCGAATTTTTTAAAACGCTGTACCACGCGCGTTCCGAAATGTTTAACGTTATAATCCTGATCGGAAATGGCTTCCGCGGTATGAACATGATAGCCGCAGCCGAGGCCTTCAGCCGCTTTAACGACTTTTTCCATGGTTTTGTCATTTATGGTAAAAGAAGCGTGAAGGCCGAATAAAGCGCTTAACTGAGGATCTTTTTCTTTATTGCAGCGTTTTATGAAATTAACGTTTTCTTCGATGCCTTCCTGAGCAATTTTTTCGCCATCGCGGTCGGATAATTCATAACAGAGCGAGGCGCGCAGCCCGGTTTCTTTAACGGCCTTCGCGATTATATCCAGCGAGCCGGTTATTGCAAAAGGGCTTGCGTGATGATCGATAAGAGTTGTCGTACCGCGTTTTATAGCGTTAATCATCGGAAGAAGCGCGCTGTAATAGCAATCGTCGAGAACGAGCTTCTTATCGAGACGCCACCATAGATTTTTTAATACTTCGTTAAAGTCTTTCGACGGATCGGCTTTGCCGAGGCCGCAGACGAGAGTGGAGTAAAAATGCATATGCGCGTTTATGAAACCGGGCATTACGACTTTACCGCGGGCGTCTATTACCGTGTCGTATTTATCTTTAAATTCACCGGCCTGAGCGATTTTTTTTATTTTATCGCCTTCGATTAAAAGAGAGTGACCGTAAAGCACTTTATTATTATCGCCCAGAGTAACTATTATACCATTTTTGATCAACGTTGTTGACATTTAATTTATTCCTCCGTATATTAATTATTTATATCCATCATATTCGCCCGCGGATACGGGCGGCCGCTTTATAGCTTTTAAGCGACAGTTAGCATTCTTTTAAAGCCGCGAGTTCTTTTTTAGTGCGCGTTCTCATGGTAATAGCGCCGGCGAAGCATTTTTGCGCGCATATACTGCATCCGACGCATTTTTCTGGATCAGTAACCGGGTATCCGTTTTTATCATATGAAATAGCCAGGTACGGGCAGCGTTTGCAATTTCCGCACTGCATACAAAGATCTTTATCGGAGTGCGATATTTTTTTAATGGGCGTTAATTCCATAAAACCGGTAACGGGATTCGGAAGCGCGCGTCCGATCAATTCTTTCATCGATTTAATGCCGCGCTCCTGCATAAGGTGTGATACGCCAGAAGCCAGTTCGCCATAAATGCCCGCGCCATGTTTCATCGCTATAGTGCAGAATTGAACGGTTTTAACGCCGAGAGCAAGGAAGTCGGCCGCCGCTTTATAGTTCATCGGGCCGCCGTTGCCGGATATACTTATTCCGAGATTCGAAACGTTAGCGAGCGTAAGATTGGATATGGGAGTGACTCCCTCGCCGCTCATGCCGACTACTACAGCTTCTTCCCACTGTTTTTTAGATCCTTTTCTGAATGCGAGCGTAGGGAAAGTATTAGCCAGAGTAACGCCGGCTTTCTTTTTAGGATATTTAGCGAATACTTTTTTAATCGCGTTCATTATAGGCACGATAGAAGTAACCGCCGCCGTGAGTTTGAAAAGTTTAGGTATTTCAGGGTTCGAAATTTCCATTACCCAATCTATTATTTTAGCCGTGAGCGAGGCGTTCTGCGATACTATATCGCCTTCGGTGCCGTCGCCGCCCTGCGGACAGGAAAGGCTGTATTCGATTCCCATAGCGCCGGCTTTTTCAAGTTTCAAAGTATTAGCCTGCCACTGTTTTTTATCGTTTTTATCATTGCCGCTGACCGGGCCGCCGGTAGAGGCCATCGTAAGTTTATTCGGAAATTCTTTAACGAGTTTTTTTATTTCGGCGCAAACGCGATCGAGCGGATGGCCGGAAACGTTATCGCAATTGCCGTAAGTCTGAGGCGTTATCTGAAACATATATTCGGCGGGAATGTGAATATCGAGGCCGTCGAAAGCCGTTTTCATAACGCCGCCGGCCCAGCCAGCTTTATAGGCTAAAACCATCTGTTCGTAGCCGTCAGACGGAGGCGCAGCCGAAAGAATGAACGGAGATTCGATCCTGCGGCCGAAAAAGTCGGTTTCGAGCGAAACGGGAACAGGTTCCCAGCCGTCAACAGGTACTGTGCTTTTAACCATTTTTTCGAATTTCGACGGTTTCTTTTTATTTAAAACTTCATCGATTTGGATTGCAATGTTTTTGCCGGCCGCTACCGCTTCGACTACAGTCGTCGGACCGTTTACGCAGTCGCCCGCGTAAAATACGGCCGGATTGTCTGTTTTATTAAGGCCAGAACGGTTGCCCACGGCTATTATCACCATATCGACGTAACCGCGAATCTGCTCGCTGCCTTTGATGTCTTTAATATCTTTAAGGCTGAATTTTTTGCCGTTCAATTCGACCTTCATCGTTTTAACGCCGGCTATTTTTTTGCCCTTTACTATTATTTCGCTGACCTTAGTACGGCCGTTGACGTCGACGCCGCTGGCGGTAAGTTCGTGCATTTCATTCGCGGTTAAAGTCATTTCCGACAAATTTTCCAGCGCGTACATTTCGACTTTTTTCGCTCCGTTAGTTTTAGCCGTGATGGCGCAATCCCAGGCTACGCTGCCGCCGCCGATAACGGCCACGGTGCCGCCGCATTTATATTTTTTTGAATTTTTGAGATACTCAAGAGAATAAAGCGCTTGCTCTTCGCCGGCGATATTCATCTTTATAGGCGCCCACAGGCCTGTAGCGACGCATACGGCGCTATATCCCTGCTTTAAAAGCGATGAGGGGTCTTCTATCTTTTTTTTAGTTTTAAGCGTAATATCGCCCAGACTGAGAACGAAATCGATATCGGTTTCAAGTATTTTTTTGTTCAATCTGTAATCGGGGATAATATTGCACGCGCCGCCCGGTTTAGAATCGGATTCGAATATATCGACTTTATATCCTTTCTGGCCAAGAGATGCAGCCACAGCCAATCCGGCAGGGCCGGCGCCGATTACCGCGACTTTTTTACCGCATGATTTTGCCTTTTTGAATTTCGGAAGGCCTCCCATTTTTTTGGCGCGTTCTACGATACTCGCCTGCAGCGACGGAATATCGACGGGCCTGTCGAATTTTTTATGCGAACACAGCGCCATGCAATGTTTATCGGGACATACCGCGCCGCAAATTCCGCCGAGCGGGTTATAACTCATTATCTCGCCTGCGGCTCTCAAAAAATCCGCGTTATTCTTAAGTTTAGCCGCCATAATAAAATCGGCCGGCGAACAATCCGCGGGACAGCCTTTTTTACAGGATTTGTCCTCGCAAAATTCGCAGCGCGCCATTTCGGCTTCAAGCTGAGCGTCGGTGAGATATGGATTATTTGTAAACATAAACTGACTCCTTACCTTAAATTTATTTTTGGGTGTTAATCGATTCAAATGATAATCAAACAAAAAGTTCCGGCTATATTAGAAATGATTTTATGATTTTTCGTGTTTTATTATACCACTTTAATCAATTATAATCAATGATTTGTGAAAAATTTGTGAAAAATTGTTTTTCAGTTTTTTAATATCGGCAAAAAGTTTATTAATTTCAGCGCATATTTCATCGATTTCCATTTTAGCCGATGAACTCTGTGAGACGCATAAATTAGCGATTTTCATCTTGACTATATCAAAATAATTGCCGCTGCGAGACATTTCAAGATCTATTAACTTGATCATCCGTTCGCCCGCCTCGTAACTCGAAAGAGTTTCATCGACCATGGCTAAGGATTTAGCATACTCGGCCCTGAGCGATTCGTCGGTTTCACTCCTTATTGCCGTCATATATTCAACTTTTTTGACGCGCAGTTCGTTTATATCGATGGTCGCCATATATTGTTCCATCTGGGAAGCGCGGCGGCCAAGCTCTATATTTTCTTCGACCAGCGCGGATAAAATACCGTCGATATCCTCTAAAAGAGGACCTGCGACCTTATTGCCCATAAAAGAGCTTTTAATTTCCTCAAAATTTTTGCGCAGCTTTATTATCATTTTTGAATATTTAAGGCTGAGGCCTTCCTCGCGTTCTTCAACGGTGCAATCAAATCCGTTATTTTTATTACGCGCGGAATCAAGCATTTTTCTTATCGTAAAAAAGACGAAAATAGCCCCCATCAACAGTAAAAAAGGGTAAATAAGCGCGGAAATAAAACGCAGCAGCATTATCATAGAGGCAAAAACAATTACGGTAAAAATTATTATATTATGGTCCATTATCAGCCCCCTTTTTTAAAATTAAGATATAAGTTCAACCCCCGCGCAGCGCCATTTTTGTTAAGCGAATGGAACATGCTGCGGATCGATAGCGACGACGCGGTCGAGACACTTTAGCGCTTCATCGACTTTATTCAGCCGCGCGTAATTAGCGCTCATCGCATGCCATGCGTCGGAAAACGAAGAATTGATTTTTAGCGCCTTCTCCAGACAGTTTATAGCGTCTTCATAGCGTGATAATTTAGAAAGCGCGATACTTTTGCGGTATAAAATAACCGCGTTTTTCGGCCAGCCCGCCAGCGCACGATCGAAAGATTCGACGGCCTCGTTATACATGCCAAGTTCCAGCATTGCATTCGCTTCGTTATACCAGGTTTCGATATCTTCTTCGCTGACTTTATCCGTGCCCGTTTCATCTTTATGCTCTATTTTTTCTATCAATTTATCGCGTATGGCACGAGCTTTTAAATGTTTGGGGTCGAGCTTCAATATTTTATTAAAACAAATAAGCGCCAGTTTAAAATTAACCGCTTTAATATGGGAAAGGCCTTCGCTATAAAGCACGCCTATCCGATTTTCTTCTCCTTCACCCGCAAAGGCGGAATCCGGCGTCAGCATGGCTGCGATAAGCTCATTAATTTTTTCAATCATTTCATTACCTCTCTATTTTTATAAATTATAAAAAACAAAGTTATAAAGTTATAAATACACTAAAGCATATATACATATACAAATATATATAGCCCTGAAGCTCATTTTCCCTCAATTTATTCGCCTTCAGATTTCAAGCCGCCCCGGCTGTATTTAACTTCCTTAATCGACGTTATATAATTGCCGCGGGGCGTATCACTTAAATAAAAAGGCTGAAATTCCTTCCAGGACGGAAACCATGAATTAAAATATATCTTCATTTTGTCGTTTCGGGGAGATTTAAGACCGACGCCGTCATTAACGAAAACCGCCGCTCGCTTCGCGTCGATAAAAAATTCCACGCCGTCATCTGAATAATTTATTGCGTAAGAATGAAAACCCTCCGCCGGATCGAATTCCAGAACGCTTTCAGCGTGCGCGCTCTGCTTTCCGCCGATAAATGCGCTGAACCATACGCGCCGCGAACCGTCGTTAAAGATCTCTATCGTAATTTCATCTTCACTCACAGGTTCGAACAGAAAAAAACCCGTGACGGCCTTAAGCGTAAACCCCTCACCCGCATAGTTATTTTCGCCGCCGAAACTATTCGCATCCTGCGCCGTTAAAACCGCCGGAGTTTTAAAAACAGCTTCAAAACGGCCGTAAGAAAAGGTCTGCTCAGAAAAAATCTCTGCGCCGTCAAAAGAATCTTTTCTTAAAATGAGGCTTACCGACCCGCTATCACCGCCGGACGCGGCGTTTTTCCATAAAAGCCTGCCTCTGTTGCCGGCCGGCTTAACGCAGTCGGGTATAGACTTAAACGCTAAAGCTGATAAAATAATTTGTTTTTCGATAATATCGTTAAAACCATAAAAAGCGCCGGCACGATCAATAAAATCAAGGCGATTCGAGCCGCCGCCGCCAGGCGGGGCATCCCACAAAGCCATTCTCACGCCGAAACGGCCTCCGGTAAAAGAACCGTCATCCGGAACTTTCCAGGCTAAAGTAATCAAAGCGGAAACTTCGCCGGCTGCGAGATTTACCGGGCCGAAAAAAGGGGCGTCATGCCAGTTTTTACCGGCGTCGCAAACGCTGTATCCCGCCCATATCCGCACCTGCGAACTGCCTTCATTTTTAAACCCCAGCGACGAATAAACCGTGTCGCCGTTTCTGTATTCCCCGGAAGGCGGAACAAACTTAATTATTTTAACGGCCGGCAATATTTCTTCGCCTTCGCCGCTAAAGGCCGGCAACGGCTGAATAAAATACAAAACCGCTAATATTAAAATAATTTTTAATACGGTAAAATTCCCGATCATAAGGTAAATCCTTTCATAATGTATATTATATAAAATAAACCTTTATTTATCAACTACTTTGATTTGATTTTTTTAAAAGGGAGGGAGAAAAGGTTAGCAACCCTTTCTCCCTCCCTTAAACCCTCCCTCTTTCTGCAAATTGCCTGACGCTTTTTAGTTGGTTTATCGATAGCTTGTTCTTTCAGGGCTTCAATTTCAATTTCTTTTTGTCTTTTTTTTGTTTTTCTTTTTATTGCCTTTTACTTATTTTTCTGCCAGCTCGCTTGTTTGCATGTGCGCGCACGCGCGCACATGCGTAGCAATAATGGCACCACTATAAATTAAGATAATGGCTCACGGTAAAACAATGCCGTAAATCGATTTTAATAATGCACTGCTAAAAATTAAACGAATTGTATAAAACAATAGTCTTAGTAAATTTAATTTAAACAAATATGTTTTATAATGCTGTTGTATAGTAAAAGTTGTTATACTTCAAAGCCTTACCGCGAGCCGA
>CAYTCW010000129.1:0-12198 GCA_964436235.1 uncultured bacterium
GGTTTTGTGACTATAGTAAACACTTTAAACTCGTGTTCTTTCGGATTATCAGCCTCGATCCATTTAACCGTGATATTAACCTGGATCCTTGAAAGCATTTTTTCGTATTCAGGCCGTTCTTTAGGGTTTGCGACCGGCGGCGGCGGGGCTGCGCTATCGAATACCATCGGGGGAAATTTTATTTTTTTAAAAGTTTTAACAGGATAATAAGCGACCGCGATATCCATTTTATGTTTAGGATAACCGGCTATAGTGCCGTAATCGAAAGATTTAGTATATTCGTTCCAGTTAGTGCCTTCCATGCCGGGACTGGCTTCGACGATCAACTGTTGCAAAGAAAAAAAGCCTGTAAATACTTTTTTAGGAAACGGCGGCACTTCGACGAAAGAAGAGCCGTTTTTAAGCTGTTCGCACATCGAAAGCGCGAGCGTGGTAGCTTTTATTGCGCCAAGACTTTTAACGTTGGCTTTGGTTGAATACATCAAAATATTAACGAAAGGCACGACGGCCATTACGAATATGGCAAAGGATATGATTATTTCGGTTAAAGAAAGCCCTTTATTACTGATAAAGCCGTTATCGGCCCGGCCAAAAAAAATACCATTAATTTTATAGCGGTATTTATTTACACTCTTAGTTAAGATACTTATTTTCATAAAAACGCCTCTTTTTATATAATTAGGCTTAACGGCTTAATTAGCGCCGTCGAGTTTGGATTGCAATTCGGCCCGTACTTTTTTAATTTCATTTTTAGTCACGGCGTCGTTATCTAAACTTTCGCAGGTTTCAACATAGCGCAGCAGCGCCTTTAAAAAAGTTTTTTCATTTCCGCCGATCATTCCTATCATAGCGAGTTTTTGATATATTTTCAGCTTCATTACCTGATTATCCGGTTCGGCTTTTAACGCGGCGAGAAGCGCGTCGGCGGCCCGGTCGAATTTGCCGGAAACCATAAGTTTTTCGGCTAATATATACATTTGATTGGCTTTGCCTGAAGTGGCGCGCAGGTATTTATTGTTCATTTCAACGTATTGCTGAGCTTTTTTCTGTCCTTCATCAGCGGCTTTTCTCGCAGCGACGAATAATTGATCGTATTCGGAAGACGGATCGAACGATTGTATGTTATAAGCGCCTTTAGAAGAGTATTTGCGAACCTCTTCCATTTCTTCGCTTAATTTTAATTTTTTTGAATATTGCGCCGTTCTGTTAGTAGTGCTTTTCATAATGAACCTGACTCCGGGTATCACTATCGTAAAAACGAATATCACGACGCATAACGCAATTATAGCCTTACTTTTCATATAATCCTTCTTAACCGTTAAAGATAAGCGAATTTAGTAACCATAATATCAGGACAGGTATCAAAAATACTGAATATATCTAAAACACCAAACTGAACTCACTAAATATAAAAACATTTTATTCTTTTTGTTGAATATAGTTGTCGGAACGGCTTACGTCATAATTGATGGTGCAGTATTTTTTATCAAAATTTTCATCGATTTTATCTATCCATTTTTGAAACGGTGTAATGATGGTTTTATCCGGGTAATAATTTTTTTTATCTTCATCTTCCCAGTTAACTTCCTGACAGGTTAAATTTCCGAAAATTCCCAGAAAACTGTCATCGGTGCCCGCAATCAATTTAAATCCGGATTTTCGACTGTCCATATCCATTAGTAAACCGTTTTTGCCATACATATACGCATCGATTCTGAAGTATGGTTTCTTAGAAAAATTACTTTGAATTGAGCTGAATAATCCGCTGTAATATTTTTGATCATATGGATGCGGAGAAAATATGATTTTACCGGTTACGCCGAAATCACTTGCTGATTTATCTTTAGTTCCAAGGGCAATAAGTTGAAGACAGTTATTAGCTCCCCTCAAAATATCGTATTTCCGTTCAGCCCCCGGATCGAATACACCGTCGTCAGGATGCCTGAGTATCTGGCCGCCTATTATTATGTTTCCGGTTGCAACGATAGCGCCGCGGCCTTTATAGTAGCCTTCTATCAGTACATCGCCGTCTATAAAGTAAACGCCGTCAACGTTAATTGCATAACTCGAAGTCTGGGTAGCCGCCGTAAAAATATTTTTATCGGTCGAAAAATTATACCATGGCATTTCTTTAGCGCACTGATCGGCCGAGTCGGCCCAGCCCCAGAAAGGCCGCCAGACTACTTTTTTATACTCTTTTTCAGTGTTAGTGAAAAGCGCTTCACCGACAAATTTTCTGTTTTCAAAGAATTTTTCGTTGGTAGTCGCGTCATATACACGGGGTATTTTTTCGCCCTTGATCGAGCTTGATTTAGTGAAATCGACATTCTGGGCTATTATGTTGTGACGCGCGGCCATTCTTTTATATGTGTTTTCATCGTATAAATAAGCGAGCTGACCGTTATTGCCTATTATGTCTCCGGGAATAACGTTAGAAGTGCTTGTTGAAAAATCGAAAGGTTCATCGGTTTTTTCGACTCCGCTGAAACTTGAAAACCAGCCCTGTTTCATAACTCCGTATCGTCTTTTAACGTCGCCGAATATCAAGTTATGTTTGGTCGTGCCGCTATCGGAGTGTCCGAACAAACTGCTTATACCGCTTTTTATAAAGTTGAACGCCTGCGCCGACCAGCCAATAGGAGGAAAATGCCCGGTCAAATCGATGTTTCCGCGGCTGCCGCCGTGAGATGCGATAAGGCCGCCAAGGGCCTCTTTTATAGCGGCGCCCCAGCCGGTCGGAAAATCTACTTCGCATAGACGCCAGTTGTCTTTGTTAATGGCTTCGTATATCGAACCGAGAACGGTTTCGGTAGTGGCGTTAGCGCCGAGAGGTATGTGAGCGATTCCGGTATGCTGTACGTATTTGTACATGGGCGAATCGGTATGCTCGTAAAGTTTATCATCAACTTCCATCGAGCGTAATTTTATTAACATGCTCAATTGACTGAATGAATCCATCATACTTTTAAGAAGCGGGTTCATTGCGCCGGCTATGCCGGAAAAATCACTTCTTGTTTCATTCAATTCGACCACGAGTTTACGCCCGAATATCTTGGCTGGTTTATTATCGTAGGGCGGGTCCCATTCAGCCGAGTTATTGACTATAAAATACTGTGGAACATACGATGACGACCAGGTCGTTCCTGTAATGCCGGAGGAACTTGCAAAACCATCGTTCAACCGTCTCGCCTTGATAACCTGTTCGTTATTTCCTTCATTAACCGCGTAGGCATACTTATACATAACCGATATATCGCGGTACAGCTCGACCTGCTTTTGAACGGTCACGACGCGTTTGGCGCCATGATATTCGCCCTGGCAGGCTATGCTCATCACGCCGAAGGCAAGATTATCGTCAACTTTTTTTTGAAGGTCGAATTTAACTTTTATATAATTTATTTTCGCGTCGGGTATAACCGCCTGAATGCTTGTTTCTATATTGGCCGATTTTAGATCGCCGGAAGCGGTCCATGCGTCGTTGGGATTATCTTTCGGTATGGCATAATCACTAAAATTAGCCATAGCGCCGAATTTTTTATTAATATCGAGCGAAGAATCGGCTGAAAGAGGCTGTATGTAATCGGAATATTTATGGTCTTTAATTACGTAAAGCGCGTGCTCGATACCCGTTTCGGCCACGAAGTGAGCGACGCTCGCGTCAAGGTAAGTGAAAGATGATGACGATTCCTGGCGCATAACCATGATTATGGTATAGCCGAACAGGAATAAAACGGCGACCATGAATAAAACGTACGCAAGCGCGAAGCCTTTTATCGAATCAGGTCTTTTTATATTTGTAAGCATAACTCACCTCTTTACATCTATTATAATAATTTTAACAAATAGATAGAGATAAGTCAAGGGCGGCGATTTAAAAAGCGCGCCTTTTTATCGACAGGCGCGCTTTTTAATAATTCATTTTTTTTGAATATTACGAATTTTAAATATTAGGAAATCAGAATTTCAACTGGGTTTCTATATTGATCGAATCGACGGCCCTGCCGTAATCGTTTAATACGTGTCTTAATTCGTAACACATACTCGACGAGTCGGATATATCGTATCTGGCTTTTAATCCGTAGATCGCGTCGCTGACTCTCGAATTCGAATAATACAGGTTTTTACGGTCGTAATTAGCCGATATCTTCAGTTTATTATATTCCATTCCCGTATAATCGATTCCAAGCGAAAGATGCGGTTTTAAGAAAGGCGAGTAATCTTTTTCGTAAGAAAGCCTGAATGTGTATGCGTCGGCGATTTTCGCCTTGAATTCGTTAAACCAGCCGGAATAGCGCTCGCCGTTATCGCGTAGTCTCACAAGAGAACGCCCTTTATAATGCCGTTCCATTTCATAAAGCGTATCGAAGTAGTTAGGTATGTAATCGGAGCTCATCACGCGGAATTCGGTTTTAAAAGTGAATTCTTTACTTTCGGCGATTACGCCGGTGTGCATACCCGAGCCGAAGTTTTTGATCTTAGCTATTTCTTCGTAAATTTTAAATTTAGAGTTATATTTTGACGAAAGCGGTATGCCGATATGCAGAGAGCCTACCGTTATATTTTCATTTCTGAATCCCATATTTACTTTATTGTCTGAAACCACCTGCGCGCCGACCTGAATATGATCATGCGGCATTATCTCGAAAGACGCCGCGTAAATTCCCGGCGAAGCTATATCGTCAACGAATAAATTGATATGATCGTCATAACCGGAATCGTAAGTTACCACGCCGCCCACTTTTTTATCTAACAGCGGATAGCGCAGGCTGCCGCAGTAATTTCTGAAAATAGCCCCGGAACCGAGAGTAAGATCGTCTATCATTTCGACGCGCGCCGAAACTTTGTCACCCGGTTTGCCGTAATAGACGTAGTAAATTTTTCTAATATAGTCGTCGAATGTGTCCCAGTCAGTTTTTCGTAAGTTATTGTTTTCGTCGAAATAAAAAGTAAGGTCATAGGCAAAGCTGATGTTATTATGTGAGAAACGCGGAATAGCGCCTATTTTAGACCACATTTTGCGGGCGCCGGTATCCGGATTTTCCAACACGTTAGCGCCGAGGTTTAGATACAAACCGGGAAACCATTTCAGGCGCGATTCGCTGTTGCCTAGGTATTTTGAAAAGAACCAGGGTTTAGCGCTTGAAGCCTCTTCGCCGGCGGCTTTGTCGTCTGCTTTAGAGTCGGCCGGAGATGACTTCGTTCTGGAATTTTTGGAAAGGTATGTTCGGGGAGCAGGCTCGTAATAGCTCGAATCAGAAGTTCGTTTTGATTTTACGGACGCACCGCCGTTAAAATAGCTTTCGTCATCTTCCGAGCTGATCACGACATTAGAAGAAAGCGCCATATTTTTAAGGGATTTAGACGCAGACGCAGCGGAAGTTTTAATAGACGGGCTTTTAACCGCCGTTTTTTTAGCGGCGCTTGTTTTAGCTGCTAATTCGGCGTATCTGGATTCGTAATAGTTATTTGAACTTAAAGCGATGGCTTTTAAGGGAGCGGCCGCCTTTCGGCTTTCAGCCGTTATGGTTTCTGCCTGCTGTGAGGCTATTGCGATCGATTCTTCGGCATATTCGTCAACAAATTCCGCCGCGCGGTTCGTTTTATTTTTAACCGTGGCGGCCGCGTCTGCTTTAGCCGATTTAACGGATGAATTAGTTTTTTTAGCGGCTTTTTTAACGGTCTCTTTGGCCGCTTTAACGGTTTTAGCGGTCTTAGCCGAATAGCCCTTCTTTTTCTTTCCAATAGCGGCGGCTTCGGCAGCGGAATATGCCGCTATCACCCCGCCTGTAAATATAACAGCTAAGGCTATTATTAAAAATCTTAAGATATTCTTATTAATATCGTGCTTTATCATTTTACAACGCTCCGTATCATAAAATTTATCGGGGCACATGGTTATTGAGCCCTTTTGTTGATAACGCTTCGTGCGTCTTAAACGATATCGGAATTAAAATGATAAAGTTTAGAAATTTAGCGCAGAATATTCCACTTAGGCGTATTGTAGCGAGTTTCTTTCAACTCTTTGAATTTAACTTCTTCTTTTTTTGAAAGACCGCTTTTAACGAGCGATTTAGCGAATTTTTCGGCGAAGCCGCTTCCGAGAGCTTCGGCGAGTTTTGTAAAATCGATCAAATTGCCGGATGCCGAGGATATTTCATCTATCGAGCACACGGATTCTTTAAGTTTTTTAGCGTTATCTTCTATCATTTCATCGTCCATGTACTTAAGCGTTTCTGGGGGAGTCATGCAAAGATAATGCAGTTTGGGATCGAATTCGAAAAAGATCGTGCCGTGCTGTAAAAAACAGCTTGCAGTTTTATTCTGCGCGGAACCGCAAAATTTTTTATTATCGACTTTAATTTCTAAAAATGAAGGCGAATCAAAGCATATGGCGCTCGATGGCTTTTCGGCGGCTTCGCCGCGGCTTCTGACCGACGGATGAAGTTCGCCGGTTATCGAAAGTTTGGATAGGCCGCACAAAATAGCGTCGGCAACGTATTTATAATTTTCGAGGACTGAATCGGTGTAAAATCCGGAACTTTTATGAACGATTACGGAGTAGGTAAGGTCTTTATAATGAAGAACGGCCCGGCCGCCGGTTATTCGCCGGATAATTTCAAAATTGTTCTTTTTGATAAAATCGTTATTCAGCGTCGAGTGCTTTTGAAAATAACCAAAAGTGACCGCGGCTGGTTTAAAAGAATAAAATCTAAGCGTGATAGGGAATTCTGGGGATTCTTCCGCTTCATATTCTTTGAAAATGGCGTCGTCTAAAGCCATCTGGTCGGCGCCGTCCGCGTACATAAACTCCGGTGTGTCAATCAGCCTGATTTTCATTATAAAAAAATATCCTCCATAATTTTTTTACTCCATTATTACTAATCGGTATAAATTTAAAAATTATGAATTTTTTAGAATATATCCTTAAACGAAAGACTTTGCGGGCCTTTTGATTCGCCCATATAAAGTTTATGCCATAATTCGAGAATAAACAGGTTATAAAGATGAGGCGAAAAATTCTGCATACCGCTCTGATTTATTTCGAGCATATTCTTAATATACGCCCCGTTAAAAGCGTTTTTAACGAATGAATTTTTTGCGGTAAGCGCGCGGCACATAAGTTCGCGCAGATCTCCCCTGAACCACTTATCGACGGGAGGCGAAAAGCCGGTTTTAGGCCTGTGAAGTATATATAGCGGAAGAGTATCGTGCATCATTACTTTTAAAATATTTTTAAGTGAAATATTTTTGATTTTGAAGTTAACGGGTATTTTCATAGCGAGCTCGATAACCCTGTAATCAAGGAAGGGACTGCGATTCTCGATGGAATTAGCGATGCTCATTCGTTCGTTTTTAGTAATAATGTTATTCTGAAGATAATATTTAAAATCGCTGTATAGCACCGAAGATATCCAATTTTCGAAATTGCCTTCATTAAATTCCGTTTCATATTTTTTTTCGATAGCCGTAAAAGCGGTTTTATTTTTTTCAAATTCAGGCACGAGCGCTCTTAAAGTTTCGCCGGAAAAGAATGAAGTAAACGATAAATGCCTGTAATTAGGGTCGTATGAGCAATATTCGGCGAATTTTTTCAACTTTCTAACCCCGTTTTCAAAGGCGTTATTAGTCGATGCCGGAAATAATTTAATTATTTTTTCTATAAAATTTTTTCTGAGCAGTTTTGGAATTTTAGTGTAAAGGCCGGCGATAATTTCCCATAAATACCTTTCGTGTCCGCCGAAAAGCTCGTCGGCGCCTTCGCCGTTAAGTATCACGCGCGCGTGTTTAGAAACTACTCTTGCCGATTGATAGGCCGGCAGCAATGACGCGTCGGCGAGGGGCTCGTCGCAAAAAGATATAATGTCGGGTAAAAGCTCTATTTCGCGCGATTTAACGTTAAAAGCGTGATGGACGGTATCGAACATATCGGCCGCTTTCGCGGCAAATTTAAGGTCGGAGTGGCCGTCTTCGTCGAAGCCGATAGTAAAACTTTTTATTCTTACCGATGATATCTTGCTCATTAAAGCCACTATTATAGACGAATTGATACCGCCGGAAAGATACGCGCCCATATCGGCTTCCGAGCTCATACGATCTTTGACTGCGCTTTTAAGAGTGGAAAGAAGTTCGTTCGAGAAAGCCTGCGCGCTGCGGCCGTATTCCGGCGAGTAGCGGGCCTGCCAGTAAGTCTGCTCGTATTTATCGCCGGCGGCGGAGTATGCGGCTATATGCGCCGGCATGAATTTATTAATTTTTTTGAATATAGTCAGCGGAGCGCTTATATAGCCGTACACGAGATATTCGTAAACCGCTTCTTCACTGAGCGTTTTTAACTCGGGTTTAATCGCTATTATTGATTTTATCTCGGATGAAAAATATAAAAAATTATCATCTATGGCGGTAAATAAAGGTTTAACCCCGGCGCGGTCACGCGCTAAAATAAGCCTGCCCGCTTTATTATCATAGAGCGCCGCGCTGAAAATCCCGTTTATTTCACCGGCAAAATCCATACCGTAAGATTCGTAAAGATGCAATATAGCCTCGGTATCCGATGCCGTCTTAAATTTATGGCCTTTAGATTCGAGATCTTTCCAGATCTGCGCATAGTTATATATACAGCCGTCGAGCGATATCCATATATCGGCCGTATCATTTGAAGACGGCTGTTTTGACGCGTTTGCAGCGGTTATGGCGAGGCGTTTATTTCCCAGAACGCAGTTAGCGTCGGGACTTAAATAAATCCCGGCGCCGTCCGGCCCTCGATGGGATAGTTTTTCGAGCATTATTTCCGCCCGGGCAGTTCCGTCTTTTAACCGGCCTGAACCGCTCAGATCGAATATACCGCATATACCGCACATATTATAAGGGTCTCCGTATTCATCTACAGTCGTTTATGATAGTATAGATAATTTAATTACAATTGTCAAGAGATAATCACTTTAATAAACAATTTCTATTTAACTCTCAGATGTATTTGTGGTAGTATCGAAGATGATTCTAGTGAAAAATCCGTATATAATTTATGAAATTTACAAAATTTACGGAATTTACCGAATTTACCAAAATTTACCAAAATTTTTGACAAACCATAAAGCGTATGATATAATTAATCGAGCATTTAAAAATACTTCAAAAAAGGCGGTATATTATGAAAAAAGCTAAAAACAAAAGGTTTTTAAAATTATCGTTTTCGTTTTCACTTGCGCTTGTTTCGGCGCTTATATTCACGGCAGGTTCAATGGCAGGGGCCGCCCAGCTTGTTACCTATTTAGCCCCGCAGTATCAGGACGTTCCTTTTAAAGTTGAAAACGCCTTCTTTTCGGCCGCTCCAATGATGGACCCTAAAAATAACAAAAAACCGCTCATGATAGAAGTAACCGACGCTAATGAAAAACTCGAAGTGCCGTCGCTTAAAGGTTTTAAAATAGCGGCTTACGAAGGCGGCGCAGGCGCGGCCGAAATAATTAACTATCTTAAAAATTCGCCCGAAATGACCGATTCGGCTAAACTCCGCGTTATAGCCCGCATGAAAAAACTCGCTCTCATTTTAAAATCAGGCCAGCAGGCGCGCGCCGAGTTTTATAAAAAACAGGTGTCCGCCCCGTTAGTTTTATTCGTTAATTTAAATATGGGCACGGGCCCTGCCTGCGCGCCGGTTCCGATGCATCTTGATTTAAAAGACGGCGGAAAATTTTTCTTTAATACGGCTATATTCATCGAAGATATACCCAAAGCTTTCTCGGTAACCGACGCCATTAAAAACGACACTTTCGATTTCGTTGTAGCGCATGAAAACGCTCACGGAATTATGTTCGATATGTACGGCCCGGCCATAACTAAAATCGATAAAAAAAGCAATCTCGGCCACGACGGCCCAATGATATCCGACCGCGGTTTAGCCTATATCGAAGGATGGGCTGAAGCCTTCGAAGCATTATACGGCCCGACCAATCCGCTTTTAAAATTAAAAGAATCAGAACGCGAACAATACAGA
The DNA here is from genome assembly GCA_964436235.1 of uncultured bacterium. GTDB lineage: Bacteria > Muiribacteriota > UBA9980 > UBA9980 > UBA9980 > UBA9980. The sequence goes on from CAYTCW010000129.1 coordinate 9,995, forward strand.
ATTTCAGAATTTTTATTCACAAGACAGGACCCGGTCCGCCGCGACAGATATATCTGGCAGAACTATAAAGGCCAGAAGACCGGCGTACTTAAAAACGGCGTTCAGATACTTTCGACCGAAGGCGCTATCGCCGGTTTATTCTACGATATTCTTACATCTAAAGCTATAAAAGATCCGTTCGGCAAGTCTATATCTGTAATGTATCTGCACCAGCCTCTTGATTTCGCCGAATTCGTTAAAGGATGGGTAAAAGAATTCAGCGAAGATAAAAAAGTCCTTTACAGAATATTCCTTGAAGGCACCAACTACGCAACCGTATCTAACGAAGCTCGCAAATTATACTACGATTACTATCAGGCTAAATTAAAATTCGTCCAGAAAAAAATGGATGAAAAAACTTTTTACACGGTTAAAGCTAAATGGAGCACCTATAAAGAAAACTTATTTAACGAAGTTATGAAATCCGATAATCTTACTTCCAACGTCAGCCGCGATCTGTGGGTCGAAGTTAAAGGGTTTAAAACTTTCAGCCTGCAGGGTGTTTTATCAAAAATATTAGGCATGAAAAAACCTTATTTGAATATCGCGAGTTTTACGGCCGGCCAGATCAAACAACTCCAGGAAATAGGACTTCTTAAAGATTTCGCCGACGAAGATATTCAGTTATTTGTAAAAACCCGCGAACAGATGGGCGTTATGCCTTATAAAACGGGCAATGAAGCGCTTCGCGAAATTCTCGGCAAAGATAAAGCCGCTAAATTAATTAAAAACAATAATATCACCGATGTTAATTAATTTACTAAACGAATTTAATAGATAATCAACGATAAAGAGGAAGGAAAGTATATGCGATCCTTCCTCTTTTATATAAAAAATAAGGATTTGTAAATATGGTTCTAAATTATTCATTAAGTTTAAACTTCAAGAATGTTCTGCCAATAATAATTACGGCATCAGCAACCGCTTTCGTTTTCGCTTTTATATTAACCGCCCTCAATCCGGCGGCGGTTTTCGCCGGAAATAAAAAAAAGATGAACACTTACGAGCAGGCGCTTTCAGGGCTTAAAGTTTTTAATATGCCGGCTGATTATAATAAAAATAAGGCGCGACGCGCTTTAAAGTGTGAAATCGACGGCTACGACGCTATAGTCGTCGATATAGGCATTCATGCCGATTTTAAATGGTTTATCAAAGAAAATTCAGATATGCTTCTTAGTTTTTGTGAAGATAAATATTTCGGCGCCCTGCTTTTAGAGCTGCCTGAAAATGAATGCAAAATACTCGACTGCTATATCGTAAGCGGCGAGCAGGATGCGCGCGATGCCCTGCGGGCAAGCGTTTACGACGAGCCGGCTATGCTCGATTTTATAGAGAAGATAAGGGTTATGAATTCCGAAATTAAAAACGCGCACAAAAAAATAAGGGTTAAAAGCATATACTGCGGCTTGAATATTGAAAATACGGTAAAATTATCGCGAGTTATTAAAAACTACGACGAACGCGCCGCGGCAGATCTATTATCGATGATCACACACTTAAACGAAGACGGTTTCAATAAATTAAAAAAGGCGCAGAGAAGCGAATTGATCAAAACGGCTGAAAAAATTTATAAATCGGTTATTGATATAAAAAGTAAAATAAATAACGATTTTTCGGAAGCTGAATATCTAAAATGTGAACGGCAGATGAATATTATTAAATTATTATTGACTTATATGAATAAAAAACTTGAATTTAAAAGCAATATCGACGCAAAAAACGAAGCCGGCGAATTGAAAAAAGAAATTATAGCCGGCTATATCGATTACTACCTTAAAAACGATTTTTATAATAAAAAGATAATTATTTTTAACGAAGCGATTTTAAGCGCTGAATAAAAAGGAGAGATAATAAATTATGACAAAAGTAAAATATTCAATTAGCTTAATATTCCTGACTTTCTTTTTACTTTCGCACGGTTTTTTATTTATGGATTTATGCCGCGCCGCTGCCGATAATCCGCAGACAGGCTCTCAAGAAGCCGCTGCGGCCTCAGCCGGATTAAAAGATAAACTCGAAGATATCGAATATAATTTAAAAGGCCGATCCGGATTTAGCGTTCCCGTCGATAATTTAAAATATATACACTTGATCGATAATAACTCGGATATTTGCTTTCAGTTGATATTAAGCGGCGAGCAAAAGCGGATGCTTAATATTTTATC
>CAYTCW010000130.1:0-12197 GCA_964436235.1 uncultured bacterium
TTTATTTTTTCTATTCTTTCTATTTTCTTTATTTTGCATATTTAATTTTCAGTTTTTTATCGACTGTAGTAACAGCTATCTTATATCATCTGGATCGGCGTCAAGATTATTTCTGAGCTTATGCTCTAAAAATTCCTCATAAGTGCCAGGATAATCGCGCAGCCTGCCTTCATATATTTCAAGAACGCGCGTAGCGACGTTAGATACGAAATCGCGGTCGTGCGAAACAAAAAGCACGGTACCGTCGTATTTCATAAGCGCTTCTTTCAACACGTCTTTTGCAAGGACGTCAAGATGGTTGGTCGGCTCGTCGAGTATTAGAAAATTAGACTGCCGTAAAAGCATTTTAGCCATCGACAGGCGCGCCCTCTCACCGCCGCTGAGAACGGAGACCGATTTATTGACGTCATCGCCGCTGAAGAGGAAAGTGCCGAGGAGCGTTCTTAATTTAGGCGCCATATCGATGGGGCAATTCTGCGAAACCTCGCCGAGCACCGAATTAGTCGGATTAAGCTCCTGCGCCTGGTCCTGGGCGAAATAATCTATTTTAACGTTATGACCGAGGCGCGCCTCTCCGCCGTCCGGATTTAAATTTTGAGTTATAACCTTTATCAGCGTGGTTTTTCCGGCGCCGTTAACGCCGAGCAGAACTATTTTTTCTCCCCGGCTTATGGTAAATGAAATGGGCTCGAATACCTTGAGCTGTCCGTAAGATTTGGATATATCGAACGCTTCGACTATAACTTCGCCCGATGGCAGGGCTTTCGGAAAGAAAAATTTAATTTTTTTGCGTCTCGGCGGAAGTTTGATCTTTTCCATCTTTTCAAGAGTTTTTATGCGGCTCTGCACGAGCTGCGCTTTATCGATTTTAGCCCTGAAGCGGTCTATAAATTCCTGCATTTTATCTATTTCATCCTGCTGCTTTTCGTAGGCGATATAAAGTTTATCTATACGCTCTTCGCGTTCTACAAGATATTTAGAAAAAAGACCATGATATATTTCAAGTTTGGATGCGTAAATTTCAAATATTTTTTTGACCACCGCGTCCATAAAATGCCTGTCGTGTGAAACTATTATAACCGACTTGGGATAATTTTTCAAAAAAAGTTCAAGCCAGTTGCGAGCGTCTATATCGAGATGGTTCGTCGGTTCGTCAAGAAGCAAAACATCCGGCTTCTGCAAAAGCAGCTTGGCCATATATATTTTCATCTGCCATCCGCCTGAAAATTCAGACACTTTTTTACTCCAGTGCTTATGGAAAAAGCCAAGTCCCCTTAAAACATCGTGTATTTCGGCATCTATCGTGTGAGCGTCGGTCAGCATTATTTTTTCCTGCAGATCGCCGTAACGGTCTAACAGCTTCTGATACTGATTTTGATCGTAATTACCGGCCGCGAATAATTCTTCGATCTCGGCGGCTTCATTTTTTAAACGAATAACTTCCTCGAATACTTCCGAAACTTCTTCATATAAAGTTTTTTCGGATGTCATAACTATGTCCTGCGGAAGATATCCGAAGGTAGTGCCCTTCGGGCAGTTAAATTCGCCCGTGTCGCTTGATTCGATTCCGGCTAATATCTTTAATATAGTTGATTTGCCGGAGCCGTTCTCACCGCATAATCCCACTACTTCGTTATCGTTTACGTGAAAAGTGACTTCTTTGAATAAACATCTGTCGCCGTGATATTTTGATAGATTTTTTACCGCGATCATAAATTCTCCGTTTCTATTTTTTTCGATTTAACGCCCGTTAATAATTATTTAATATTGAATTTTTTCTTGAATTCCTCTAACTGTTTAATATTTCTGATAGTGATAAGAACATCATCTTTATCGAATATATAAGTTGATTTAGGATTATATCTATAATCCCCGCTTTTCATATTGTGGGTGGCTATAACTAATAGTCCCGTCGAATCAGTTATATTAGCTTCTTTCATGGTCTTTCCGATAAGGTTCGAGGCTGGCCCCGGCGATATTTCTTCAACACGCAAAGACGCGTCCTGACTGCGAAGCATTTTATCTAAAAAAGAAACTACTTTAGGCCTTATCATTTCGGAAGCTATGCGCATACCGCCGATAGCGTTAGCCGAAACGATCGAATCGGCGCCGGCTTTTCGAAGTTTAGCGATCGATTCGTCTTCGACCGCCCGCGTAACGATACGAAGCGATGAATTAAGACTTTTAGCCGTTATTACAACAAAAAGATTGTCTTTATCGTTTGGAAGCGCGCAAATCAAGCCGCTGGCCCGCTTAATTCCAGCCTTAATGAGCACTTCGTCTTCAGAAGCATCGCCCTGTAAAAATAATAACTTTTCTTTATGAGCGACTTTTTCAATCATCGCCATATCGCGTTCTATTACGACAAATTCCCTGTTGGTCTTGTGAAGTTCGTCGATAACATGGCGCCCGACGCTTCCCGCGCCGCAAATTATATAATGAGAACGAAGTTTATCGATTCTGGCAATCATCTTTTTCCTCCTTAAATATCCGTTAAGCTCTCCTTCTATGAATAAGGCGGTAACCATACTCACAGCATAAACGAAAGCGCCCATTCCGACTACGATCAATATTATCGTAAACGCCCTTCCGGCGGTCAAAAGCTCGTGCGTTTCGCCGTATCCGACCGAGGCAAGAGTTATTACCGTCATATAAAGAGAGTCAAAGACGCTCCAGCCCTCGATAATAACGTAGCCCGCCACGCCCGAAATAAAAACGAAGACAATTAATATAAAAGTATTTATAAGTTTACGCCGAAGTTCTTCCATAATAGCTTCTTTCATTAACCTCTGCCGCAAGAGAGCATATCGATAAAAGCCTCGATCCTGGTGAGTATTCCGGCCTTCGCGCTGTGCTCGTCGAGCGTCAGGTTTAAAAACGGTATATTGCGCGCCCGCGCCTCATTTTGAATTATATAAACGAGTATCGAATCAAGGCCGCAGCCGAAAGGCGCAAGATATATAAGGCCGTCCGGCCTGAAATCGGCGCCGCTCATAAAATAGAGCGCCGTTCGATAAATTTCACGCCCGAACGACCAGAAAAGGCCCGAAGGAAAATCTGAAAAATCGCATTCGAAGCCGTCAGAAGGCATATCTTCGTAAGTGACGGCAAGCGCGTCGAGCCGGTTGAGCTCTTTTAAAACGCCCATATTTATATAATCGTCATGAATGTTATAAGGATGGCCGATAACGCCTATTTTCATTTTAAAGCGTTTTAGAATATCTCCGCGAAATAGACTGCTGCGCTTATCGGATAAAAATTTATTATATTTGACGCCGCTCGAATAGGCGCGATTGATTTTTAAATAATTTGATGTGAAATGACGGCCGATATCGCGAAAAACTTTTTCATTCGAATGATTATGAATATCAAATAGGTTATCGATCAGATAGGGCGCTTTATTCTCCGCGCCGCCGCATCTTTGCGGATAAACACAGCATCTGACCATATCGGTGAATCCTATAACTTTAGGGCATACGAAACTTTTTTTTTCGAGTCTGAAAAAGCGCGGCAGGAAAAGATAATCGTTATTATTATCGAAGAGCGAATCTACGTGGCCGAAGGCTAATTTTATAGGAAGGCACGAATCGGTGTGGGCGTATTTTGAACCGCGGCTTAAAATATCGGCCGATGAAGGCTTTGAAGTTTCAACCGAAACTCCGAGTTCGTTAAAAAAAGACTCCCAAAGAGGAAAGTAACGATAATATAAAAGCGTGCGCGGGACTGCCAGCCTGATAGAAGAATTCGACATTCACTATATCCTAAACGCCCATTATCTTGACTATAACGCTTCGCTCGCGTGGACCGTCGAATTCCGCCAGATAAACCGTCTGCCCGTCTTTTAAATCGAATTTAGCGCCGGTAACGGGTATGGCGGAATAATTACCGATGAATATCGATTTTAAATGGGCCTCGGCATTATTATCTATCATGTTATGGACGTAACTCGAATGATAAGGGACTAATTTTTGAAGTATTATTTCGAAATCTTCCTTAAGATTTTCTTCGCAGTCGTTAATATAAACAGCCGCGGTGGTATGCGGCAAAAACACATGGCACACGCCGTCGACTATAGAACTTTTAGCTAATATTTCCTCGAGCACCGGCCTTAAATCATGGCCTTCGAGAGGATTTGTAGTTTTTATGCCGAACTTTTCAGTGTGTATTCTCAAAATATACTCCGTTTATAAATGTTTCTAAGCAGATTGAAATATTCTATCATAAATTTATCAAAATATCAATTTATTTACTTTTACTTTTAATTTTTAATTTTTCTATCACTTTTGCTTATTGGCCATTATTTACCATCAAAGTTCATTCAGTCAATCGTTGATTTATAGGCTTAGCCGCTTTATTCGTTTAAAACCGTTTCTATGCAATCTTCGAGTTCGTCGAAATTAATAACGCCTTCGGCGCGAAGAGCGATCCTGCCGTTTTTATCGATAAGAAAAACCGCGGGCGTGGCGGTTATGCCGAATTTATCGGAAGCGTCATAAGATTTACTGAAAGGTGTTTCAGTAATTTTATCGTAATAATTTTGATAAGCCGATATACCGTTGTTTTTAATGAAATTTTTAACCGGCCCCCTTGCATCCGGGGCGTCAACGTTAACGGCTATCAAAGATAGTTTCGATGAATACTTTTTGTGGAGCTCGCGCATAAATTTCATGTCTCTGATACAGTTTTCACATGAAATAAACCAGAACCACACAAGCGCCGGCCGCTTCGACGAATCGGGAGCCGGAGCGGAGGCGGCCGGATTAAAATCAAGCAGAGTTTCTTTAAGGCTGCCCGTTGAAATTAAAGTAACGGCTGGAGCGTAATCGCCTTTAATTAGAGGCTTTATTGCGGATGCCTCGTCCGCGGCAAGAAGAAGTGACGGCGCTATAAAAAAAATAAAAAACGGCGATAATAATATTGCCGGAAGCGCCAGCATTATCGACCGCCGGTTGAAAACGGTCTGCCGCACAAGGTGAACTGAATTTTGATAAAAACCGCATAACACCGTTCATCATTCCTTTTGCATAAGCGCGTAAAAAAAACCTTCGTTTCCTGCGCCGTCAGGTAATATTTGCATCAACTCATAATCGTCGTTTAAAACGCTGAAATCATATCCGAATATTTTGATTTTATCTTTTAATGAAATCAAACGGAAATTTTTATTCGCGCTTAAAAATTCTGAAACTAATCCCGAATTTTCCCTTTTATTGATAGTGCAGGTCGAATAAAGCAAATAGCCGCCTTTTTTAAGAAGACGCGACGCATTATTCAGTATTGCGTACTGCAGGCGCGGCATATTGGTAAGATCGGAAGCGTTGAAGCGGTACTTAAGCTCTATACGATTTCTTAACAGCCCGAGACCCGAACATGGCGCATCGAGAAGTATCCGGTCGAATATTTCAGTTTCATCGCCTAATGAGCTGAATTTATTCTTTAATTTATCCGCATCGAGAAATTCGCTGGATGCGCATATTGTGAAAATATTATTAAGTTTAAGTCTATCGATATTATCGTTTATTTTAGCTATCTTCGCCTCGCTTATGTCGGAAGCTATTATACGGGCGGCTGAAGATGAAAGTTCGGCTATATGAGTCGTTTTATTGCCCGGCGCGGCGCATGCGTCTAAAATGAGATCGTCCGGCTGCGCATCTAAAAGATAAGCCGCTAAAAACGCGCTGCGGCCCGCCGGCGTTAAATAACCGGCTTTAAACTCGGCAAGCTCGGTGATAATAAAATTAAAGGCGCTGCGGTCGCATGAATAGAAAGGCACATCGCGATAGACGCGCTTTATGTCGAGCATATACTTTTCACCGAACTGCTTTAAAAAATCTTCCCTTAACTCCCGGCTGTGAAGCCTTGCGCAATTAAGCCGGAAAACCGTGTCCGGCGGTTTAATGGAATTTTCTAATATTTCGCGGGCGGTTTCGAGGCCGGTTTCGGATATCAGATGTGAAACCAATTCGCGCGGACATGAATAGCGTATCGAAAGCGCTAACGCTTCGTCTTTCTGACGGATTTCGGCGACGACGAAATTTGATTTTTCGACGAAATTATTCAAAGCGACGACTAAAGAACTCGCTATAGCGCCGTTCTGGTATTGCCTGAGCATTATTTTAAGCTCGCTTAATACGCCCTCTGAATTTCCCTGAAAATAACACATTGCGAGCGCGAGCGATATAATCTTAAGCGTAAGGGCCGAGTTTTTCTTGAAACGCGAGTCTTTAATTATAAATTTTCTGGCGGTATAATCAAAAGTAAGCCTCCGCTGAATATAGTAAACGCAAAAATTAACGAGCTTATAACGGTGCTCGCTTTCGACGGCGCCCTTTTTTTCGGCGTCCGCCCAGTATGAGCGGAGCCGCGTAATGCGGAAATCCGCGTTATTTATGAAAAAATCGAATATTAAATATATATTGGCTAATTTTGGCATATCGAATTATCTCAACTTCCTGGTCTTTAACTTAAATATCGGCAATCATTTCGATATGATCGATTCCGGCTTCCTGAAATACTTCTCCGCGCTTCATAAATCCGAATTTTTCATACAGCGCCGCTATGTAAGTCTGCGAATGAAGAATGATTTTTTTATACCCGCGCCCGCGGGCGGCTTCTAACAGTTTTTCGACTATCAGCTTTCCGGCGCCGAGCCCGCGAAATTCCTTTAAAACGCAAACCCGGCCGATTTTAGCGGCAGCGGCGCCCTCCGTTCTTTCGTGCGGCCCGTGAATTTCACAGGCAATAAGCCTTCCCGCGCCAACCGGTTCGCCTGAAGACGCCGTAACTAAAAGATGAAGAGTGTCAGCGCGGTTTTCATACTCGTCGATTTCAATCGATATATCTACGCCCTGTTCTTCGACGAAGACGCGGCGGCGGACGCTGAAATACTTATTTAATAGCTCCGGCTCGCCTTCTTTCTGGATTATATGCGCGCTGAAATTCATCATAAGTTTACTCACCGGTCCGCTAAAATGCAAGGTCCATAATAGTTTCGAGACCGAAGTAAAAGCCTTTTCTCTTTTGCGACTCGCGGATCGCAAGAGCCACGCCAGGCATGAACGAATCGCGCGACATGCTGTCATGGCGGATAGTTAAAACCTGCCCCGGCCCGCCGAAAATCACCTGCTGATGAGCAAGAAAGCCGGGCAGCCTCACCGAATGTATGTTAACACTTTCTAACTCGGCGCCCCTGGCGCCGGCAACTAATATTTTTTCGCCGGCGACCGCATGGCGCGAACAATTCGGCGCCATCATCTTAGCTGTCAAAAGCGCCGTGCCCGAAGGTGAATCGACTTTCTGATCGTGATGCATTTCTATTATCTCGGCGCGGCCCATATATTTAGACGCGGCCTCGCTGAATTTCATCATTAAAACTGCGCCGATTGCAAAATTAGGAGCTATCAGGGTAAATAAATTGTTCTTTAAAGTAAGTTTTTCTATATCGCCGCGCTGCGCCTCGCTTAAGCCGGTAGTGCCGACAACGCAGTTTATATTTTCTTCAAGCGCGCTCATTACATTTTTATAAACGCTCGAAGGATGAGTAAATTCGACCATGACATCGGCCGCGCCGCCGGAATTTCTACGCGAAATTACCGCGCTAACGCTCAGTCCGTAAGCCTCGGGCTGATCCGCCGATTTTGCGTCAGATAGAGCGCATAATTTCATATCCGCGGACGCGATAACCGTTTCGCAGACCGCCGCGCCCATTTTTCCAAAACACCCCGCCACGGCCACATTTATAACACCCATACGATCTTCTCCTTTTTAAAGGCTATTTATGAATATTTTCTTTTTGATAAGCGCCGCTGTAAGTTTTATTAACCGGCGCGGCGAATTTATAAAAAACGAGTTGAATAACGCGGGCGTTTTTTTCGAGATATATTCCGTTTTCGTTATATACGGTAAGAAGGGCCGAAGACCGTCCGCTGTAGCCGGAATCCCATAACGCCGTCTGGATCGCGGCACCCGAGCGTAAAAGCGAAGAACGCACGCGCGCGAAAGCGAACATATCAGGCGCTATATTGGTTATTTCATTGAATAAAACCTGATAACAGCCTTTTTCGAGAAAAACGGAGCCGGTTTCATCGAAAGGAATGGCTTCTACGGAGGATACCGAACGGTTTTTATTCGAAACCGCGATGCGCCCGGCCGTAGTTAATTTTGAAACCTCTCGAAGCGTAAGCTCGATGCCGTTCGGCTGCACCTGCTCGGATGCATCGATCATGCAGTCAACAAGAGGTTTTTCACGGCATAAATAATCGGCGAACTCATTAGATGATAAAAATTGCATAATAACTTCCTTCCATTAAATAAAAGTTTATTAACCGCCGTTATTAATATTAAATCAGGCGGTTTTATTTTTTTTAGATAAAAGATCCAGACCCGCTATTATCGCCAGCGAATACGACCGCGCGCCCGCGCCGGCTATAACGCAGAAAGCAAGGTCGGCCGTCACGGATTTATGCCGGAACTCCTCGCGCGCGAATATATTAGTGATATGCACTTCAGCGAATGGTATCCCTACCGCCAGAAGCGCGTCGCGGATAGCGATCGAATAATGCGTCAGAGCGCCCGCGTTCAGAACCAGTAAATCGTAATTTGAACGGGCCGAATGAATGCGCTCGATAATATCTCCTTCATGATTCGACTGAAAATGATCTATCTTAACCGGCTTTTCATATTTATAATCGCGCGCAAGAGCGATAATCTCTTCGAGCGTTAGCGTTTGATACAGAGATGTTTCGCGGCTGCCCAATAAATTTAAATTGGGGCCGTTTATAATTAAAATTTTTATACGCATTTAAATCCTCACTTTATTACAGTAAGACTCGATTCCAAATAGTTAAACCCGGCGCATCCGGTTAAATCAATCCGCTGTGATCCATTGGTTTTGCGAACGCCCTCTGCTCATATCGAAAAAAAACGCTTCGCATTCGCGAATGCGATATCGCAAAATTCTTCGTAACCGGTATTTTTTATTGCCGCTATAACTCCGGCGACGGCGGAAACATTCGCAGGCTCGTTCAAACGCCCGCGAAGATTCTGCGGCGAAAGATAAGGGCAGTCCGTTTCGATCATAATGCGCTCGAGCGGCACGCTCGAAAATAAATCGAGCATGGAAGCCGGCACCGGCGAATCGAAGCCTTCATAATTTCTTATCAATTCATATACCGTTCTGGAGGTCTTTTCGGACATTTTATAAACGGCTTTGAGAGGATAAGTTATACTCGCGGTAAATGAGATATAAAAACCTCTATCAACGGCCCACTTAGCGAATTCGGCGTCGCCGGAATAACAGTGAATAACGCCTTTAAAATCGATACCGTCCGTAAATTTCTTGAAATCGTCGAAAGCGTCGCGTATATGGATTATAACCGGGAAATCGGCTTCTCGCGCCAACGCGAGCTGATTTAAAAAAACTTCTTTCTGAACGCCGCGCGGTGAAAGATCACGGTAATAATCGAGCCCTATTTCGCCTATAGCGACGATCGAATTATTTTTAACACACTCTCTGATATGAGCTGAGTGCTTTACTAAATCGAACGATTCGGCGTTGTGCGGATGAAAACCGTAAGTGGCGTAAATAAAATCTTTATAATTTAAAGACAGCTCTATGTTTTTTAAGGAGGTCTCCTCGTCGCAGCCGACCGAAATAATTTTTTCGACGCCGGCATTTTTCGCCGCCAGTATAACTTCTTCGAACTTTTCACCCTTGTATTCGGGCGCGTCTAAATGCGCATGAGTATCGATCAAACGGGGCACTTCTTTATTCCTCTCTGATATTATATCGTTAACACGAATTAATGCTTCATTTCTTTTATGCTGCGCATATTCGGCGGTATATCGCAAAAGCGGGTGAAACGGTTACGCCCGTTCTGCTTAGACGAATAAAGCGCGATATCGGCGCATTCAATAAGCTCTTTTTTATCTTTTGAATCGGACGGATATTCCGACACGCCCAAAGATATAGTTATCGGAACCAGCTTACCGTCCACCTTAAATTCATAAGACTCGATAGCCTTTCTGATACGCTCCGCCGGAACGATAGTTTCTTCGTTAGACTTTTCAGGACATATAACCACGAATTCTTCGCCGCCATATCTTGCGACCATATCGACTTCGCGGACGCTCTGCTGTACGAGCCGCGCAACTTCGCGCAACACCTGATCGCCCACCTGATGGCCGTAAGTATCGTTAAATTTTTTAAAGTGGTCGATATCGGTCAGTATAAGCGAAAACTTATAACCGTAACGCTCGGAACGAGAAAGCTCATCGCTTAACCGGTGCTGGAAATAACGGTGCAGATATAATTTAGTGAGCCCGTCGGTAATGGCGAGCTTATATAAAATAGCGTTATCGATGGCGATAGCGCCCTGGACCGAAAGCGAATTGAAAAGCGAAAACTCACGGTCGCTGAAATAATCGGGAATCGATTTAGCGGCGTTGACTACGCCAATAGTTCTTTCTTTGACTATCAAAGGCACCGAAATAAGCGTGCCTGGATATATTTCACCTTTTTTAAACTTGCGAAGCATTTCCGAATTTTGAGCGTCTTTAATTAAAACGGCCTTTCCGGTTTGATAAACATGGCCGCTAAGTCCTTCATGCTTATCAACGTTGTAGCTTTCAAGATCGGATGTCGATACTTTAGCGATACTCGCGGTCAACTGGCCGGTTTCTTCGTCGTATAACATTATTGAAGCGCGGTCGGCGCCTATAGTTTCGATATATTTGGAAAGGATGAGCCTCATCAGATCTTCTAAATTTAAAACCGCGCTTATCTTCTGGCCGATTTCATTTATCGTTTCGAGCTCCCACACCTTATAAGCGAGGTTTTGCCTCATAAGGTCGAAGTTATAAGCGAGCTGACCCACTTCGTCGTTGGCGCGCACGGCTACGGCAGTCGCCAGATCGCCCTTAGCTATACGGTTGGCGTCGTCAACGAGCTTAAATATCGGACGCGTTAGACTTACCGCTAAAATAAGAGCTATTATAACCGCTATAATGAAGCATACGAACATAAAATACCATACCTGCCTCTGAAGAAGCTCGGCTTCTATAAAAGCCTCCTTCTTCGTCTGCTGTAAAATAACGTAAGCGGGCGGGAAGAAAATGCTCGAATAATTCTGAGTCGGCTTGAACTTATTAAGCGGCGAGGCCGCATACAGCAGAAGATTATCGTCGGAAGAATTAAGAGTGGCTTTAAGCACGCCTGAATCCTTCGAATTATCTATCCCTGATTCGCTTATTTTAGAAAGCAAATACGGAGCGTCTGAAAGTTTTTTGCCTATGAGCGTTTTATCGGTCGAATGAGCGACGGCATAGCCATGTTGATTGATTATATAGGAAACACCGGTCTTGCCAAGCTGAATACGGTCTATAATAGGCCACAACATTCGAAGATCAAGATCGGCTATCAATATTCCACTAACCTTGAACGCCGAGTCGCGAACTAAAATAGCCATCGTAAGCGTCGGAAGATTCTCGTCAACAAAGTAAATATCAGACTGATAATAAGCGTTATAATTGCCCTTGACTATCAATGAATAAAGAACTTTCGAAGTCATCGGAGTAGTGTCCTGCAAAGTCGAATAAATCTCGCGGCCCTCGATATCGATAATAGCTATTCTGGTAAAGATTTTAAAGCTCGATAGCAAAGATTCGAATATAGCCTTAATGGTGCTTACATCAAAAGACCGCACCGCAGGCACTTTTGAAGTCGATATCAAAATTTTATTGGCGTTTTCAATTAACTGCCCGATTTCATGCGATATGATATCGGATATCTCGAAACACGACTCGATAACCTTTTTTTGAATGACGTCTTTTTCGGAACGGATGGCTATCGAACCTAAAAGCAATACCGCACCCACTATCAAAGTTACGAAAGCAAGCAAAAACTTCTGCCATAAAGAAAAACGAACCTTAAAACCGCTGCGGTCCTTCAGCTTTTCTTTTATATCTTCTATGGAAGGCTTTTCGAATATTTTTATCTCATCCTTAATCATAATAAACACCTCTTTAGTGATTGATAAGATTTTATCATATCTTATATTTTTTTACAAGATTTTAATTTGAGTTTTAATCGATTTTTAGTATCGATTTTCATTCCAGTTCGTAACATATATGCCATAAATATAGCCGATAAGACCGCGACGGGGGAGAAGAAAGGACCAATGGCCCTCTCTTCTCCCCCGTGC
>CAYTCW010000131.1:0-2595 GCA_964436235.1 uncultured bacterium
TAAAAAAAGTCCGCCCCGCAGCTATACGGGCCGGACTTTTTTTAATAAACGAATTTATATTATTCTGATTCAGCAGTTGTTTTATCCGTTTCGGCGTCGTAATAAATAGTTATTTTATTGAGTTTGGTGAGGTCGAATCCGTACCATACGGCTGAGCTTTCATCGACTTTGTAAACGACTTTTATATCGTAAAGTTCAACATCGCTGGGATGAAACACAATATCGACTGAGGAGCCGTTTTCTAAGATGTCCTGGCCAAGAATATCTTCGCCCCAATCGTCGGATTTTGACTGGCCTACATAAACGTTTGAAATTGCATAACCGGTTCTGTTTACAAGCGTGAAATCGTTCGGGGAACCGTCTTCGGCCTTAACGGTAACAAAAGAGAAGAAACTAACCAGTACGACAGCGGCAACCAATAGAACTACTGAAACTTTTTTCATAACTTCCTCCGACTTTTAATTTCAGGTAATTACCTGTTTATTAAAAAATAAAATTACCGTTAAGTTATTAAACAACAATGAATTTATGAAACACAAAAAATATGCTAACATAAAGCGTCTTCTTTGTTAACATTTTTTGCCGTTTTATCGTTTCATAATAAAATTAACATAAAATTAATATATAAAGCATATTTTATGTGGTTTTAAAGTAGCTTATTTGTTTTTTTTAGGTTTTTTAACTTCTTTTTTAGGGCTTTTGTCTTTAGACATGAGTTTCACCACCTTTAAAGGTATTCGGGCCGCCGCGGCCCGTTGCAATTATTAAATCTGATACATTATAACAGGAAAAATTAAATTTTCAAGATATTTTTTATATTTGTTTTTTAAAATTTTTCAGCGTGAGCTTCTTAAAATCATCCCGGCGTTTTGCGGCATTACCTGTGATATTACAAGTATATTTCTTCCCGTGTTTATTATTTTGTGCCAGCTGTTTTTAGGTGCCGATATATAATCGCCGGTCTTTATTTTCACTGCGGTTTCGATTCCGTTATCATCGCCGGTATCCGTATAAAACTCCCCGCTGCCCTGCATTATGATAAATACCTGGCCGCCTTCGGGATGTTTGTGGTAATCGATTGACTGGCCCGGCAAAAAATAGTAAGTTTCAAAGATGATCTCCGGCGTTTTGATGTGTGTTATTCTCTTTACGGCCTCGTGAGCGGTTTCTAAGATATCGAATATATTGCCGCAAACGGAACCGTTTTCGTTTTCTTCGTTTAGATAAGGCGTGAATTTTTCGCCTGAAGCTTTGCAGATCGGACATCTATCGGGCGCTTCATCGCCGGCGTGGATATAACCGCATACTATGCATTTAAACTGGTTCATATATAATCATCTCCGATATTTATTGTGATTAAAAACTATTTATTACGGTCATTTTTACGATTTTAATGACGGGTTCGGGATAGACGCCGAGCGCGATAACCATGGCCGCCGATACCGCAAGACAAATAAAATTGGCGCGCGAGCCTTCCCGTTCGTATTGCGAAACGGTATCAGGCTCCGGCGGGACGGCGGCGTTATCGGGCGCGTGCATATACATCATCATTATTATTTTGATGTAGTAATAAAAGGCTATAAAACTGTTAACTACGGCAATGAGCACTAATGCGTGATAGCCGGAGAGAAAGGCGTTATAAAATATTAAAAATTTAGCCATAAATCCCGAAGTGGCCGGAATTCCGGCCAGCGCGAGAAGTCCGGCGGCGAAGGCGGCCGATAAAAAGGGCCGGGTGAAGCCGCATCCTTTAAGGTCGTTTAGCGTGTGGATATTGCCGTCGGCCGCTTTGAACAGGCCGAGCGCCGAAAAAACGGCGGCATTGATAAAAAAATAAGAAATAAGATAGAATAAAATATAGGCGCCGGAATCGGTTATAGTGTTTTTATAAGCGCTCATAGCGCAAATAACGCCAATTAAAATATAAGCGGTGTGTGATATACTTGAATAGGCGAGCATTCTTTTGATATTATTTTGAAACAGCGCCGCGATATTAGCCAGCGTCATGGTGATAACGGCTATTAAAATGAGCGCGGGTATAATTTCAGGCGCCATGAATAAAAACGCGGCGGAAAATATGCGCATGATTAAAACGAAAACCGCGGTTTTGACGAAATAAGTCATAAACGCGGCTACGCTTAGCGGAGCCGCGTCGTAAACGTCAGGCGCCCAGTTATGAAACGGCACCGCGGCGGCTTTGAACAATAAAGCCGTAGTTATAAAAACCAGTCCTATTAAAAGCGGCGCGCTCAAGCCAGCAGCCTGCGGGCTTGTAAATGCGCCCGCGCCGGCCGAAGCGTTTAAAATGATTTCGTTTATGAATGTGGTTTTACTTCCGCCGTAAATATGCGCCATGCCGAATATAAATATGGCGCTTGCGGCGGCGCCCGTCAAAAAATATTTAAAGGCGCCTTCGACGGCCCTTTTATTGGTGTTATCGAGCGCGCATAAAATATAGGCCGATACCGATAGTATTTCGATTCCGATGAGAGCGACTATAAGATCGTTTGCCATAGCCATTATCATGGCGCCGACCGAGGCGCTCAAAAGCAGCGAATAATATTCGGGCGCAACGCGGGCGCGGCCGTCGCGAAG
>CAYTCW010000131.1:2695-12109 GCA_964436235.1 uncultured bacterium
GGATATCATTAAAATAATCGCCGCGGAAAGGCCGCAGCATAAAATCGGGGCTATGGCGTATAAATTAATCGCTAATAATTCTTTTGACATATTTTATTCACCGGATATTCATTAAATTTGGCGTTTCGTTGTTTCGAACCGCTATCGCTTACGGTTACGCAAGCCGTTATATTTTTTACGGCGGTTTCAATTTTAGAGCTTATAAAGGCCGGGTAGATGCCTATGGCGAATATGAGGGCGATTAAGGGTGCAAGGCAAAACTTTTCGATAATTCCGAGGTCGGCCAGCGCGGAATTTTCTTTATTTGTAATTCCGCCCAGAAATATTTTTTCGTAGGCGTTAAGCATGTAAACGGCGCCTATAATGACGCCGGAAGCGGTAAGAATGCCCGTGAGCCATGATTTTGAAAAAACGCCGGCGAGTATTAAAAATTCCCCGATAAATCCGTTGAGGCCGGGAAGCCCTACCGCGGAGAACATAACGATAGCAAAAACCGTCGAGTAGGCCGGCATAACGGCGGCAAGGCCGCCGAATTCGCTAAGTTCCCTTGTGTGGCGGCGCTGGTATATAACGCCGACGAGAAGAAAGAGAGCTCCGGTAGAAACGCCGTGATTGATCATCTGGATGATCGAGCCGCTGATTCCGGCTTCGGTAAGGGAGAAAATTCCGGCCGTTATGGCGCCAAGATGCGCCACTGAAGAATAAGCGATAAGTTTTTTCAGATCGGTCTGCGCGTAGGAGACTAACGAGCCGTAAAGCACGCCGAGCGCGCCCAGAAACATCATAACCGGGGCAAAATAGCTTGCGGCATCGGGAAACATGGGGATACTGAAACGGAGAAAGCCGTAGGTGCCCATTTTAAGTAAAACCGCGGCCAGCATGACCGAACCGCCGGTCGGAGCCTCTACGTGAGCGTATGGCAGCCAGGTGTGAAAAGGAAAAATCGGGACTTTGACCATAAAGGCTATTGAAAACATCCAGAATAATATGCACTGCGAGCGGAAATTATAAGCCAGCGCGCTTAAACTTTTAATATTAAAGCACATGGCGCCGTAAATGTTTTGATAATAGCTCGCGGCCCATAATATTGCCCACAGCATAAAAACGGAGCCGAACGCCGTGAATAAAAAGAAGCGCAGCGCGGCGCCTATTCTGTTTTTTCCGCCCCATGCGCCGATTATAAGATACATCGGAACTAGCATAAGCTCCCAGAAAAGGTAGAATAAAATTATATCGGCTGCGCAAAAAGTGCCGATCATGGTGAATTCGAGTAAAAAATAAAGCGATATATAATAATTGAAGTTAGCAATTTTTTCATCGGCGGCCGCAATTACGATAAGCGTCAGAAGCGTTGCCAGTAATATCATAAAAAGCGACAGCCCGTCGACGCCCACGCTGAAATTAATATTAAGCGATTCGATCCATGTGAAACTTTTATTAAATTGCAATGAGGGGTTCGACCGTTCAAAACCCGTGTAGAGGCATAAAGACGCAATAAAAATAACGAATGAAAGAGTAAGTGCAATGCGTTTGATTTTAGCGCTTTTAACTTTAGCGCCGGCGGCGGCCGTAAATAAGAATGAAAAAAACGACATCGCCAGAAGTACTATTATTATATTGCCGTGTAATAAATTGATAAAATCGGTCATTTAGCACCACGCCTTATATAAGATGTAAATAGTCATGGCGGCTAATCCGGCGGCCATAGCTGATAAATAAGTCCGCACCCGGCCGTTCTGGGCGTCGCTTAGAGCGGCGTTGAGCGATTTAAAAGAGGCGACGGAGCCGCCTATCACAAAATCATCGATCAGTTTTACGTCTATGAATTTATGCAGCAATACTGAAACTGAATAAAGCGGTTTAATTATTATTTTTTCGTATAGCTCGTCTATGTAGAATTTATTGTATTGCATTTTAATGACCGGCGCGAACTTATCGTTAATTTTTTCGAGATGATTATTAGAACCCGCGTAGAGCTTATAGGCGGCATAGGCGCCGGCTAAAGCGGTGAAAAGCGCGGCGCTCATAACGAAATATTCGGCGGAGTGACTAAAAGCGGCGCGCGTTGAGGCCGGTTGGAACGCCGATAGCAGCGTTTTAAAGTTAAGGCTTTTACTTAAAGCTATAAAGCCTGAAAAAATAGAGAAAAACGCCAGAATATAAAGCGGAACGGTCATAATGGCCGGCGATTCATGGGCGTGTTCGAATTTATCGCGGCCGTCTCTGAATTCGCCGTAAAAAACTAAAAATAAAAGCCTGTGCATATATATGGCGGTCAATAGCGAAGCGAAGGAAGCCGTAAGATAAAAAAGCGCGTTTGAATAAGGACCGGCGTAAGTAAATAAAAGAATTTCATCTTTTGAAAAAAATCCGGACATAAGCGGAAGGCCGGAAATAGCGTAAACGCCTACGAAAAAAACTCTGAAAGTGTGCGGCATAATTTTGCGGAGGCCGCCCATTTTCATAATATCCTGCGCGCCGCTGAGAGCGTGAATAACCGAGCCTGCGGCGAGGAAAAGAAGCGATTTAAAGAAAGCGTGGGTGGCTAAGTGAAAGATGGCGCTTGTAAAAGCTCCGCATCCGACGGCTATGAACATGAAACCGAGCTGCGATACGGTCGAATAAGCCAGTACTTTTTTAATATCGGTCTGAGCCATTGCTATAAGGGCGGCAAAAACGGCCGTGAGAAGGCCCGTAACGGCTATTAAGCCGAGGGCGAGCGGCGAGAGCGCGAATAAAAATCCGAGCCTGACGCACATATATACGCCGGCGGTCACCATGGTAGCCGCGTGAATGAGCGCGGAAACCGGCGTAGGCCCGGCCATGGCGTCTGGAAGCCATACGTAAAGCGGAATTTGCGCTGATTTTCCGCATGCGCCGATAAAAAATAAAATACAGCAAAGGTCTATGATGTTAAAACCGGCGGAAGAAAGAGCCGGGGCCGACAGTGAAGCTATGGATCCGGCCAGGTAAGTGAAATCAAAGCAGTTAGTTCCGCCGTTATAGCGGCAGTGCCAGTATAGAATAAAAATAGCCGCCAGAAAGGCAAAATCACCGACGCGGTTCGTGATGAAGGCTTTTTTACCGGCGGCGGCGTTAGCCGTTTCGGCCCACCAGAAGCTGATAAGCAGATACGAACAGAGGCCGACGCCTTCCCATCCGACGAACATGACTACGATGTTTTTAGCCATGACAAGAACTATCATAAAAAAAACGAAGAGGTTCATATATGAAAAAAAACGGTTGGAGTCTTTATCATGGATCATATAACCGATCGAATAAATATGGATCAGAAGCCCGACGAATGTAATAACTAAAAGCATTACGGCGGTGAGATTGTCAAACATCAAATCGCAGCCGGCCTTTAAATCGCCGGCCGATATCCAGGTAAAATTATCGGCCGATAGAAATATAGGGCCGTTAGAAGCGGCTTTTAAATCGGTCATTACGAAAATAGAAGCGGCCGTGCAAAGAAGCGATAAAAAAACCATTATGGAAGCGGTCAATCCGCAAAGGATCGAAGGTTTGCGCTCCCTTTGCATAAAGCAAAAAAACGCTCCCAGAAGCGGAAACAAGGGTATTAAATTAATAAAATACATATTGATCTGTTGCATATATAGCTCAACCTTTCAAAAGGGTCAGTTTGTCGGAATCCGCGGTGCCGCGGTATCTGAAAATCGCCACGACCAGCGCAAGCCCGAGCGCGGCTTCAGCGGCGGCTATTACCATCACAAAAAGCGCGGCGGCATGAAAATCGGAATCGCCAAATTGCCTCGCGTATGCTAAAATTGTAATATTTGCGGAATTAAGCATTAGTTCCACGCACATAAATAAAATTATTATATTTTTACGGACGGTAAGCCCGATCAAGCCGATTATAAATATAACGGCCGCGAATATAAGGTAGTGCGTCAATCCGATAGTCATCATTATTTATCACCCGCATTTTTTTTCGATGTGAGCAGAGTAACGCCCGCTATGGCAGCGAGTATCAGCGCCGAAAGAGCCTCGAAGGCGAATAAATATTTCTGGAATATGGCGATTCCGAGCGTTTTAACGGAGCCGAAACCGTCCGCCGCGGGCGGGAAAGCGGCTCCGCCGTTAGCGGCAAGCGCTATGGCCAGTGCCGTAAAAATCGACGCCGCGACCAATACACTCACGATTTTAGCGCCGCTGAAATTATCTTCGGCTGAGGCTTCATAGTCGCGCTTTTCTAAAAGCATTACGACGAAGAGGAAAAGCACCATTATGGCCCCCGCGTAAACTAATATTTGAATAATTCCTACGAATGAGGCGCCAAGCGTGAAATATACCATAGCTATGCAAAAAAGGCAGAATATCATCGATAACGCCGATTTAACCGGGTTGACGAAACTGATCGTAAATACGGCTGCTATTATCGAAAGTATGGCGAAGAGGTAAAAAACGACGGCGTTAATAATCATTTTTATCATCACCCACGCTCTGTTTTTCAGGCTTATCAGTTGTTTTCGCCTTTTTTTCTTCATCGGCCGAAACTCCGCATCCGGCGCGCGCCGCTTCGAATTCTTCGGCGTTAAATGCTTCGCCGCGCTCTTTAAGCGGAGGATAGCCGGCGGTAAGTTTTTCTTTTGTAAAAATAAGGTCTTCGCGGCTGTAATCGGCTAAATCATAAAGGCCGGTATCCATTCTTATAGCGTCGCACGGGCAGGCTTCGACGCATAAGCCGCAAAAAACGCAGCGCAGCATATCTATTTCGTAGCGCACGGGATATTTTTCGTTCGGATTGCCGTCGCTGTATTCGCCGGCTTCTATATGGATGCAGTCGGCGGGACAGGCGGTCGAGCAGAGAAAGCACGCCACGCAGCGCGTAGTGCCGTCAGGGCGGAGGGTAAGCCGGTGCCGCCCGCGAAACGAAGCGGGTATTTTACGCTTCTTATCGGGATAATCGATAGTCGGCAGTTTGGAGAAATTAAATAAATTGTACAGGAAATGCCTTATGGTAACGGCGAGGCCTTTAATGATCTCGACGAAGTAAAGGCGCTCTAAAAAAGTGAGCGGCCTGTTTTTATCTATAAACTCGTTATCCTTAAAACGGTCGGTTATTTTAGTATATTTTTTATTCGGCATATTACAAGCTCCGGATATTCTTTGATTACTTTGTTATAAACAATTAATTGATCAACAATATTATCGCGGCCGTTATAAAAATGTTGGCCAGCGCGATTGGAAAAAGTCTCAGGTAGCATAATTTCATAATCTGGTCGTATCGGAAACGGGGGAGCGTCCAGCGCGCCCAGATATAAAGCCATATGAAAAACAGCGTTTTAACCGAAAACGCCGCTATTTGAATAAACGGCGATATAAAAGGCCCGGCGAGCGCGTGCAATTTAGCGGTCGGCAGAAAGGGCAGTTGATATCCGCCGAAAAACATAGTCGTTACGATCGCAGACATAGTTATTATCGAAAGATATTCAGCCATCATAAACATGGCGAATTTCATCCCGCCGTATTCTAAGTGGTAGCCCGCCACTATTTCCGAATCGGCTTCAGGCAGATCGAATGGAGTGCGGTTGCATTCGGCGAAAGCCGCCGTGATGAATATAAAAAAAGCGACCGGCGATAAAAATATGCCCCATCGAGGAATGAAGCCGAAGATAAGCCCGCCCTGAGATTCAACTATAGCGGCCGGTTCTATTTCGGCATAGATCATAAAAAGCGTGACAAGCGATATTCCGAGTATCATTTCATAGCTTAGCATTTGCGAGGCGGCGCGAAGCCCGCCGAGCATCGAAAATTTATTGCCGGAAGCCCAGCCGGCCATCATAATTCCGTAAATGCCGAGTGAGGATATCGCAAGCGCGTAAAGCAGGCCGGTGTCGATAGTCGCCACCTGAAAGGGTATTGCGACTCCTTCTATTTCGACGGGCGCGGCGACCGGAATGACGGCGAATGTCATAATAGCCGGTATAACTACGACTGCCGGCGCCAGGTAGTAAAATAAAACTTTGGCGCGCTCCGGCGTCAGCGTTTCTTTCATAACCATTTTGATCGCGTCGTTAACCGGATGAAGCAGGCCGAAAAAAGTGTAACCGGCTATGTTGGAACGATTCGGCCCCATTCTATCCTGTATAAGCCCTGCGCCGCGGCGCTCCATCCATACCACTATCGGAATGGCCGAAAGCACTACTAAAGGAAATGCGACGGCAAGAACTATCTTTATCATTATAGGCAGATAAAGGGTTTTAAAAACATACATCGAAATGTAAGGCTCTAAATAAAAAGACATAAACTAATAACACCCGCTAAGTAAATAATTTTAGACGCGTTTTTATTTCATTAAATACGCTCTCCGCGGAGTCGTATTCGGCTTTAACATTAAAACAGGACGCTAATCTGCAAAGCATTTTGATATTGTGATCGGCTCCGCATTCCGTCATAGGCGGTTTAACCGCCGCGCCGTATTCCCGGACTATATTATTTTTATTGACGAAATGTCCTTTTGATTCGGCCCAAAGCGAAATAGGGATAATAAAATCTGAAATATCGGCCATGCCGCCCGAATGAGTCGTGAGCGATATAACTAAATCGCAGATATCAATTGATTTGCCGTGCTTTTTATAATAATCGCCGGCGGCGAAAGGCGGTCCTATAAAGACAATTGTCTTATATTTTTTCTTTCCGGCGTTAGACGCGAGCGCGTCCGCGCCGATGAATTTTATTTTCATTTTATCCGATAGCAGCGATATACCGGTTTTATTCGGCGATTTATCTTTTGAAATAAGATAATCGTCTGAAATTGTAAAGCCGTCGAATCCTTCGCTGCATTCGATAACGGAGATATCGGCGCCCGGGCCGGATTCTCCGAAGAATTTCATGGCTAAGTAAGCCTCTTCGAGGCTAAGATAGGGTGATAATATAACGCCTGCTTCACGGACTGTGCCTTTTTCTTCTTTGTCTTTACCTTTGCTTTTCTCGCTGCCGTTATTTTTATTAAGCGCTGAAACGCGCGCTGAGACCTCGTTAAAAATTTTATCGAAAGATTCGCCGGTCGTAACGCAGGTCGTTTCTTTTTTATTGGATTTAACTAACGGCACGGATATGCGGTTTTCGGCGTTTATATATTTTCTGAAAAGTCTTCCGTAATCGCAGATGAACGGACCGTTAATTTCCGGTTTATTAAGCGGCAGGATGCGGTGTACGGCGTTATCTTTATGTTGAATTATCGTGCCGCAGACGGTTTCGCAAAAAGGGCAGACGGATTCGGAGCTTTTTAAATACCACGCCCTGCATTTAAAGCGGAAATCTTTTGAAGTAAGCGCGCCGACGGGGCATATATCGACCGTATTAAGGCTGTAGGGATTGTCTAAAGGCGCTCCCGGATAGGTAGTAAGCGTGTTTTTAGAGCCGCGCTTAACTACGACTAACTGCGGCGATTTAGCTATATCCTGCATGAAGCGCACGCAGCGCGTGCATAATATACAGCGCTCTTCGTCATGAACTATTAAGGGACCAAGGTCGACCTTTTTATTTTTATGCCATTTTTCTTCTTCATAGCGGCTTTCGCGCGCCGAATATTTAAAATAATTATCCTGCAGCGGGCATTCGCCGGCCTTGTCGCATATAGGGCAGTCGAGAGGATGGTTGATAAGAAGGAATTCCAGGACGCCTGCCCGGGCTTTTTTTACGCGCTCGGTGTCGGTACGGATAACCATGCCCTCAGTTACGGGCGTATTACACGAGGTGACTAATTTAGGCGATTTTTCGAGCTCGACTAAACACATTCTGCACGAACCGGCGTATTGAAGTTCGGGATGATAGCAAAAATGTGGTATTTCTATTCCGGCGCGCTTCGCGGCCGTTAATATGGTATCGTCCGGCTGAGCCGTTATTTTTTTATTGTTTATCGTAATTTCAGGCATATTAACCACTCACTGACAATTGACAATTAAAAATTAATCTTATTGTTACTATTTGTTACTTATTGCTTTTAATCAAATATTTTCTATCTAATTAATTATCTTCGACAAGCGCTTCGAATTCACTTCTGTACTTATTTATAAACGCGGTTGACGGCATCGCGCAGGCGTCGGAAAGTACGCATATAGTCTGGCCTGCCATATTCGAGCATATATCGAGTATAAGGTCTATGTCTTTTTTTCGGCCGCCGCCGTTTGAAATTTTATTGAATAATTGCGATACCCAGCGCGTACCTTCACGGCACTGGGTGCATTGCCCGCAGGATTCGTGCGCGTAAAAATCCGCCGTGCGCGCGGCGATCCTGGGTATGCTCTTAGTTTCGTTTATTACGATGACGCCGCCTGAACCGGCCATGGAGCCAGCCTTAGCTAATGAATCGAAGTCGAGCGGCGTGTCTATTTCGTCCGCCGTCATTATCGGCGTGGAAAGCCCGCCGGGGATGAATCCCTTTAATTTAGCGCCGCCTTTAACGCCGCCGCAGATATCATATATAAGTTTTTTAGCGCTGATGCCGAGTTCGAGTTCGTAAACGCCCGGTTTTTCGATATCGCCTGAAACTCCGAAAAGCCTGGTGCCGCTGTTTTTAGGCGTTCCGATGGCGGCGAACCAGGCTGCGCCTTTAGATATTATATCTGGAACGAAAGCCAGAGTTTCAACGTTATTAACGACGGTCGGACCCATAAAAAGACCTGCTATAGCTGGAAATGGCGGTTTTAGCCTCGGCTGGCCGCGCCGGCCTTCCAAAGATTCTATCAATCCGGTTTCTTCCCCGCATATATAGGCGCCGGCGCCTGAGTGCGGATATATGTCGAGTTTATAATCCGTCCCGAAAATATTGGCGCCCAGAAATCCTCTGCCGTAACATTCTTTAATAGCGGCATCAACCGAGTCGAAGGCTTTTTTATACTCGCCCCTTATGTAAATATAGGCCGTGTTGATACCGACCGCATAGCAGGCGATCATTATGCCCTCGAGCAAAAGATGAGGGTCCCGTTCGAGTATGAGACGGTCTTTAAAAGTGCCGGGTTCGCCTTCATCGGCGTTAACTGCAAGGTATTTAGGCCTGCCTGATTCTTTAGGCACGAACGACCATTTCATTCCGGTCGGAAAGCCTGCACCGCCGCGGCCCCGCAATCCGCTGTTTTTGACTTCTTCTATAACGGAAGCAGGCGTCATTGACGCGAGGCATTTTTTAACCGCCTCATATCCGCCGCCCGCCGTATAGGTTTCTATTTTGTGCGAATCCGCTTTATTGAAGTTTTTACTGACTATTAAATGCATGGTAAAAACATTATATTTTAATTTGCTTTTTTAGTCAAGAAAAATTAAAAAGAGAAAAATAAAAAATAAGAAAAAGAAATTAAAGCCCTGACAGAAAAGTCTATTGATAGCCCTCGATAAAGCGTCAGGCAATTTGCAGATAGCGGGGGGTTAAAAGGGGGGAGAAAGGGTTGG
>CAYTCW010000132.1:0-12056 GCA_964436235.1 uncultured bacterium
TGCGTGTAACCAGAAAAAACATTTTTAGAAATGTGAATTTTAGCGAAAGGTGGAGAGTCATGGAAAAAATTAAAATACCTTGTAACGCTTTTGTTTATCCTATGCCGATGGTGATTGTCGGCGCGATGTGCGAGGGAAAGGCGAACTACATGGCTGTTGGCTGGGTCAGCCGCGTTAATTTTAATCCGCCGATGATAGCGGTTGCGCTCGGATCGCACCACACCAATAAGGGGATACACGAAACGCGCGAGTTCAGCGTTAATATTCCCGGCTGCGATCTTGTCACCGAAACTGATTACACTGGAATTGTATCTGGCGCTAAAATCGATAAGTCAGACCTGTTCGAAGTTTTTTACGGCGAGTTGAAGTCCGCGCCGATGATAAGCGGCTGCCCGCTCACTATGGAATGCAGTCTCGTTGAATGCGTTAAACTACCCACCAACGAGCTTTTTATCGGCGAAATAAAAGGCGCATACTGCGAGCAGCGGTTCATGACCGATGGTAAGCCCGATATCCATAAAATCAACCCGTTCACGCTTACCATGCCTGATAATAACTACTGGAAGGTCGGCGAGAATGTCGGTCGGGCCTGGTCAATCGGCGCGAAGCTGAAAAAATGAAAGATGTAACTAAACCATTAATAGCGGCTCAAATATTGTTAGGTTATATGTATTGTAACGGTGAAAGCGTTCCTAAAGACTGTGTTATGGCTTATGCTTATTATAATATTTCCGCTTCTGGTGAATATAAAATAGAGAATTTTAAAATCAATGACGACAGAGACAAACTTGAAAAAGAAATGACGTCTGAACAAATCGAAAAAGCTCAAGATATCAGCCGGGACCTTTTCAAGAAGATCGAAGAAAAAAAAGGCGAAAGGCTTTAAGTAAAGGCAAACCGAAGCCGCCTTAAAAAAATGAAAAAGGAACGGGCAGAAGCCGTCGAGGATAGGAAAAGAGCGGTTTATCTTCCCCCCCGGCATCGTTTTTGTTTTTTAGTATAAGTTCCGCGACATCAGATAGAGATATTGGAAGGCCCGCGTTCCTGGTGTGCCCGCCCATCCGCCTCGAGTTTATGGCCGTGATGATAGCGAGCGTTCACGATCTTAATTCGGGCGACAAAACTAAAAGGAAGGTTTTATAATTATGTTAGTGAAAGATGCAGACGAACCGATTAAAGAACATGGCGATAAATTAACCGCGGTAGAGATCCAGCAGGCCGAAGCTGAAGCGGCCGCCTTTATACGCGGCGTCATCGAGCGCGCGAAAGATGGCGAGCGGGAATGGAAGGATAAGCAGGCGGCGAAGCGGAAGGCACGGAGGGCATCGGCGAAAGATCGCAAATGATTTTCAACCAAGATCGAGTGCTAAGCGTTAAGCGGTGAGAATCCAGAAGAGAATTCGTGACCGCAGCAAAGGAAAAATTATCCTCACCCGCTTCATAGTTATAAAATAATTTTGAAAGTGGTTAATTTATCAGAAATTTTTCGCGGATACTCACTCAAAACCGCCTTCTAAAATAATCATTGATCCTGAAGTTCAAAAGTTCCTTTATCAATGACACGCCGGCTTCGCCTAAGCCGCATAGTGCGGGATTTTTGAGTTTCATTATTTTAGCGGTTTTGTCGTATTCGAAAATAGCGGCTTCGGGGCCGTTTGTCAGAAATTTGACCGGCATGGTTTCGCAGGTGGCGGCTACTTTTTTGAAGTCGTCAAAGTCTTTGATCGCTGATATCGATGAGCCGGCGTTGATTATATCTTTGACGAATACTTCGTTTGAAAGATAGAACATCTTGAAGTAAGAGGCGATTTCTGAAAGCGTACGGCTTTCGTGTAAAGAAGTATCGTTTAAAAATGAATAGATGACCGGGATTTTATATGATTTTGTCATTTTTGTTTTTTCGATGATCGTAAAAAAATCGTAAAAGCTGCGATTGGATATTACATCGGTTTCTTCAGCGGTTAATTTTTGAGTCTGCTTTATGAAGTCGAGCCAGCTGTCATATTTGTACATCAATAGTTTATGGCTGTAAGATGATGCGCTGAAAAATTCATTCATCGTCGGCCGGTGTTCGAGCGATATTTCGTCGTATGTATTGAGCATTTCTATTTCGAGCGGCGTTTTCTTTTTTTCCATTTCAGTGAATAAGTTTATCACTCTGAAATCGAATTCGGCGAAACAGCCTTCAGGAAGCCATTGCGGTGTTTTGATATAATCTATCGCGCGAAGCCGGCCGTCGCCGTCTCTTAACGGCTGGCCCGATAAAAACAGCGGCTTGAAGTTGGCTTTTTTATAATTGCCGATAAAATCGAGCACGATAAGGTGGTTTTTACCTTCGAAAGTTCTTAAACCGCGGCCGAGCTGCTGGATAAATATAGTGAAAGACTCGGTGGGCCGCAAAAATAATTCCATTTCAATATGCGGTATGTCTATTCCTTCGTTGAATATATCCACTACGAATAAAACCGTTATTTTTCTGTTTTCAAAAGCCGCTATGGCCTCTTTTCTGCTATATGCGCCGCTGCCGGTCACTTTTTTGCATAACGCCGACAGCCTGTCGTTTGCAAAAAAATCCGCGGTTTTTGAATGAAGCGGAAGAGCCGCTATTTTATTTTCGAGAAATTTTTCCGCCATATAATCGGCGTGCTTGATAGACGAGCAGAACGCCACTGTAAGGGCTTTTTCATTCGGCCGGTATTGCCTGTATTTTTCGATAATAACCGAAGCTCTCTTCATTGCCGCCGGCGATGAAATATAACAGGTTTCAAGCTCTTTATCGTCGTATTTGCCGTTATTGTATTTAATGGCTTCATAGTTCACCGCTTCATCGAATACGGCGTGATAAAAAAATGGAACGAGCCATTGGCTTTCAATAGCCTTTTTCAGGCTGGCTGAGTAAGCGATATTCTGGTCGCATAACGAGTAAATATCAAGGTTGTCCATACGGTCAGGCGTCGCGGTGAGACCGAGTAAAAATTGCGGATTGAAGTATTCAAGGACGGTTTTATAACTTCGGGCGGCTGCATGGTGAAATTCGTCCACTACAATATAATCGAATTGCGCCGGCTTAAAGTATTTATTTAAATATTCAGGTTTGCTTATACTCTGGATAGAGGCGAATATTATGTCTTTATCGCTTTCTTTTAAGGAGCCGCAAAATTTACCGATAGTTTTATCCGGATGGATCGCCTTGAAAGTTTCGGCGGCCTGATCGAGTATCTCTTCGACATGCGCGACGAAAAGGATTTTTTTGAAACCGGTCGAATCCATCGCGGCCAGAAATGTTTTGCCGATGCCGGTCGCGGCGGCTACAAGAGCTTTTTTATAACCTTCCTCGCGCGTGTCTTTTAACTGTAAAAGCGCTATCGCCTGCGCCGGATTCGGCCCGCGCAGCCTGGAACGCCTTTCAGTTTTTTCCACCGAATGAATCGTGTTCGGTTTCCAGGCCGTTTCATATGCCCTTATAAAATCAGGCGTTACCGGTACACTGTTTTCATCGCTTAATAAATCGCTAAGCTCGGCTTCGATTTTATTGAATAATTTTTCGTCGGCTTCGGCCGATATTTTGCAGTTCCACTCCACGCCCGTTTTTAATGCCGTGTATGTGATGTTCGACGAGCCTACAAATACGGTGCTTTTTGAATTCTTAAATTTAAAATAATACACCTTGGGATGAAATGAGCCGAGTTCGTTCTTATAGCAGCGTAAATTTATTTTATCGCCGAACTCGAGAAGTAATTCCGACAGCGCCGCCGGCTGAGTGGCGTTCATATATGTGCCGGTTAATAAATCCACGCGGCAGCCTCTGCTGATGATTTTGCGAATATGTTCCTTGAGTAGCCCGAGGCCGGAGCGCATTACGAAAGCTACATTGAATGCGGCATATTCACATTCGCTGAGAGCGTTTTCTATCTGCGCCAGAAATTCTAACTCCTTAGTTCGGTTGGTAAATAAATCGACGGTTTGTATTTCACCGCCCGGCCGGCCGCTGCCGATGCCGCCGTTGTTTCTGACGCTTAAATATAAAGCGATGCAGTCGTCGCAATACATCAGATGAGACATCGTTTCGCGGATTTCTGACGAAACCGAGGGCGCGCCCGAACCCAGCGCAATGACGCCGTTTCTATATCGGAGGCAGTCTTTTGAATTCATGGTTAATCCGTGTCTATTAAAAATATGTTTTTTTCGAAGCCGCCGCGTTTTTTATTTTTATCAGCTCTTATTTTTTCGACTTCTTCTAAATTCCAGCCGTATTTAGAGGCTATCGAGTAAATGACCTCAAGAAGGTCGGCCAGCTCCTCTTTTGAAGGTGACTCTATGAATTCGTCCGCCTCTTCTTTTATTTTTATGGCAAGCATTTTTGCAGCCTCTTCATTGCCAAGAACACGGCTCGTATATTTACGGCCTTCCTTTTCAATGATATCTAAAATGCCGTCCCTGACGATTTTATTATATACTTTCATGATATCGCCTTTCTGTGTTTTTTTGAGCCATTTTAACAATTAAAGCTGTATTTGTCAATAAGTTATATTTCCTGAGGTAATACCAGAGTTGATTGTTTGATTAAAATATGCGGATAATTATGCCGCCGTGATTAATTAATAAATTTAATCGTCAATTAATTTATGTTAAATTAAATTATGCCTAATTAATTTATTGACAAATTTATCGCAAAAGTATATGATACTGAGTATTATAATACCCAATTTTAAAAACGAAGATGGTAAAAATGAATATTAAAAAATGGATGGTCGCTATTTGCGCGGCTGCAATTTTAACGGCGACTACAGGTGAATGCGCCTTCGCGCAGACCGATGAGGCGCAGACTAAAGACACCCCGGCGGCGGCATCGTCAACCGTTGAGGCTGAAATGCAAAATCCCGCTGCGCCAGAAGTCGCGGCGGCTAAAGTTGATTATTCCTTTTTAAATGGAAAAATAGGTATTACAATTGCCGCCAGGTTAAGCGAAGAAACGATTAAAAATTTGATCAATAAATACCGCGGCACTAAGATTGAAAAAATGATATTTGCCGATTCCACCGCAACCTGCCTTTCAATGATGAAAGCCGATAAGGTCGATTTTATATTAACGAGTATTATCACAGCCGATTACCTTGCACAGAGAAATCCGGAGTTTAAAATCGTTGAATGTGAAGATAAACGCGGATTTTCAATGGTTTTAAGAGGCGCGGACGGTAAGCTGCGCGATTCGATTAATTCGGCCATCGATAAGCTCAAAGAAAGCGGTAAAATCGACGAATTATACGCTACATGGATTGAAAATCTGCCGGTTGGCGAAGAACCGTTAATGAATAAACTCGATAAATTATAGGGCGCCGAAACTATATATGTCGGAGTGTCCGGCGATGCGCCGCCGCTGGATTATGTGGCCGCTGACGGAAGGCCAGCCGGATATAATATCGCACTGTTGGGTGAAATTTCGAAGATAATAAATAAAAATATCGAGATCGTCTCACTCGAGTCAAATGCGAAATATACCGCACTCGAAGCTAAAAAAATCGATGTGTTCTTCTGGCAGGTTATGCCGGATGAAAAAGCCATACAGGATAACTTGAACGCAAATGAAGAACAACAAAATTTTAATAAAAAATTTATTGCAACTAAGCCTTACTGCATAGTTAAAACGGCTTTTATGATCGAAAAATAAGCTGAAATAAGCTGATAATTAATCCATTCGTAAATTTTAACGGGAGTCGAATCATGGCCGCAGCCAATAATAACGATAAAGATATTCAGTGGATATTATCGAACTTTCATATGTGCGATGTGTGCTGTGAGCCGATGTTTTGCGCCGATCCGGCTTTCGTGAAACTTTGCCGCGTTACCGCCGCCGGCGCGCGAATATATATAGTGCGCGGCGTTTGCGAAAATTGCGGCCATGATTCGGAAACGGAAATAGAAGTTAATTAAATAAATCGAAGAGGTTTTTATGGGTGTGTTTTTAAAAGGTAAGAGAATAGCTTTAAAAACGGTCGGTAAACAGGACCTTGCCGAATTCGAAAGTTTAATGTCGGACCGGGAGATCGATGAACTCGCCGGTGAAGTATATCCGGTAACGCAGCGCTCGATCGAAGATTTTTACGAAAAATGCCAGAGACTCGAAGAACGCGTCTGGTTCCTTATAGTGGATATGCAAACTAATAAAATAATAGGCGAGACAGGATTTTTAAGGATTAATGCGCCCTGGCGCACCGCCGATTACTCGCTTGTTATCTGGGATAGAAATTTCTGGAACAAAGGATATGCTAAAGAAACGACCGCGTTGATGCTCGATTACGGCTTTAATTACCTTAATTTTCACCGCTTAGCCATCGGCGTCGTCGATTTTAATGCTAACGGCCTTAAATTCTGGAAAAGCGTCGGCTTTAAAGAAGAAGGCCGGCAGAAAGACGGCTACTTCTGCCGCGGTAAATATTGCGATTTTATTATGATGTATATTCTCGAAGACGATTATCGCTTAAATTGGAGAGGGTTAAATGCGACTTAAAGGTAAAAGCGCCTTAGTGACAGGCTCTTCGCGCGGCATCGGCCGCGCCGCCGCGCTGAGACTCGCTGCGGAAGGCGCAGCCGTCGGTGTTCATTATGTCAGACAGGCGGACGCCGCCGAAAAAGTCCGTGACGAAATTATAGCGGCAGGAGGAGATGCGGCCATATTTAACGCCGATATTTCAAAAGCCCCTGCAGTCGATGAATTGCTCGAAAATTTCATCGAAAAATTCGGTAGAATCGATATATTAGTAAATAACGCCGGTGTTACCGCAGACTGCCCGCTCGCCGGAATGCAGGATGATGACTGGAAGAAAGTTATCGATACCAACCTCAGCGGCACTTTCTATATGTGCCGCGCCGCCGCGCGCTTTATGATGGGTAAAAGATACGGCCGCATAGTCAATGTCTCTTCTTTTATATCGTCGATAGGCGGACGCGGCCAGGCTAATTACGCCGCCAGTAAAGCCGGAATAGAAGCCGTGACTCGCACGCTGGCTATCGAATTGGGCTCGCGCGGCGTTACCGTTAATTCCGTATGCCCCGGCGCCGTCGAAACCGATATGAGCCGCGATACTATCGAAAAGGCGCGCGATAAAATTATTGCGGCCACCGCGCTTAAAAGACTCGCGGCGCCCGAAGAAATTGCCGCGCTGATAGCGTTTTTAGCATCAGATGACGCTTCTTATATCACGGGCGAAAGCATACGCATAACCGGCGGCCTCGGATTGCTTAACTGGTAGCTTAATTTTGCTATTATCTTTGTATTTATATTGAATAAAGCGGATTGGCGTAACAGTAATCACAGCCGGTGCCGCATCTTTTGACCGGCCAGCCGCCCAGATCGATCGATTTGACGCAGCCGCATTTCGGCCGCCGCCGCGGTTCCCTTAAATCGCAGACCGCGCCCGCCGGATGGAGCGCGCTCAAAAGCCGGCCGTCGATACAGGCCGAATCGCTGAAACCTTCCACGCAACAGGCGTTAATAGTTACTTTATACGCCGCTTCAAGCGCCTTTAACCGCACGGCCAGCGCTTCCCGTTCAGCGCCGCTGAAGGCTATTATTTCACAGCCGATATTTTTAAACCGCCGGTCAACCTTTGCGTGAAACCCCGGTTCGAGAAGCGAAAAGCTGAAGTTATCTATGCCGAGACCGCTCGCGCTTTCCAGAATTTGATCGAATTCCGATATATTTGAATATATTACGCCTGCATAATCTTTTACTTTAATCAGCGGGTCGATGCGGATTTTAATCCTGCGCGGCGAGCCGGTCATCTCGATCACATCCGCAAGCGCTTCGAGCGATTGCGCGTATGAAGGCGAGCCGGGTTCGATTCGCCACGCACCGTTTTTATTTACACCTGTAATTACGCCGCCCATGCCAGTTATCGTCAACTGGATAAATAATTGAACGCCTCGGGCAGTCATATTTTTTAAGAAATCGTACAGCGGATTCGCTAAGAGCGATCGCGGATGCTTGGTCCATAAAACGAGCGTGTGAATATCGACGCCTTTTGAAATGCGCGTCATAGTTTCGCTGATAATAGCTTCAGGATAATATTTCGGCATGTCGCACATGCGCGACGCGCTGAGTATGGTTTTATAACGATTCATGATGTGATATTATCATAATTTGCTATATAATTCAATATTATCAGTCAATTTTGTCAATAATTTCAATAGTCAATGTTTGCTTAAACGC
The DNA here is from genome assembly GCA_964436235.1 of uncultured bacterium. Taxonomy (GTDB): domain Bacteria; phylum Muiribacteriota; class UBA9980; order UBA9980; family UBA9980; genus UBA9980. The sequence continues at coordinate 8,210 of CAYTCW010000132.1, forward strand.
CTGAAGTATGATATAATCAATTCGAAAAAATTTAATGTAATTAACTAATTAAAAATTAAGAGGTTTATATGACTGAGACGAGCAAAACAGGCGATATAATCGATATAATCAAAACCCGGCGCAGCGTCAGGAAGTTTGCGTCACAACCGGTGCCCGATGAAATTATTACGGCGCTTCTGGATGCGGCGCTTTCTGCGCCGAGCGCCTCAAATCGGCAGAGCTGGCATTTTACAGCAGTGACCAACCGCGCCGTCATTAAGGCTATGGCCGATTCGGTGCGCGAAGAGATCAAAATTTTAAAAAAAGAAACGGAAAATGAAGACGCGCTCGCGGCTTTTGACGCCTATGCAGGCTATTTCACTTTCTTTGAAAACGCGCCGCTTGTTATCGCCGCATGTTTTATTCCGCGCCCGAATTATATAAACGCGCTCACCGGCCGCTCGCTGCGTCCGGAAGATAATCTGGAGCAGACAACGGCAATCGGCGCCGCTATACAAAACTTACTACTGGCCGCGCATTCGCTCGGCTACGGCGCCTGCTGGATGAGCGGACCGCTTATAGCCGAAAAAAGAATAAGCGAACTGCTTAAACTTGACGGACTGCGATTGGCGGCTATTATTCCCGTCGGCGCCGCGGTCGAAACGCCGCGGCCGCCTAAAAGAAAAGACGCCGATAAACTTACCGCCAGAATCGTTTAATTAAAGGTTAATCAGCCCATATTGACTATCAGTTTTTCGTAATTAGTTATTTCAGAAGCGAAATTAGCGCTTAGATTCATCATAAATTGCGGACATTCACGGGCAAATTTTATAAGATTGCCGCGCGATACGCAAAGACTTCTTAATCGGCCAAGCGCGGCGCTGGTTATAACCTGCGATTTGCCGCCGGCAAGCGCCGTTTCAAAGCCGATAAGGCCGCCTTCGGACAGTATTTTGATCGTGCCGATCCACATGTTTTTAGAATGCGCGCTTACCTCGGCGAACCCTTCAGTTACGATATGCGCCGCATCGAGTTCGGTGTTCTCCCAGGTGAGCTCTTCGTCGCTTTCAAAAGCCGCCGCGCGCGTCATTAAGGCAAAACGCGCAATATCGGCCGCGCTTACGCCGCTAAATAATTTGTGGCGGCCAATTATCTCGATGCGCTCCGCAAAGGCGCGCTTTAACATTTCAATGCAGTCGCCGCCCGCCGCTTCGCGCCAGTGAAAACCTAACTCGCTCAATATCAAACCGGTACGCTCGCTGCGCACGAAGCAGAAGGTTTTGCGCCTTAATTCATAATCCCAGTCGCGGTGAACTATAAGATCGTCGATGAGCGGTTTTAACTTTTCATCGCCGCTATGGCCGATAAGCAATTCGATGAATTCCATGAAACTCTTAACGCGCATATCCAATCCGCAGTCAGGCGAGCTTAAAAGCAGCGACAGCTTTTGCGGCCTGTCGTTTCGTATGTGATATGCGCCGTCAGCGAGCGCTTTTTTATCGAAGATCAATAGCATTGCGCGCGCCGCGCAGTCGATGAATGAAAACTCGGCCTCGTCGAGCGCTTCGGGCGCAACGCCAAGAAGAGATATGGATTTGATTATGCGGTAAAATGCGTTTTCGTCAATATTCTGCTGGCATAATCCGCTCTTCGAATCGAATGTCAGATTGCCCGCCCGGAATATATTCACGCATACGCCCGAGTTTCTGGCCGCTATGGCGGCTTTTTCGCCGGCAAGTTTGGTTTCTAAGTAATAATTGCCGCTGCGCTGGCCGATGTCGATATCATCCTCGGTGAACAGCGCGCACTCGCAGCCTTCGATATCGCCCGCGGCGACCGACATCGTAGATACATGGTTAAGGTCTTTTATTTTTTTATCCATGCAGAATTTTACTAAATTTTCGACAGTGACCACATTCGCTTCGTGAAATTGTTCGTAGTGGCCGAAGTGCCTTACATTAGCCGCGGAATTAAAGACACAATCGATATTTGCGGATAGGTAAGAGTAATCTTCATCCGAAAGCCCCAGCTGTGCGCGGCTTAGATCGCCAGCATAAACTTTGATGCGCGATAAATACGGCTCCAGCGCGCCCGCGCCGAAGTAATATGAGTATTTTTCGTCGAGCCGCTTAAAGGCTTCGGCCGAATCCGCCGCGCGGATTATCATGTGAACCGTTTCGCCGCGGCCGCTAAGTATGCCGTTTAACAGGTAAGAGCCAAGATAGCCCGTAGCGCCGCATAATAAAATGGATTTGTAATTTTTGGCGGCTTTTATATCGGCAGCCTTAAAGGCGTCGAGCCCGCTTAAATATGAGTCGAGCTTTTCTTTTTGCGCGCCGTCGAGCTCGGGAACGACCGGTTTAAAGTACTTGAGCTTATTTAATTTAGAAGTTAAATTGCCGGCAGCCGGCTTGATGGCCGCTGCAAGCTCTCTTACGCTCTGATGCTCGAATATGTCGTTGAGCGTTATTTCAAAATCGTCAGATAACTCCATGACCGCTTTTATCGCTTTTAACGAATGACCGCCGAGTGAAAAGAAGTTATCGTCGGCGCTTATTTTTTCGATGCCAAGCACCGAAGCCCATACGGCGGCTATTTTCTTTTCGGCGCCGTCGGCCGGCTCGATGAAATGCCGCACCGCGCCGCCGCCGCCCGCCGCATCGGCCGCGAATGGATCGGGCAGCGCCTTTTTATCGGTTTTAGCATTCGGCGTCAACGGTATCTTAGTTAAACACATAAAAGCGTCCGGAACGAAATATTGCGGCAGCCGCGCTGAAAGCTGTTTTCGCAGTTCATCCGCCGCCGGGTTGGCCGCGCCGTCTTTAAGCGTATAGTATGCCGCTAAGTAGTCGCCGCGCCGCGCGTCGCTTCGTAATACGACCGCCGCTTCCTGAAGCGCCGGATGACGGGCTAATTCGGCCTCGATCTCGCCCGTTTCGATGCGGTAACCGCGCAGTTTTATTTGCTCGTCGATGCGGCCCAGAAATTCGATATTACCGTCCGGCTTGAACCGCGCCAGATCGCCGCTTTTATACATCATCGCGCCCGGCCTGAACGGGTCCGCGGTGAAGCGCTCGCCGGTAAGCTCCGCTTTATTGTGATAACCGCGCGCTACGCCCGCGCCCGATATGTATAACTCGCCCTTTGCGCCGGGCGGAAGTAAATTTTTAGCGCCGTCGAGTATGTAAAGCGCGGTATTGGCCGCAGGCCGGCCTATTGCCACAGACGGCGCGCCCGAAAGCGAATCGGCCGGCGAGTAAATATAAATCATACAGCCGACCGTCGTTTCAGTCGGACCGTATTCGTTGAAGATAGTTACATTCGAGTTGAATTTTGCATGGATCTTTTCACATAATACGGCTTTTAAATCTTCGCCGCCGACAATTAACCTGTTAATTCGCTTGCAGCTTACAGGCAGACTTTCGATGATTTGAAGATGAGTCGGGGTTAATTTGACTATATCGACGCAATCGTCGGCTATTATTTTATCGATAAGCGTGTCGCGGCCTTTTTCGGGGTAAATAACCACTTTACCGCCGCTTATAAGCGGAGTGAATATCGAAGTTACCGTCAGATCGAATGAGATGGATGAATATAACGGAAAGTCGCACGGCGAATTACCGGCATAAACTCTTTTGCACCAGCTTATATAGTTGAACGCGCCACGGTTTTTTACTAAAACACCCTTCGGCCGGCCGGTCGAGCCGGAAGTGTATATCACATAAATTATATCTTCCATCGATGCGCCCGCTTCGCCGCGCGTAAATGCGGGCGAGTTCGATTCGTAAGCCGCCGCTGAGTCTATTTCGACGACCGCCGTGCGCCCCGAATATGCGCCGCTGAATTTAGACTGCGTGAGAAGCGTTTT
>CAYTCW010000133.1:0-11866 GCA_964436235.1 uncultured bacterium
TCAAAACGGCGAGTCGAAACTTTTATTCAATAACGCCGATATTTATCTGCAAAAACAACATTACGAAGCCGCCGTCAAACCGACCGAACGCGACAGGGCGTCTTTTATTAAAGACAACCTTGCACCCATTATCAATTCGCCGCGCCTTAAACTTTTAGATGGAGCGGTTGACCAGCTTTTCGAGGGAATATCGGTCAGGCCGTTCAACGGACACACAAAAGCCATGCAGGCCGTAATAATCGAATCGGAAGGAAAATCCGCTTATTACCTGAGCGATCTGGCTCCTACGGCTTCGCATATTCCGATTCCCTTTATTATGGGCTATGACCTGTTTCCGCTGACTATCATCGAAGAAAAGAAGGAAATTTTCGATGAAATGGTAAAAAAAGAAGCGATTGCCATCTTTGAACACGACCACGCGACGCCGGCCGCTAAAATAATAAAAACCGAAAAGGGCTACCGCGCGGAAAAGTTAATTTAAACCATTTATCAAAATAAATACAGGAGCGCTATAAAATGAGCATTGAAACCGGAGATAATTTAACAGCCAGCATGGTAGAAGCCATTAACGAAAGCAATACCGACGTGGTGCGCGCGCTTTTAGATAAAATGGAAGATGTCAGCGTAAAAGACGAGCGCGGCGTGCCGCTGATACTTTACGCCGCTAACACGGGCGACGTCGATATCCTCGAATTACTTGTCTTAAAGGGCGCGAAATTAAATATGCAGGACGGCGAAGGCTGGACGGCGCTGATGGTTGCCGCGTCCGCCGGACATACCAACGCGGTCAGCCTTTTATTAGAACGCGGCGCTAATTGCGAAATAACCAATAACGGCGACGCTACGGCCTTAATGTGGGCCGCCTCGAAAGGATTTACGCAGATAGTTGAAATGCTTCTCGAAAAAAATCCGGCTATCGACATCAAAGATAAAAAAGGAAGCAGCGCGCTTATGTACGCCGTTGACGGAAGCCATGTCGATACCGTAAAAGCGCTTTTAAATAAGGGCGCAAATGTAAGCGACAAAGACAATGACGGCAATACTCCTTTAATGATAGCCGTTTTAAGGGCTAATCTCCAGTTAGTCGAAGCGCTTATAGAAAGAGGCGAAGGAATAAATATTAAAGACCATAACGGCGCTACCGCGCTTATGCGGGCCGCATACCACGGCTTCGTAGATATAGTCAAACTTCTCATTGAAAAAGGCGCGGGAGTCAACCTCAAAGATAAAAGCGGCAATACCGCCTTTAAACTCGCCGACCTTAGATTTAAAGAATACAGCGAAATAATAACTATGCTCAAAAACGTGGGAGCGCAATTATAAAAAACCGTCTCATATTGCGACGAAAATTTCAACACGATACGAGTTTTTAAATTATATAGATGTAAATTATTAATTTAATTCGACTTAATCTAAAATTCCTTTTAAGTAAGGCGTTTTATTTAATAAGTATGTTATCAGGCGTATCATCAGGCGTATCATAAAACAATAATAATTTTTTTTAATAATATTAATCTTATAAAAGTCCGTCTAAAAACGGGCTTTTTTCTTTATCTCAAATTGAGATTTGCAAAATTAATCAATTCAGTATTTGCAATGGTTTTGAATATAAATTTTACGGCACGAAAATTGTTTATAAAAAGACAAATCGGTCATTACCATATTTTACGGATATAAAATAATTCAAATATCTTCATAAACCATAAACCTCGTCAATGACTGATAAACAATAAGGAGGCGTTAAAATGACGATATTCAATTTTTCAAAAGAAGACCTTAGAGCTAGCGGCATAGTAGCCGCAATATTATTTTTCGGATTTTTTATAAACCTTTGCTCCGGCTATTCAGAATGGGCGGCAGGCTCGCAGGATGAGACGATCCCCGAAATCGTTAATTTCCCTATCGATTTAAACGCTTGCGGCGAAGCGGAATTAATCGCGCTTCCAAGGGTGGGGGCCGCTATAGCTAAAAGAATAATCGAATACCGCAAAAAAAACGAAGGCTTTAAAACTAAATGCGAAATCAAAAATATAACAGGAATCGGCGAAAGATTTTACGAATCGATCAAAGACAAAATATTCGTTTCTAACGATCCTTCGCCGGATTGCGATGAGTACGTTGATATAGATGAAGAAACCGGGGCCGGCGGCGTTTGTAAAATAGATATCAATTCCGCTTCGCTCGAAGATTTTAAAAATATTAAAGGCTTAGGGCGAAAGGTTGGTGAAAAAATAATAGAGTTCAGGCAAAGTAACCAGGGACGAATTGAATCGTTTAAAGCGCTGAGCGGAATCGAAGGCATAGGCAAAAAAAGAATGAGTAAACTGAATAAATATTTTCTAATATACTGATACAATATTGAAAAAGATATAATAAAGTTTTGTTGCCGGCCTTTGCAATAATAAATAATTAATTTTGTTTGCTATAAGTATATAACATATATTATTCGAATTAAATAAAAGGAGTAAAAATGAGCATTGAAAGATCTAAAAATACCAGAAATGAAAATCTTAAAATCGATAGTTCTAAAGGCGATAATTCTAAAAATGATAATTCTAAAAATGATAACGCGAAAACCAATGATTCTAAAGGCATTATTACCGCCGCTGAAAATAAGAACAGCGAATTAAACTTAATCAAGCAGCAGATTTTAAAAAAATTCGGCCAGGGAAGCATATTCAGCTTTAACGAAGGAAGCTCGCCCGACGAAAGCAGCATATACGAACCCATATCCACCGGCATTCTTTCATTAGACGGCGCTCTCGGAATAGGCGGCCTCCCCGCCGGAAGAATAATCGAATTATACGGGCCGGAATCCAGCGGTAAAACCACTCTGACGCTTAATATAATCGCTAATTTTCAAAAAAACGGCAAACTCGCCGCGTTTATAGACGCCGAACACGCCCTCGACGTCAACTACGCTAAAAAAATCGGCGTCGATCTGTCGAAATTATTAATTTCACAACCCTCATCCGGAGAAGAATGTTTCGATATCTGCAACGAATTGGTTAAAAGCGGCGCGGTGAGTCTGGTGGTTATCGATTCGGTGGCCGCCATTGTTCCCCGGGCCGAAATAGAAGCTAACAGCGGAGAAATGCAGGTGGGCCTTCACGCACGCCTTATGGCCTCGGCCCTGCGCCGGCTGACATCACTTACGGCTAATAATTCTTGCAGCGTTATATTTATCAATCAGCTCCGCGATAAAATAGGAAGCATGTTCGGCGGAAGCGAAACTACTCCGGGCGGGCGCGCACTGAAATTCTTTTCATCGGTGAGAATGGAGGTGCGCAAAATCGAAACGCTTAAAAATGGAGAAAGCCCGGTCGGAATTAAAATACGCGCCAAAATAATCAAAAATAAATGCGCGATGCCATTCAAACAAACCGAGCTGGAGCTCTTATTCAACGACGGCATATCATACGAAAGCGATCTTATTAATTTAGCCGTCGAGCGAGGCATCCTCGAAAAAAGCGGCGCCTGGTACAGTATGGATAACGAAAAAATAGGCCAGGGCAAAGATAATATAAGACTAATGATAAAAGACGCCGGACCGCTCAGAGACAAGATCGAGCAAAAGGTAAAAGCCGCAATAGCCGCCTGATATTTCAATAAATGCTATGAATCAAATAAAGATAAATTATAAACTTCTGATATTACTGTTTTTTTACACCGTCGGCGTTATATGCGCGCCATTATTCACACCCTGGCGCGCAGCCGCCTGCGTTGCTGCCGTATTTGCCGCTTTAATTATAATTAAATTTTTAATTTATAAAGATCGGCGGGAATACCCTCCTATTTTTAAATTTGACGGACGAATTTTATTAATATTTTCAGCGTTTTTTTTATGCGCCCTGCTGAGGGCCGGACTTATCATCAACGATAATTTAAAAGATATCAACGAAAAACTTCGCGACGGCGCGTTCATAAAACTCGCCGGACGCCTCGAAGGCGTTAAACGAAGCGGTGAAGCCGCCCATAACCGGAATTATTCGAGCGCCGTACTGCGCATCGAAAAGTATTACGATGCACGACTTAAAGTTTATAAGAAAATAAACGGCCGCGTTTTAATTAAAATTACCGGCGTGATTAACCCCGGCATAACCGTTTCAGCAAATTCTTCAGCGGAACTTCAAATATCTGAAAACGATTTGATAGAAGCCGCCGGACGCATTAAAAAAATACATAAATATAAAAATCTATATCTAAACTCAAAATATAATCCATTAAAAACGGAAATCTTATATTCCCTGAATACCGACGGCACAAGCATAAATATAATTAAAAAAGGAGATAATATTATCGGCGGCCTCAAAAATAAGGCCGTCGATTTATTCAAACGCCACTTCCCCGCCGATATATCCGGGTTTTTAATAGCTTTCGCGCTTGGCGATTCGTCTGAAACCTCTGAATCTATCTATTTCGAAAATGACGCCGCTTTCGATTTTTGTGAAAGCGGCCTTCTTCACATAATGGTGGTAAGCGGCGGCCATGTCACTTTAATGATAGTTTTTATATCGGCGGCGCTTAATTTTTTAAAAATAAGGCCCGAAATTAAAGCCGCAATTTTATTTATAATCGTCAGCCTTTATTTTTTAATTATCGGATTTCAGGCCGCAGTCACAAGGGCCTATATTTCTTTCGCAGTTTATATCGCAGCCTCTTTTATTAACCGCGAAATAAACCATCTTAACATCTTTATAGCTGCGATGTTTCTTCATATCGTCATATTTCCCGAATTTATATTCAGCCCCGGTTTCTGGCTATCATACATATCGACATTTTCTATAATAGCCGCCTGCAGTTATAAAATCGAACTATTTGATGAAAGAATATATTTAAACGCTTTTTTACAGTATTGTAAAATCAGCGCGGCCGCCTTAGTCTCGACCTATCCGGCCGTCTGCTATATATCCGGTTACTTTCCGCTTAACTCCATAGCGGCTAATATACTTACATTATGGATATACGAGGCGCTTTTAGCGCTGTGTCTTATTTTCGCCGCCGCTTCGATGATTTCGGCTACGCTCGCATGGGCAACTGCCGCAACGGTTTACCACACGGCATTTGCCGCGCTTAAAATCAATGAATTTATTTCTTCGGTCCCGATGGGAAATCTTGCCTTATATAAACTCGGCTTAACCGAAGCCCTTGCGATGTATTTATTTATAGCGGCAATTATATACGCCCTGATGATAAAAAAAACCGCCATCAGCGGCCGCGCCGCGCTAAAAATTACGATGTGCGCCCTTATAATTTTAACCCTGCGAACGGGGGCAGTCAAATACTTCGAAGGGGCCGAGGCGGTTTTTTTAGACGCCGGCCAGGGCGATTGCGCCCTTATTAAAACCGCCGGCGGCAAATGGATACTTATCGACGCCGGCGGAAGCGCCTCGTCATATAATAAAGTTCTCGCCCCATATTTAAGATACCGCCATATAAAAGAAATTGAATGTTTAATAATAACTCACGCTCACGACGATCATTATTGCAACGCGGTTAAACTTTATCAAAACCGTAAAATTAAAATTAAAACTTTATATTATTCACCTTACGATAAAGGCGAAGCCGGATTTAATAAATTACTATCGCGCGTATATAATAAAAAAGTAATATATGCCGGCAGCAAGCTATTTTTAGATGAAATTTCCATCGATATATTGTGGCCGCCCCAAAATCCTCATCCAAACGATGCGCCAGCCGATTGCAACGATTCCTCGATCGTAGCCGCCGTAAAAGTCAATAACCGTTCAATTTTATTCTGCGGCGATATCAGCGCGGCCGTCGAAAAAAAACTTATTAATAAAATAAGAACGCATAGTTTCGATTTTATCAAAGCGGCCCACCACGGCTCGATATCATCTAACTGCGAAGAATTCATAAACGCGGCGGGAGCGCGCGGAGTTTATATACCCAGCGCGGCGTCAAATAAATTCGGACATCCCCATAAAACGGTATTAGATAGATACCGCGATTCAAACTATAAAATTTATAACTCGCAAAATTGCGGCGGAATAATTTTAAATATATCGAAACGAATAAAAATTAAAGGCTATAATCTAACCGAGGATTTTTTGTAAAACCACTTTAAAAATATTAAAAAATTATACTTTGACTTTTAAACTTTAACTATGTATAATATAAAAAAATAAGCGATGTTTTAACCTTTAATATCACAAATTTTATTTTTATTTTTAAAGTTATATTATGGTTACTACATTTTAAAATTTCAACTAAGAGGTGTATTCATGCAAATTTCCCTTAAAACGGAAGGAAAAGTTTCGATACTCGGCGTTAACGGCAGAATGGACGCGAACTCCGCGCCTGAATTCGAAAAAAAAATGAGCGAATTAATGGCTGAAAATAATTTTTTTTTCGTAGTAAACTTCAGCGAATTAGAATATATAAGCAGCGCCGGGCTGCGCGGCGTTTTAGCTTCGGCTAAAAGGGCGAAAGCCAAACAGGGCGATATTTATATATGCGGCCTTCATGGAACGGTTGACGAAGTATTTAAACTGACCGGATTTAATTCGATATTTAAAGTATTCGATAAAGAAGAAGACGCCGTAAATCAATTCAAAGCCTAATACGGCATATCAGCTCAATTACGGCCGCTTCCGGCTTATTACCCGTCGATAATAGCCATAGCGCAATCATAAGCGCCATCAAGACTCACGGCCGCCGGTTTTTTCCGGCGGGCCAGCAGTTCGTTTATTTTCGCTTTAAAGTCACAATTCAAAATTTCGTCTCTTGTAATGTAAAGCGACGATACGCTGTGTTTTTCCAAAAAATTCACCAGATATTCATATTCACGGAACCGGCCTCTGTCGGTATATAAGCACATCGCGCCGGCGCCAAGAATATCGCCGACGACGCCATAACCGGGTTTGGTGGCTATGATGTCGAATATATTGAATAAATTTTCAAAAGACACTTTGCAGGCGGCCGTATCGATATACTTAACGCAGCGCGGATTTTTTTTACCGGCTTTTAGCGGCGCAGTAGTTAAAAACATAAATTCAGATTCATACGCCGCAAGATTTTCATAGATTATTCCATCCGTATCGAAGCCGCCGAAACTTATCATTACGGTTTTACGGCCCTCGAATTCCAAACGGTCTAAAGACAATAGATCATAGACTTCATCTGAGGCCATATAAGGCTTGCGGGCAATCATCGCTACTGGCAAAGTTTCTTTAAATGCCGGAAGCGGGCAGGCGAAAGGCAGCTTCAACAACCGTCCGCATTTAGAATAAGCGGCGCGTATTATATCGATTATTTTTAAAAAACCGGAATTATCGCCGATAAATTCTTCGTATATATAATCCCACGAAAAATTAGAGACGCCGACGGAAGAAACGCCGGCTTTCTCGGCCGCCGCAAAGGCTAATGGAGGAATATCTCCGACGATCAGATCTACATTTTGACTTTTTATAAATTCGGCCTCACGCGCCGCACGCTCATTAAGATTCATATAAAAATCAAGTGCCGCTTTATAAGTTGAATCGATATCCATGTTAAGGCTGTCTTTTTGTATTGTGCCCACATCGTTTTGCACATAAAAGTAACTGAACCAGCCCGATATTTTTTTAAAACCGTCCGGGTATAATTTATTAAAATATAATTCGAGCGATTTGTTAAAAATCCACTCAGGGGCCGTCGTTCTCACTATTACTTTATGAGAGCGGCCGTTTTGCAGGTTATATTTAAAAATTTCCTTTATAATTTCAATCTGACGAACCGCGTGGCCGAAGCCGTGGCCGCTCGGGTAAAATAAGATCGTTTTATCCGTCATATAAACTTTTCGTTCCTTTTAATATTATCCGGCATTCCGGTTAACTTTGATTTTCAGGAGGTTATTCACCAATCATAATGGTTTTGAGCCATTGTACGATTTAAAGCAGGAGAGTAACAACGCTTGCGTTGCGACGGTATAATAACATAAAATACCGGATTTTAAAACCATATTAATCGAATTTTTATAAAAACTTTTATAAAAACTTCTTGCTTTTTTACTATTTATGGTGTATAATCCAGTCAAAATTAAAAATTTTAGTGGGCCGTTAGCTCAATTGGTAGAGCAAGTGACTCTTAATCACTAGGTTAAAGGTTCGAGTCCTTTACGGCTCATTTTTTATTTGCGGGGTAAAAAAATGGCAAACCAGAACCAGAGCCAGGGCGGTCTCGTAATATCGGCCAAAAGCAATTCTTTTCAATTTTACGAATTCCCATGTCAGGATATTAAAAATATCTTCAAATTCGTCAGCCTGAAAGAAAACCAGTGCGCCCTCGACGAAAACCAGCCGGGTTTTTATAATGAAATTATCGCAGATAACGCTATGGCTGTAAGTTTCAAAGAAATAGTCGCGCACGAAATCGACGCGCTTGAAGACGGCCGCGTTCAAACTCAAAAACTTTTCATAGTCGAAGAAGGCCATTTTATAATATTCAAAGACCTTCTGATAACTTTCGGCAAAAACTCCGCCATAAAATCCGGTCTCGCGCTTATATTTAAATTCAGCCGGGTAGAGCCGCACCCGGTATTCATAACCCCCGAAAAAGTCCTTAAAATATCCGACCAGATGGCTTTTATCCAGACCATGGATTTCGATAAAATGGAACATCCCACAATCAAAAAACTCCGCTTCGATGGTAAAATGGAAACCTTAGCCGACATTTCGCCTTTCCATAGCTACACTTCCAACATTAAGAGCGTTAAAGGCGTAATGAATACTCCTTTCGGCATTCGCACCATTAAAATATCATCCAGCGGAAAAATTCAAATCAGCAAAAAGAAAGAAGAAGACCTCGACTCCGAGATTTTTCTTTTTATTTTCAAAAATATCATAAAGCAATAGTTTTATATTCCGATAAGGCAAATAGCATAGACCATATATTATAATATAATTATTATTATCTTAAAAAAAACGAATTAAAAAATCTTAATTTTATTTTATGTATGTAAGCGTGCTTTGCTGTGTTATGTTATGCCGTACTATGCTATTTTGCATTATGTTGCGTCATTATAAATTATGTTATGACATAACAATAAGCCATGACGATCGATTTCAAGATGATATTCGTCGTTAACTGAAAACGATACAGGGTAAATCTAAACGGCCAAAAATATATATTTATAAATTGAAAGTACGGAGTGAACGTTTATTATGAAAAGCTATTATTTTATCGGAATACTCGGTTCAGGCATGTCCGCTTTAGCGCGCGTAGCTCACCAGATGGGCCACGCCGTCGGCGGTTCCGACCGCAATTTAAACGGGGGCGCTTACGCCGAATTTAGGTCCGGCGGCATTAAAGTTTACGCCCAGGACGGCGCCGGAATAGAATCATTCGCCGCCGAAAGTAAAATAGATGCGCGCGAAATAATCGTAGTTAAATCCACCGCCATCGAAGAAACCGTCACGGATATCGTTAAAGCAGGCGAACTCGGGCTTACTCAGATCCACCGTTCCGATCTGCTCGCCGAATTTTTCAACCGTGCGCAATGTTCGATAGCGGCCGCCGGCACGGCCGGAAAAACATCCGTTTCGTCTATGATCTCATTTATTCTCGATTCGTGCGGCTTTTCTCCTTCTTTTGTAATAGGCGGCGTAGCTCGTAATTTTAAAGTTTCTTCACGCTATAAAGAGTCAAAACATTTTATCATCGAAGCCGACGAATCCGACGGAACGATAGTTAAATATAAACCGCATATAGGGCTTTTAACCAACATTTCAAAAGAGCATAAAGAACTTGACGAACTGCACTCTCTTTTTAACTCCTTTATTTCAAATATCGCGCCGGGCGGCGCCGCGCTTATAAATATTTCCTGCCCCGAAACGGCTAAATTATTCGAATCACGCGATATCACAAAAGACAAAGCCGACGGAATAAATTATAAAATCATTAATTTTGAATATTCTAAAAATATAAATCAATACCCCGGCGACTTTCTAATCAGCGGAATCGCTCTCAAAGCCGACGGTTCTACTTTTAAAATTAACGGTGTCACTTTCGAAACCGGCCTTATAGGCATACATAACGTTGAAAACTTCGCCATATCCATAATCGCCTCGCATATAGCCGGCGCCGCCCTCGGTGAAATATCGGCGGTCCTCAAAAATTACGCCGGAGTGGCAAGGCGCCTTGAAGTTATAGGCAGCCGCGAAGGCGTCGTAGTAATCGACGACTACGCCCACAACCCGCATGAGATTAAAACCGCCATTAACGCCGTTAAAATTTTTGAAAAACCCGTCATCGCCGTTTACCAGCCGCACGGCTACGGCCCGACCGCCCTCACTCGCAGCGAACTTTGCGAGGCGTTCACCGATCTTAAAAGCGACGACCGGCTTTTTATCAACGAAATTTATTACGGCGGCGGCACGGTCAATAAAACCGTAACCTCGCTCGAACTTGTCGATGAAATTAAAGGCAAGCTCACGGGCAGGAGCGGCATAGTCAATTATTGCGCGACGCTCGAAGACACGACGCAATCGGTTAGTAAAACCATCAGCGGCGACCGCGGCGTGCCATGGATAGTGCTTGTAATGGGGGCGCGCGATATAAACACTATATGCCCTCAAATTTTACAAAATATTTCTTCCGGGGCGGCCTAAACCATTCAAAGACGACGGCATAATTAATCAAATAAATTATGGGAAAGTGAAAATATGCGTGAAAAGTCAATTTATGGTTCTAATATATACGATAATCCCGTTAAAAAAATAAAAATTAATTTCGACTCGCCGGCTTCAAAAGAAGAACTCGAAAAATTATCGGCTGATTTCTCCAAATTTACCGGCATTAAATACGCCTATCCAGTTTCATCTTTTTCAGCCGCGCTTTTGATATCGTTTTATACGCTCAACCTTAATTTTGATTCGCAGGTTGCGCTTTCGGCCTTCAATTTCACCCAGATTCCCGGCGCTATAGAATTTTTCGGCTGCAAGCCCATATTCATAGATATCGATCTGGCTAACTATAACGCCAATATGTCGCATTTAGAGCTTATGAGCACAACCAACTTAAAGGCCGTCATCGCTTCGCACATGTTCGGCGCGCCCTGCGCGATAGACGATATAATGGAAGCCTCTGCCATATATAAGTTTTTCGTTATCGAAGACGCCTCGACCTCGCTCGGCGCCGTTTATAAAGGCGTCAAATGCGGCGGCCGCGGCCATATTTCATTATTCAATTTCGACTCATCCTCCATAATCAATTGCGGAAGCGGGGCCATCATAGGCACTTCCAACGATAAAATCAACGCCCGGCTCAAACTTATATTTAACGGCGGCTGCGACGCTAACGGCGAGCTTAAAATTCCGGTGCCCGATTTTACCATGTCGAATGAAAAAGCGCGCCTTATAAACGAACACTTAAAACATATAGACTCGCTCATCGAATATAAATATATGCTCGCCAAACATTACAGGCGCGATATGACGATTAAACACAACGAGATCAGATTTATAGAGCAAAACAGTTACTCGCTGACCACCTTTAACTATCTGCCCGCGCTCGTTGAGAACCGCGATATCTACAATAAAATCAATAAAATACTGGCAAAATATCCGATCGCCGCTCGAAAAATGCCGACGCTGCTTCCAATGGCTCATTATTATAAAAAAAATTACGAACTGAGCGGGCAAAATTATAAAAACGCCGTTAAAGCCTCTGAAAGCGTTATATTTATGCCTAACGACTTCACCGCT
The DNA here is from genome assembly GCA_964436235.1 of uncultured bacterium. GTDB lineage: Bacteria > Muiribacteriota > UBA9980 > UBA9980 > UBA9980 > UBA9980. The sequence goes on from CAYTCW010000133.1 coordinate 11,706, forward strand.
CCGCTCGAGACCATCGAAAATATCATCAAAGACATTAAAGGAATATAACCCGGTAAAAATATGAACAATCAAGTACTTTGCGTGGTGTGCACGCGCTCGCTCGACGTATCGAAAAAACTTTTAGCATCATTCGACAGGCAGTCGGAGTGCTGCAATTACAC
>CAYTCW010000134.1:0-2412 GCA_964436235.1 uncultured bacterium
TTATCCATGGCGGTATTTTTTATTATCTTCTCTTTAACTTTATCCATCGCGGCAGCCGGCTATTGCGCCGACGCGCCGTCTAATCTAAGCGCCAAACATAGGGGCAAATCAATAGAACTTAAATGGAACACGGTTGAAGGCGCTACCGGCTATCATATCGAGCGCGCTTTAGAAGGCGGCAGTTTTATTTCAATAGGTTACGTATCCGGCAATAATGGCCGCTTTATCGATTCAGATATTGAAAAGAATAAAAAATACAGATATCAGGTGTATGCCCGCGACTCCAATAATAAAAAATCCGCGGCTTCTAATGCGGTTGAAGCTTCTTCGAAAGTTTCTTCGACCGACGGAGCAAAAAAGCCGGCTACAACTAAAAAACCTGCGGCAATCGATACGCCGGAAAACTTAAACGCCGAATACAGTAAAAAAGAAGAGGGCATTAAACTCACCTGGGAAGGCGATTATAATCTTTCAAAACACAGCTTTAATATTTACCGTTCGACCGGCGACGGTTTTGAAAGCGATAAATTCAAAAAAATAGCCACTCTCAAGAAAATATCCAGCTTAAAATTCGTAGATACCGATATCGAAAAAGGTAAAAATTATAACTACTACATAGAAGCGGTTTCCGGAAGCGATAAATCGGAAAAATCGATGCTGGCGAGTGCGAGCGCAGGCAAGAGTGCGCCTAAACTGTCGGCTGGCGGCTCTACTTATATAGGCTTCGCTTCAAATATCAATTTCCTTGCAATCAGTTCCGTTGATGCTAACGAAGGATCCGTTTATATAGCCTTTTACGATCACGCTACTAATAACTGGTTCAGCTGGACCTCAATGGGCCAGGTTTCAACTCCGTTCCCGAATTACGAAGAAGGCAATACGGCCGTGGATATAAGTTTCTGCGAACCGAGCGACGGCAAAGTAACCGTTTGCCTTTACAGCTATAATAAAAAAGACGGCACGATGTATTCGACGGTCAATACTATCGATATAAAAACACGCGCCGCGCTCGCACAATGGCAGGCATGGCGCCACGTTGACAATATATCGAAACCGGCCGATAAATTTACCGAAAACGCGACGATTTCATTCTGCTGGGAACAGACGACGCACTGGTTCGTTTCCTGGGTGCCCGCTGACGGAACGGCATACGTTAAACCGATAACCGGCGGTACCGGCTTTATGAACGCCGGCCTTGAAGTGCCTTCTAATTATAATGAAAATTCATTCTGTGCTTCCGGTATGTATATGGACAAAAAGAAAAACCTTATAACCGGCCTTATGTGCTTTAACTTCGATGATTACACCGCAACTTACAGCGAAAACAGCGGTCCGGGCAATTCATGGAGAAGTTTTACGACTATTTCGAATAAATCGATAGGTGTGCCTCCTAACGCCGGTTCTAAAGGTAAATCGAAAACGAGCCATAGAAGCAAGAAAAGATATAACGCCGATGAAGACGAAGAACAATAGGAAACGCTGAACTATGAATATAAACTATAAGATAACTTTGGTTATTGCAGTTAAATTTATATTTATATTTTTACTTGCCGCCGCGACGGTCTGCGCCCGATTAATTCCGGCGCAGGCCGCCGGGCCTCTTAAAATATATGCCTTCGGCGATTCGATAACTTACGGATTTGCCCCGACCGCTTCGCAATCGTTAACCAACTCGGATTCATTCCGCTTTCTTTTAACTCAGATGCTTGCCGAAGCCGGTATCGACGCGCGTATAGTTAACGGCGGCGTTCCGGGCGAAACCATAGAAGACGCTAAAGCCAGATTCGATAAAATTTTTCTTGAAAAACCTGACGCCGCGATCATAATGTTCGGCACCAATGACTGCGTCGCCGGTGAGTTCGGCAGGTCAAAAGTATCGAAAGAAAATTATATGAAAACGCTCGAAAGTTTCGTCAGCCGGCTTAAAGAAAAAAATATCGCAGTTATATTAATGACTCCGCCGCCGATTCCTACCAATAACATTAAAATATTGACCAACCGTCATTTAATGCCTTTCGTATTCGCGGCGCGCGAAACCGCCATAAAAAACAAGGTTGACTTAGTCGATAATTACATGAATTTTAACGACGCGGCCGAAGATAAAAATCTCATGCGTTTTTTTCTGCCCGATATGATCCATCCTAATGCCGAAGGTCATAAATTAATAGCAGAGGGACTTTTTGAAGTTTTTAACGGCGCGCATAGCCGTTATAACACATCGGCCGGCAATAAAACCGCCGGGGAGAAACGGCCGTCCGGCTTTAGTAAAGACGCCGAAAGCTCTTATATAAACTTTGCCGCCGGCAAAAATTATATCGAAAGCGCCAAAAACAACAATTGCCGCTCCGGCGTATTGACGGATGAAATAATAAAACCGTCGGGATTCTCCGAAACTTATTTCACCTCCGATGG
>CAYTCW010000134.1:2512-11815 GCA_964436235.1 uncultured bacterium
ATAGAAGATTCATACGGTAATAAAAATAAAGTTTCACTCGCCGAAATCGAAGTTTACGGAACCCGCTGATCATGATCAAAATACTTCTCGTATCGAGTTTATATCCGACCGCGCAAAAACCCGGATACGGAATATTCGTCCGTAACGGCGAAAATGGTCTTAAAGAAAACGGATTTGAAATCGAGCGGGCGGTAATCGCTGATACCCCGTCCGGATTATTGCATAAAATAGCGCTTTATATATCGTTTTACGCCCGTATTCTTTTTGTGGGGATTTTCGGGCGTTACGATATAATTTACGGTCATTTCGTTTCGCATATATGCATTCCGCTCTACTTAATTTCACTCGTTAAAAAAGTTAAAATCGTAATAAATATACACGGCGGCGATATATCGGTCGAAGGCAATGTCAGAAAACTTATATATCGTTTTATCTTAAACCCTTTTATTAAAAAGATATTCGCCGCCGCCGCGTTGATAATTTCACCGTCACGCCATTATAAAAGAATTTTAGCGGCGAGGTATAAGCTCGAAAATGATAAGATTTTCGTTTCGCCCTCCGGCGGCGTCGATCCGGCTAAATTCAAGCCCCACGATCCGCTCGAATGCAGGCGCAAATTATCCATAGCAGAGGACAAATTCGTGATCGGTTACATATCGCGGCTCGAAAAAAATAAGGGCTGGCGTTTTTTTCTTGAAGCCGCGGCAAAAATAAAAAATAGCGGCGTCATTAAAGAAGTTTCATTTCTGGCGGTCGGCGGCGGTTCGCAGCGCGCCGAATTCGACGAAATGGTCCGCGCCTTCGGGCTCGAAAAAGAAATGACATACATTCAGAAGGCGTCCCATGAAGAATTAGAGCTTTTTTATGGGGCAATGGATCTTTTTATATTTCCGACTCTTAAGGAAAGCTTAGGCCTTGTCGGAATAGAAGCCATGGCATGCGGCAGGCCGGTGATAGGAAGCCGCATCGGAGCGCTTGGCGAGTATATAATTGAAGGCAAAAACGGTTTTTTCTTCGAAATGGGCGATTCCGAAGGACTTAAGGATAAAATCGAATATTATTACGCTATGCCGCCTGCCGGCCGCAAAAAAATAACTGAAGCCGCGCTTAAAACAGCTTCATATTTTGAGTCAAAAACCGTTTCAAATAAGTTATGTGAAAAATTATCAGTTTTGTTGAGCAGGCAATCAGATGAAAGGCTTAATTATTTATGAGAAATTTTATTAAAAACGCGGTTTTATTTATTTTCGCGGCACTGGATATAGTCTTATTTCCTTTTGTTTTTCTTTGCGCGCTTCCGCTTAAATTTATAAGATGCTTCGGCGTCGCCCGGTTTCCAGCCTGCCGCGCGGCGCTTTTAAAAGCCGGCGTTATGCCCGTTATTAATCATTACTACGAACCGCTCTTCGATAAAAGCAATCTAAGAAAGCCGCTTGCCGATGATCGCATGTTGCCCGGAATAAAGTGGAATGACGAAGAACAGCTTTCGCTTTTAAGCGGCTTTAATTACAGCGGCGAGCTTTCGAATATATCGGATAAACGCGGAAACGATATGGATTTTTATTTTAACAACCCGTCGTTTAAAGCCGGTGACTGCGAATACTGGTACAATATAATACGCCGTTTCAAACCGCGTACCATAATCGAGATCGGAAGCGGAAATTCGACTAAAATGGCGGCGCTGGCCCTTAATAAAAATAAAAGCGAAGATAAAAATTATAGCTGCCGGCATATATGTATAGAGCCTTATGAAATGCCGTGGCTCGAAAAAACCGCAGTGACGGTCATGCGCGAAAAAGTCGAAACGGTGGATATAAAACTATTTAAAGAATTAAAAGAAAATGATATACTGTTTATCGATTCATCTCATATGATAAGGCCGCAGGGCGATGTTTTATTCGAATTTTTAGAGCTGCTTCCGGTTTTGAATAAAGGCGTCATCATACATATCCACGATATATTCTCGCCTAAAGATTATCCGCAAAGCTGGCTGATCGACGGCGCGCTCTTCTGGAATGAACAATATCTGCTGGAAGCGTTTTTAACGAATAATGACGACTTTAAAATTATAGGCGCGCTTAATTACCTTCGTCATAAATATTACGAACGGCTTAAGGATAAATGCCCGAAATTAACCGCCGAACACGAACCCGGTTCGTTTTATATTCAAAAAATAAGATAAGATAAAATCGAATAAAATTAAACAAAACAAGATAAATATAAAGAATATAAGATAAGCGTTATATTCAGACCGCTTTTTATTCAGCCCGAAAAAGACTGTCCGTTATTTAACCCCTGTTATTAACGAACCATTTAACGTAGCGCGAAATTCCATCGGCCAGAGTTATCGCCGGTTTCCAGCCGGATTCTAAAGCCCGGCCGATATCGGCCCAGTAATATGCGGGATCGCCCGATCTAACGATATTATTGAATTTAACGGGACGCGCAGCTATATTATGTTTTTCGAATTCTTCAGATAAAAGTGCGATAGTGTCTTTAATGGATGTCCTGACTCCGGTTCCGCCGTTAATTATTTCGTATCCGCAATCGGCGCCGGCCGCTTTAACCGCGAGCGCCGCCGCATCAGAAATATGTATCCAGTCGCGAGTTTCAAGGCCGGTTCCGAAAAACTCAGCGGTGCCTGAGGTTTTGGATGCATTAATTATTTTATTAGATGCCTCCCATAAAAGCTGCTTTTTAAGGCCTTCGCCGTAAATTGAAAAATACCGTATGATCGAGCATTTAATCGAATAATTTTTGTGATACGACCGGCAGAGTAATTCCGCCGCCGCTTTATTAAACCCGTAAGGCGAGAGCGGATCGAGCGGATGGCTCTCTGAGATGCGCTTATCTTCGCACACTCCGTAAACCGCGGTTGAAGATGGATAGATAAGCCGGGCGTCCGGGTTCTCGCGGCGCATATATTCTAAAACGGCAAGCGTGCTGTCAACGGTTTTTTTATAATCCAACGACGGGTTTTCCATCGAATAGGCGACTGAACCGCCGCCGCCGCAATGAATTATCGCCGCGACGCGGCCGCTCAATCCGAGCGAGCATAAAGATTCATAAGTGATATCCGATGAAAGCCAGGTTTTAATTCCGAATCCGTCATATTCCGACGGAGGCCAGCCGCCATGGCCGATTCCATAGATTTCAAAACCGGCCGCGCCAAAAGCCGCCGCGCAGCCGCGTCCTAAAAAGCCGTAAGCGCCGGTAATAATAATTTTTTTATTCATAGCTTAACTCCCGCGAATGTATAAAGCCGTCCGGGGACTTTATTGATCATATTAAAGATTTTTAAAATCAGGTTAAAAATGAAACCGGGCGGCCTGAAGCCTATTTTAGCAGTCAGCCTGCCCATAAGCGCTTCGCGCGTTTCGGGAAAAAGATTAATGTCGGAATCGTAAGTTTTAAGCACCGCGCTTAATTTTATACCGCTTTTTTCGATGGCCGATCTATACTCGGAAAGTGTATAGGCGCTTTCGCCGCCGTAATATTTATGCAGAGGATGGTTGTCTAAAAAATATTTCAAATCGCCGCGGCTGCTTAAAACATGCTCGCGCGCCGCGATGAAAACGCCGCCCGGTTTTAATACTCGCGCCGCTTCCATGCAGAATTTTTCGAGGTCGCAGGCGTGATGAAGGGCCTGTCTCATATAAACCAGATCGAAACTTCCGCCGCCGAATTTAAGGCTTTCTCCATAATCTTCGGCTATATTTATTTTTTCGAGTTTAAAGCCTTCGATCAAATCGGCGATGGCGAGATTGCCTGCCGTCCTGCTTTTATAAGGCTCGAGCGCCGTCACGCTCCAGCCGTCCATAGCCAGCGCGTAAGATGCGATGCCGCGGCCCGCGCCGATATCGATGGCGCTCATTGCGCCCGGCCTGTAATTAGCGCCGAAAAGCTCTGTTATCAGGGCGCGGGTTGCCCGCCACTCGCTGCCTTTATAAAACCGCTCTGCTGCGGCGGTGATCGGGTCGTCGAAAAAAGAGTCGATTACAAGTTTTTTCATCGTCGCGTCGTTTTTAATTAGATCGATGGCGGCTTCCCAGCTGATTTGTTCAATTGTTACGCCGTTATTATTGCTGCTAATGTTAACATTGTTACTATTATCGTTTTTGACAGAAACCATATCATTAAACCCGATTTTATTTTAAATTTTTAATTATTTTAGCCGGATTGCCGGCCGCGATAACATCCGGCGGAACGCTCGCCGTAACTACGCTTCCCGCGCCGATTATCGAGCGCTCGCCTATCGTCACGCCTTTTAATATAGTGCTGTTAGCTCCGATCAACGCGTCGTCGCCGATAACTACCGCTTCATCCTTTAAATCTATAATCGCCGGATGGCCCGCGCTTATTATGGCCTTGAACTGTTCGTGGCGGGCCTTATGATCTAACGGATGAGTGTCGTTATCAAAGATATTGCAATTATGTGAAATCAAAACGCGCGTCCCTATTTTAATTGAAAGTCCCGACCATATCTTTGTGTTTTCGCCTATGTAACAATAATCACCGATATCGATCATTCCGCCATGGCCGAATATTAACAGATCGCCGCGGATATGCGTAAAACAGCCTATTTTAATTTTATCAGGCCTTTTATAGTCGTTAAAAATATTAGCGCTCTTATAAATAACAGACTTATCGCCGATCAAATAATTTTTAGGCGCGCCAGTAAAAAAATAAATTATTTTCTTAAATAAATTTTTCATAATCGCACCATCCGCTATTTAACCAACTCGATACAAACTACCGCTCTTGAAAATGCGGCAAAATCGCTGTCGTAAGTTTTGCTGAAATTAATGTCGAAACATTCGCAGTCTTTAGCCGCATCGGCGTCCGAATTTATCCAGCCGGAAGGCTTGTATTGAAAGTAATTTTCTTTAAATGAGACCGGGGCGAACGCGTCTATTATTTTAGCGACCATAGCGCGGTCGAATACCTGAAACCAGCCGTGGTTTTTATATCTGCCGTAAGGCACGCTTAAGTATAATATACCGCCTTTTTTTAGCGTTCTTCTATATTCAGCCACCGCGGCAAGATAAGTATCCGGCCTGTTTTCGTTATGTTCGCCAGCTTTTGCGTATATCATGCTGTTATCTAAGCCTATATGCTCTATGGTCGAAAGCGAGACGATATAATCGAAAAAATTGTCTTTAAAACACATATCCCTTAAATCGCCGTATATGTAGGATACACCTTTTTTATAAAAACAATCGGCTTCAGGCGCGAGAGTCATTATAGTCACTTTTTTATTTTCAAGCGCCCTGTTCGATATTATGTAGTCGTAATTAAGGACCGAACCGGCGTCGAGCAATTCGCCCTGATTCGCGCCGAGCCGTGAAAACAGCCAGGGATATTCGACTATCCGTTCGTCGAGACGATGGCCGTAACCTTGCGGCAATTTGGAAATATCAAAACTTTTAGACGCGAGCGCCTTTAATAAAACCTGTTTTCTGTAGGTATAATACCCGCGGCTCCACGGTTTTTTACCGGCTAAAACAAAACGGGCTCCGCTTAGCGTCTCTTTTAATCTGATTATCATGATCAAACTTTCTCCGCAGCTGAATTTATTGTCGTTATCATACTATCGTACCCGTCCTATTATATTGTTATCTGACTGCATTGTCAAGTATAAATACTTAAATAAATATCTTAAAATATTCTGAAATACCTTAAAATATTCCGGCAATGCGGCGGCGCGCAAATGGTTATTATTTAGCGCGCAGCCTTGAAATAAATTTAACCCCCGAAGCGAAAGCTGAAATCAGGGTGCTCGCGCGCATCTTCATTTTAAAAGCAGGCCTTAAAGCGGGGTGGGCCATATCGAAAATATAAGTTGAAACGAACTCGGATATAAGCCTCGAAAGGGCCGCTCCGGCAGCCGAATATTTCGGAATTAAGATATAATTCGAAATTACGTTTGTTATAACGCTTATAATGGTCTTATAAAACGATAATTTCTGTTTTTTTTCAACGATAAGATAATACTGGCAAACTACGCTCATAAAAACAGGAAGCACGGCCCAGACATGTACGGCTAAAATCATCGATGACTCTAAATACTTAGGACCGTAAAGAAGCGGAATGATCCGAGAAGAAAGAAGCGATACCGGAATAATTATAATAAAAGCGGTCACGGCCATAAAATCATAAAGCATCTGGAACCTTTTCATATAAAGACTTATGCTCCTCTTTTTTATATTGATTAATATTGGAAAAAAAGTTGAGCATATCGACATTGGAATAAGATACCATATCTCCGATAATTTTATGGCCGCTGAATAATAACCGAGCTGCTTTTCATCGATCATTTCCATCAGCATAAGCTGGTCGATCTTCATTCCGATAAGAGTCATCAGATAGGTCATCATAAGCGGAAAACTATCGATCATAAGCGTTTTCATAAGAGGCGCCGAAAAATGCCAGCCGGCTATACGCTCCCTCTTTGAAAATAAAACTATCAGCGCCATGAAAGTGAGCGCCGCTTCTATAACGTTAACAAGTAAAAACGCCATAAGCGAGCCGCCCGACGAAATCAGGTACAAGCGGACAGCAGACGAGGCTATCAAAGAAAAGTTTTTAGCCGCTACGATATATTTTGACATAACTAATGACTGAAAAAAATAATCGAGGACTTCAAACGGCATAAAAAGAAAACTAAGCGTCGATATGGATACCAGCACTAACCAATCCGGCGTTTTAACATTCATAAAAGAAGCTGCCGCGATAGTGAGCGCCATGCCGATTAGCGCGCCCGCCGATTTTAATAAAAAAGCGCTGCCGAGTATTTTATTTTTATCTTCAGGACATTTAACCAACTCGCGTATGACCACGCCCTCTAAGCCGAGCGCGCCGCAAACGCTGAAAATAATAACGAACGAAAATATATAATTGTAATGGCCGTACATTTCCGGCCCCATGTAACGGGCAACCCACACGTTAACAAAAAGCCCGACTACGAGTCTTATAACTTTATCGAAAGCGAGCCAGAAAATATTATTTATAGCAGCCGCATTTAAAAAATTAGCCGGCAGCGCGCCCGATACTTTTGAAAATATACTCATAAATTCCTTATATATTGAATAAATAACGGTTAAGGCGGAGGGCGTCCGGCCTGAAATCAAGGAATGACCGCGCCCGCTGATTTTTTTAAATTAATGTATTTTATCATAACTTTATATATTATTCAATTAGAATCTTTCTCTTTGTTTTATTGACTTATAGCCGGATATCGTGTATAATCTGAGCTTATGATAAGAGTCGGATTCATAATTAAAGATATAAATTCATGGACCGGAGGCTTTAATTACTATAAAAGCCTTTTATCGGCTATAAAAAAACTCGGCGCGCGCCGCGAAATAGAACCGGTTATATTTACGGCAGCCTCAGAGGCCGCCGAAGTATCGGCTAAATTGAACATCGGCTTCGAATGCGTCGGCCTTTCCTGCCTTGAAGGCAGTTCAATATTATCGTATCTAGGCCGCGCGCTGAAAAAAACCATCGGCCGTAATTTAGTATTTGAAAAGGTCCTTGCGGCGCATAAAATAGACGCTATTTCGCACGCGTCGAATGCCGACGCCGGCGCCGGTTTAATTTTGATCGGCTGGATCCCCGATTTTCAGCACATGCACCTGCCCGATATGTTCAGCCCCGAACTTCTCGCTTACAGAAACCGCACATATACGCAAATCGCCGAAAAGGCCGACGCTGTTATTTTAAGCAGCCGCGATGCCGCCGATGATTATAAAAAATTCGCCCCGTCTTTCGCCGCTAAAGCCAGGGTGCTCAATTTTGCGCAAAGCGTTGCCGTCGATAATTTCGATCCGGCCCGCTATGCGGCTATTAAAGCCGCATACAAACTGCCTGATAAATATTTTTATATCCCGAACCAGTTCTGGAAACATAAAAACCATATAGTGGCTCTCAAAGCATTGAAGGCGCTTAAAGATTCGGGGAAAGCCGTTCCCGTAATAGTTTTCAGCGGTCTTTCCAAAGATTATCGTAACGCGGGTTATCTCAACGAACTCGAAACCTATATAAACGGCTGCGGCCTCGAGGCTAACGCGATCATGCTCGGTCTGATAGATTATCAGGGAGTTTACTATCTGATGCGTTACTCGGCGGCCGTTATCAATCCGTCGCTCTTCGAAGGCTGGAGCTCGACCGTCGAAGAATGTAAGGCTATCGATAAAGATATCATCCTTTCTAATATCAGAGTACATATAGAACAGGCGCCGGCTAAAGCCGAATATTTCGATCCTCATGACGCGCAGGGACTTGCGTCTATTTTAGAACGGTATTGGTCCGCTCCGCCCGCTTATGACGACGGCGCGCTCCCCGCTAAACTAAAAGCGCATGAACTCAGGACGATCGAATTCGGCGAAAATTACCAGAAAATAATTTTATCATTAGCCGGCCGCAATAAAATAAATAAAACTATAAACGGCGGTATTTAGCTATTATGACTATTACACCTAATAAAAGCGATAAAGATAGTAAAGACAATAAAGATACTATTAAAAAAGACATCAAAAAAAACGGCCGCAAAGATAATAATCTGAGTTTAGATTTCGGCTATCCGAAAGTAAGCGTGATAACCGTAGTTTTAAACGGCGCTCCTTTTATGGAACAGACGATTAAAAGCGTTATCGAACAAAGCTATTCAAATATCGAATATATTGTAATTGACGGCGGTTCGACTGACGGTACAATAGAAATAGTCAAAAACTTCGGCGATAAAATATCGCGCTTTGTAAGCGAAAAAGATTCCGGAATAAGCGCCGCGTTTAATAAAGGCGTCCGCCTCGCTTCGGGTGATTATATAATAATGATGAACTGCAGCGATTATTTTTACGACAGCCGGGCGGTCGAAAAATTAGCTAATTACATAAAAATAAACGATCCAAACGAAAACACCATATTATACGGCGGCGCTGTAATAATCAACCGGTTCGGCGGCTTCAGCATGTGCCAGGCCGCGCATGAAAACCTTTTAAATGACTGCTCTTTCTGCCATCAGTCGGTTATAATGTCGCGCAAATTGCTTTTAAATCATAAATTCGACGAACGCCTCAAATATTCCATGGATTACGACCTGTGGCTCAGGCTCATCAACGAAGGCGCAAGATTCATACGGCTCAAGGATATCGTCGTTTCGGTTTACAGAACCGGCGGAGTGAGCTCGAACCCCGACGGGGTAATAATAAAATGGTTCGTTAAAACGATCAATTCCGGGCATATCGATATAGCCGGACTTTTAAGGGCGTTATCACAATGGTATGCCGCTAAGGCGCGGGG
>CAYTCW010000135.1:0-2989 GCA_964436235.1 uncultured bacterium
GCGTATTACCGCTGCCCGACGAATATTTAAAACTATTATCATTGCTGAAGGTTTCGACGTACTCCGTGCCGCCGCAAATAACGGCCGCGCTTATAATGCGCGACGAATAAACGCCGGTTTCAGACTTAAGCGAAGATTTTATAATTTCAGAAATTTTATTTTTCATAATTGAGCATTATTTTTTATATAAGGCTCGATCACGTTTAAATGCCTTTTATACATCCTGATTTTATAGTTTATTTCGCTGCCGTCATTTTGCTCATGCAGTATCTTTGAAAATCCCTTTATAAAGCTGATTAGCTTGCCGTCAGAGATCGGAGCTTTCAATTCGTACTCGCCTATAAACCCTGCGAATTGTTTTTCGATGGCATCATACAACTCTTTAAAATTCAATTTTTTCTTAGCTGATATTTTAACGAAGACCGTGTTTTTATCTTTAAATTTTGATTCGTCTATATTAAGAGAACCGCCGTCAGGAATATTATCTATTTTATTCAACACTATAATCGAAGGTTTATTGACGCAATCGAGTTCTTTAAGCACTATATCAACCGCTTCTATCTGAGATATAAAATCCGGGTTCGAAGCGTCAACGACATGAAGCAGAAGATCGGAATGAACGGTTTCTTCGAGCGTCGCGCGAAACGACATTACAAGTTTATGCGGAAGTTTATTAATAAAGCCTACCGTATCGGTTATTAACACTTCGAGAGCCGAACCTGGCAGCTTTATTTTTTTAGTGGTCGTATCCAGCGTCGAAAAAAGCTGGTCTTTAACTAATATATCGGATTTAGCAAGCGAATTTAAAAGCGTTGACTTGCCCGCGTTAGTATAACCTACAAGCGATATCTGCGGATATGGAAATTCGTCGCGCTGCTTTCTGTGAAGCGCCCTGTGCTTTTTAATATTTTCAAGATCAGCTTTAACCTTAGTTATTCTCGTTCTTATCTTACGCCGGTCAACTTCTAATTTAGTCTCGCCGGGGCCGCGAGTTCCGATACCTCCGCCCAGACGGCTCAATACCTTTCCGAACCCTATAAGCCTCGGCAGCAAGTATTCTAACTGCGCCAGCTCCACTTCGAGCATGCCTTCCTGAGTTTTAGCGCGCATGGCGAATATATGCAAAATCAACTGAGTACGGTCGATTATAGCCATATCGAAAGATTCTTCAAGATTGCGGTATTGAACGCCCGAAAGCTCTTCATCAAAAATTATCACATCAGGGGGCGTTTCACCCATATCATTATTAATGGCTTCTTTGATCTCTTCGATTTTACCCGAGCCTATAAAACTGCGCGGGTTGATTTTTGACAGGTTTACGACAAAACGGCCGCAAACTTCCGCGCCAGCGGTATTAGCGAGAAGCTCGAGCTCCGAAAGCGACTGATCGGCTTGATAAACGCTGTGGTATTTTAAAGTTTTTTCCACTCTCGTCGAATTAATTGAAATACCTATTATTACAGCTCTTTGCTTATTTTTAAGAATAAATAATCACCCTTTATATATTATTTTTGTACCGTGCTTAAATGTATAATTACTTCTGCACGAACTCGAAGCGCGCCGTAAAATGCCTTAACACCTTAGGCTCGTAAGTAAAGCGCAGGCCCTTTATTTTATCTTTGATTTTTTTCACTTTTTCAAACGCGTCAACGACGACGTCCATGTGTGAAAGCGTATAGGTGCGCCTCGGTATCGCGAGCCTCACTAAATCAAGCTCTGGATAACGATTTTCACCGGTATCCGGATCGCGGTCGGCAAGCACGGTTCCTATTTCGACCCCGCGCACTCCGCCTTCTATATAAAGCTGTACAACGAGCGCCTGGGCGGTAAATTCCTCTTTTGGAATATGGCCCAGAAACTCGCGCGCGTTAACGTAAACGGCGTGGCCGCCTATCGGCCATATTATCGGAATACCGTTTTCGCGGAGTTTTTTGCCTAAATATTCGGTCTGATATATTCTGCTTTTTAAATATTCGTAGTCGATTCCGTCGTAAAGGCCCTGAGCTATAGCGGCAAGATCGCGTCCCGAAAGGCCGCCGTAAGTAACGAAACCTTCGTATATAACGCAAAACTGCGCGCACTGCTGAAATAAATCGAGGCTGTTCAATGCGACGAACCCGCCAATATTAACTATGGCGTCTTTCTTGCACGACATCGTCGCGCCGTTGGCGTATGAAAACATCTCGCGCACTATTTGAATGATAGGAACATTTTTATATGCGTCCTCGCGCGTTCTTATAAAATAAGCATTTTCAGCGAAACGGGCCGCGTCGAAAAATAAAGGTATATTATATTTTTTTAATATAGCAGCCGTTTTTTTGATATTTTCCATCGACACCGGCTGTCCGCCTCCGCTATTGCATGTTACGGTTATCATGACTAACGGTATTTTTTCGGGGCCGTGCTCTTTTATTAATTCTTCGAGTTTATCGGTATCCATATTGCCTTTAAACGGATAATTAGAATTAGTGTCGAAGGCTTCCTGCGTGACGCAGTTAACCGCGTGAGCGCCTCTAACTTCGATATGAGCCTTGGTAGTGTCAAAATGCATATTGCCTATTACTATATCGCCTTTTTTAACCATGAAAGAAAATAAAACATTCTCGGCGCCGCGGCCCTGATGAGTGGGCAGCACATATTTAAAGCCCATTATATCGTCTATGGCCTTCTGCAATTTTTCGAAAGACCCCGATCCGGCGTACGCTTCGTCGCCTTTTAACATTTCCGACCACTGTTCGTCGGACATCGCGCCGGTGCCGGAATCGGTAAGCAAATCTATATACACGTCGCGCGATTTTAAATTAAATACGTTATATCCCGCCTCGCGAATCAGCGTTTCACGCTCAGTCCTGGTTATCTTTCTGATTTTTTCGACCATTTTAATTTTATACGGTTCGGCAAAAACTTCGTTTTCGTACATTACTACCCACCCCTTGTTTAATTTTAAATATTAATAACCTTCAGTTATTTCGGCGTCATAAATTTCTAT
>CAYTCW010000135.1:3089-7677 GCA_964436235.1 uncultured bacterium
AGCTGAACGACCGCCTCGCCGAAACTTTTAGAATTTTCTTTACGCATGTGAAAAGTGTTATAGTATTCCGGCAGATCCATTATTTTATAAATAAAAATTCCCGTCCCGATAATCACCGTTAAAACTATCAGAACGAAAATCTGAATGAGCCGCGGAAGTATATTGCGCTGAAAATTACTGCTGTGAATGCCTTCCGGCTCTTTTTTTTCGATTATATTAATATGCGTAAGACCTTTTGCGCCCTTAGACATTTTAATTCTGTCTTCAGGTTCTTCATCTTCGTCTTTAGGCTCCCTGATAACTTCGATCTGATCGAGCATCGAATCGTCGCCGCCGTAACCGCCTTCACCTTCGCCGCCGTCAGAATCGAGTCCGCCTTCGATAAGATCGTCGAAGGTAACCGACGGTTCGGATTTAGCCGGGCCGTTTAAAGAAAGGCTTTCTTTTTTAGCGGCCGCTTGCGCGGCCGGCTTCGCGGGCTGTTTGTGACCGGCATTATCTTCGTTAACTGCCGCCCCGGAAGCGGGTGCTGCCGCGCTTTGTTTTAAAATTGGCGCATTTTCAGTTGGAACGGGTTTCAATTCAACGGGCGCAGCGTTATCTACGGGCTTCTGACAGCTCTTACACACCTTAGCCGATTGAATAATTTTCATGCCGCAATGCGGGCATTCAACAAACTGCATTTATAATCACCTTGATAGGTGATTATAACATAACAGACATCTATTTTTCTACTAAAATTTAAATTTTATTAAAATTAAGCGCCGCCAGAATACCGCTTAAATAAAACTGTTCGAATGAAAAATAGCAGTCGGCCGCCCGCCTTATATTCGACGAATTAAAATATCCGGCGATATTTTTATATGAATCATAAGTAAGGCCATACTTTTCAACCGAATCTGCGCCCGCCATAAAAAAGGCCCGCTGCATATAATTTGCCGGCCTGTCATAAGGCGAAACACACTCGATAAGCCGCTGGTAAGTTTTATAAGACTGCGATATTTTTTCGAGGTTTTCGAGCGAATTAAGCTGTGAAAAATAATTAGGATTAAATTTAACCGAATATAAAGAATTTGTTTCATAAATAAATTCATTCTGGTTTATATCGAAGCGCCAGTTGAATATAAGTTGTGTTGACATCATAGTTTTAACCGCGCGTTCGGGCGAATTTTCAAAAGACAGCCGCGAAGTTATGCCGGCTATATATATGGCGGAATTTTCGATATAGTAAATGTTGTAAAGGTAGTAATGAGCTTTTTTAACCGGATCGGCGACTAATATATCGAAGTAATTCCTATCGACGTATAAATTATTGAACGGCAGTCGTTTTTTTATAGTTACCAGCTCTTTAGCGTATTTATCTTTACAAAGCGCGTTTAAAACTATAACGCCGTTCGCGTCGATATCTGAATAATTAAGCGCAACCCCGTCAATCATTGGATTATATAAACACTCATTCGCTTTTAATTGCGCAGCCGCCGATCTTTCTTTCATAATACCCCTCCATAATTTAATTATTTTTGATTTATAGTCTTCTTGTGTATCGATATTTAAATTAAAGCAATCTTTATGCCATATAAAAATACCACAAATACGGCACTTTTATAATTTCAATTCGATATTCAAGTCTCATTTTAAAACAAAAAAATCTCAAATTGAGAATGTTGTGTTTATATATATGTTTGTGTTATAATCATTGCATGGATATTTAATGTTTTATATCCGGCCTTCTAATATTTGATTCCAAACGATTAATAATAAATATCTGATCGTTATTTTGAATTTGAACTATGACAGCAAAATCGGGACTAATCAATTAAGGAACTAACGCATTATGAAAAATGAAAATAACTATAAAAACGGCGCTTTGAATTTCTTTAATAATAAGTTTAAATTTAAGTTTTTTTCATCTTCTTCGTCTTCTTCATCTTTTATTTCTTTTATTTCTTTTAATTCTTTATTTTCCTTCTTAATTCCTTCTTTTTTATCGACATGCCTTATTATTTTCATATTCAGCGGCGCGCTTAACGCCACGAACTCCGTCGATATTAAAAAAAATTTAACTCCCGAAAAATTAATACCTAATCTATCTTTACTAAAATTAGCCACCAATGAAGTTAAAATAGGAACCTATATTCTCAATATCAGAAAGCTCGAAGTGGCTTCCGGCACCTGGATCGTTGATTTTTACGTATGGCTGATATGGGAAAACGATAAATTAAACCCGTTGAATTTCGAAATAATGAACGGCGCGCTTGATTTCAAGGACGAACCGGTTTATGACACCATAGAAGTCGAAGGGCGCACATTCAAATGGGTTGCGCACCGCATAGTATCGACTATTACAAACGATCTTAATTTCAAGTATTATCCGCTCGATATACAAAAATTGACCATAGAATTCGAAGACCGCGAATTAAGCCTCGATAAGATGAAATACACCACAAAACCCGATGAAAACAATATCGACGATTTAGTTAAAATACAGGGCTGGGAAATCAATAAAAAATTCAGCGAAATAACCACCCACAAATATAAAACCTCGTTCGGTTACGATGACGGCAGTAACGAAGACGGCTTAGTTTATTCGCGTTACATATTCGGCATAACCATATCACGCCCCCGTTTTTCCTCGATGTTAAAACTGCTTTTACCGCTGTCTATAATATTATCGCTGTCCTTTCTTTCTTTCAGCTTAAGCCCCGATAAAATATCGCAGCGCATCTCGCTCGGAATATCGACGGTTTTTACTTCAGTCGCCTTCCATATCAACTTAACTTCCGCCATTCCGCAGGTAAGTTATTTAACGCTTGCCGACCGGCTGATGATATCCTGTTATTTTATTTTATTCTGCTCGCTTATATCCACGATATATTTAATAAAATACGTCGATACCCAGCAGCTTGAAAAAGCCGAAAGAATAAATAGATATCTCGGTTTTTTCGTTCCGCTGTCCGGAATTTCACTTATAATTCTGCAGTTTTTTATGTTTTAAAAAATATTATAGATACTTTATAGAGGTGTTTGATGAATTTAATACTCAAAACTGAAACGGATGGAAGTTTTAAAAAAAGTATAAAAGATAATTTAAAAAGAAAAACTCTTTTTACCCGTATTTTATTAATAACTCTTTTTATCCTGTCTATTTCAATTTTTATCTTACCCGGCCGCTTGTTAGCACAGGTAGAACTTAAAGAGATTAAATCGCAAATCAATATTCTGCAGGACGGTAAAATAAAAGTAAAATACCACCTGCGTTTTTTAGAAAAGCAGACACGCGATTTAATAAGAACTATAGGGCCGTTCGATTCAAACCACACCATCGAATCGGTCTTATTAACCGACGGCGCGAGCGGCGAAAAAATCGGGGTTAAACTCATACCTCCTGCGGCTTCGCTACGCGACAGCTACGGCGTTAAAATGGATAAAAGCACCGTCACCGGCGGATTGTACGACCTTGTAATTTCATACGCGGTAAACGAACCCGTCGCTTTTTTAACCGATATAAAAGGCGAAAGTTTTACCGGAATTCATTGGACAGCCCCGCAGTGGGGCATTCCCATAGAAAAGCAGATAATAACCTTTATAACGCCTATCGAATTACCCGACTCTATTACAAAGGCCGAAGATATAAATAACGCCGTCATGGACACTATCGGCGTGATAATACCGGCGGCCGTAAAGAGAGGCTTTGACCGCTTCATACCTTATCCTACGCCCGACGAAATTTCAAAGAAAAAATGGCTATCATTTCATGTTGAAAAATCGGATCTGGCGGGCATGCAAAAAATGGGCGTTAATTTTTTCATGCCGGGGCGTTACTTTAATATGATATCCACTAAAAACCCCCCGCCGCCTAAAAATTCAAGCAGCCCGGAAGCCGGCGGCACATCTAAAACCGTTAAAAAAAGCGGCGGCGCAGCCAATAATTACGGGCAGCCCGCCCCGCCGATCGACGATGAACCATCGCCTGCGGCTGATTATGCAGCTTATCTGATCTTGTTTTTAATCGGTTTTTATTTTGTCCGCTGGATGACTCATAAATTATTCCCGGCTATACCCGAAATACCAGATGAAGAAGAATACGAAGCGCCCGAAATAGAGGTCGAAAATTTTAATATATCCCAAAAAACGCCCGATTTAAACCAGATAGAATGCGCGCTTTATATAGGCGATACTTCTAAAGTGATAACGCTTATAATACTTCGGCTCGTCAATAAAAAGGCCGTCAGCATAGTTAACAACGATCCGCTCCAGCTGCAGATAGATGACGCCGCCTTAGCCTCCGAAGAATACGAAAAAGAACTCGTTAATAACGCCATACTTCCAAACGGCACGTTAGATAAAGAAAAACTGCACGCCGTACTCGAAAAGGTAAGCCGCTCGGTACAGGCTAAAACCTGGGACTGCGATTACGCCGCTTCACAGAAATACTGGCGCGATAAAATTCACGACCGTTACCAGCAGGCTAAAATAAGAAGACGCGTCGAAAACGAAGAAGAATATTACTGGCTCATGCTCGACGGCGAATACGACAGATACCGCTACAATAACCGCTACCGCTCCGATAGTTACTATTCTTCAGAAA
>CAYTCW010000135.1:7777-11549 GCA_964436235.1 uncultured bacterium
ATCAAATAAAGAGATTAATATGAACAACAAAGATAATAACGACGGCGAATTTAATTCCGGACCGCCGCGAATCAACTTCGAAATGCTCGTATCCGCCGCATCCGAGATAATAGCCACCACTAAAGAACAGATTTTTTTGCGCGACTGCGACCGGCTTTTAATATTAAGGCCGAACCGGATGTATTTCGTCAATAAAACGGCGCTTTATATTCTTAACAAGCTATACAACCCGCAATATCATAAAATCGAAGATAACGGCAAAAAATTTACCATCGACCTTAATTCAATAATAGATGAATGCGCCGCTAAATATAAGATCGATAAAGCCGTAATAACCGGCGACATTCAAAAACTTCTGCAGACGCTCGCATCGCTTCTCGCATCGCAAAGCTCCGTTCCATACGTTGACAGGCACCCGACGCCGCAGCTTAAAATTACCCATTTCGGCAGCCACGAATTGTATTATCCTGTCCTTTCAGAAATAGCGCTCAATTACAACTGCCAGCTTAAATGCGCTTTTTGCTACGCAGGCATAGGTTCATGCAAAAACCCCCGCCTGGACCCTAAAAATAAAAAAACGGAAATCTCCGACGCCGAAATTAAAAAAACCATCGATATAATCTGCGATACGGCCCACTGCCCGACGATTTCATTTACCGGCGGCGAGCCTACCCTCCGGTTCAGCGAATTATTAGAAGGCGTCCGGCACGCTAAATCAAAAAATATGCGCGTCAATCTTATCACCAACGGCATCGTGCTTTCAAATAAATCTAAGGCCGAAGAACTTAAAAAAGCCGGACTTGACTCCGCGCAGGTGAGTATCGAAGGTTCCGAGGCCGCCACTCACGATAACATAACCGGCGTCAAAGGTTCTTTCGATAAGAGTATCCAGGCCGTTAAAAACCTTAAAGCCGTCGGAATTCATGTTCACACCAACTCCACTCTCACAAGCGATAATTTTGAAAGCGTTTACGGTGTGGCAAAACTTATATCGGAACTCGGATTGAAATATTTTTCAGTTAATATGGTCATTAAAACCGGAAACGCCAATATAAATGAAAACTTGCTAATTAACTACACAAATATAGAACGCCACATCGATATTTTACAGAAAGAAGCTCAGGCTAACGGCGTAAAATTAGTCTGGTACTCGCCGACGCCTTACTGCCTGTTTAACCCCGTCGCCGCGGGGCTCGGTTCTAAATCGTGCGCGGCCGCCTCCGGCCTGCTTTCAATATCGCCCTACGGCGAAGTGCTTCCCTGCTCGTCGTTTAAAGACAGTCTCGGCAACATTCTTAACACTCCCTTTGACACTATATGGTCGGGCCGCGCGGCGCGCTATTTCAGAAATAAAGAATTCATGCCGCCGGTATGCTCGGACTGCGATACAAAAGATATCTGCCAGGGCGCCTGCCCGCTTTACTGGGACGCCTGCGGCAATTTTAAAGAAATTGAAAAAGCGCGCGGCGCGAAATTAACCGTTAATTTTAAAAATATCGCCTGGAAGGTCAAAAGAAGGTTCAGCGCGCCTAAATACGGCATTTAACACCTTAGTTAAGTTCAACTAAAAATAATTAAAGAGGTTTATTATGGCAAAATACGATCTCAAGCAATTCAAAGCCTGGATAGAAAAGGCGATCGATAATATCGAAAGCGCCATTAAAGAAACCCATGAAATGCAGACCGCCTTTAACAGCGAATACGTCAATAAATTTAAATTATCTTACGATGCTCTTCTGGAGCGAATTGCCGATGAAACAGTAAAATTATACTATGCCGGCGGCATTATAAACCGGGAAGGCAATTTTTACAATCCGCTCGTAAATAAAATTAAAGAAAAAGAAACTGAATTGACTAAAAAGAAAAAAGATCTCATTAAAAAATTAAGCGAAGCCGAAGAAAAATTGAATTCGACTAAAAGCCTGAAAGAAATTCTAGTCAACGAACTTAAAAAATTAAACCCGAGTCTCAATGAAGCCGAAGAAGCTCAAAAAATAATAGTATCGCGCCATGAAGGCTCCGCGCTCACGCTTAAAACCAATATAGCCATGCTCAGAAAAGGACTCGGATTCTTCTTTAATTATTTCACCATACTCAAACTTAAAAGAAATCTTGAAAAAGAAATAGAAGTATTAAAGATCGAAAGAGGCAAGCTGCATGATATCAGAAACCGCTACCATAAAGCGAAGGCCGGAGCCGATAAAGAAAGCGCTGAATTAGAAGAGCAGTACCGCGAAAATATCGAAATAGCCGCGGCTATCCGCAAAGACCTGACGGTTCTCGAAAAGGGCTTTGAAGCCGCCTGCGTATTAGAAAGTGTATCTACGCTTTTAGAAGAAGCTGCGCCTCAAATCATCAAAACTCTTCCAGACGGCGTTGGAAATATAGACGAATTATTGAAAATGAGAGAAGTTAAAATCGATTATGAAAAAAGCCTTAAATTAGTCGCCGAAGAAATAGGTTTTTTGACAGGCATTAAATCGGGGTTTTCAAATTTACAAAAAACCGCCGAATCGCTTTTAAAACAATATAACGATTATAAATCATATTTAAAGCCTATTAATTTTGAATTACCTGATAAATGCGATAAATTTCGCGATAACTTCAAAAATTTCGCTGATAAAATAATCGACGATAACAAGCTATCTAAAACTCCCGCTGATTTTATTAAATTAGTCTCGCCTTTCCACGAAGAACTGTTAAATGAAACTGCCGTTAAATCAGTTTTTGAGCAAATAGCGGCGGCTATAAAAACCGCCACTAAAACATGGAAAAAATAATTAATAACAAAAAGATAAAGAGGATATTAATGCCTTTCATACCGACTAACTTAAAAGAGGTCATAATATTTAACCCCGACGTATACGAAGACGAAAGAGGATATTTTTTCGAGTCATATAACGAAAAATTGTTTGCAGCAAACGGTATCACCGCTAAATTCGTCCAGGATAACCAGTCTTTTTCAAAATACGGC
The DNA here is from genome assembly GCA_964436235.1 of uncultured bacterium. Classification (GTDB taxonomy): domain Bacteria; phylum Muiribacteriota; class UBA9980; order UBA9980; family UBA9980; genus UBA9980. The sequence continues at coordinate 10,752 of CAYTCW010000135.1, forward strand.
GTGCTGCGCGGACTCCATTATCAACACGAGCCTTTTGCGCAGGCTAAATTAGTGCGCGTCGTTAGCGGCGCCATATTCGACGCGGCCGTCGATATAAGAAAAAATTCCCCAAATTACGGCAAATGGACCGGCGAAATACTTTCCGCCGATAATAAAAAGCAAATGTTTATCCCGCGCGGATTCGCGCACGGATTCGTCGTAATAAGCGAATACGCCGAGGTAATATATAAATGCGATAATTTATACTCGCCGGAGCACGGCGCGGGCATCGCATACGACGATAAAAACATTGCCATTAACTGGCCTCTTAAAAAACATGAAATAATATTATCTGAAAAAGATAGGCAAAACCCGCCATTAGACTTTTAATTAAACAAAATAAAATGATAACCTGAATTATATCATTTTTTTAAAGTTATTTTAATAATTCATTAATCTAAAACGAGGTGTCTATATGCACAGCAAGCCCGATGAAAATTTCTTTAAAAATGCCGCGGAACAAGCTAATCTGCCAGAACGCATGAAAATAGATCTCGACACTCCGCTGGAAATATTTTTCATTATTTCATTTATACTGTCCCTGCTTGGCGTTTTTGTCGCCGGCGGCATCGCAGCAGATTCTTACTTTGACGGCGCAGGCGATCCGTATTCACTGGCCGCTTTCGCTATCATCATAGTTCTTGCAGTCTTAATGTATAAATGCTGGCGTGAAACCGATAATTACTATATACTCGATACGCGCGCCAGAAAACTATTTTATCATTACAAATTTTTTTCAGATAGAAAAATAACGCCGGT
>CAYTCW010000136.1:0-11446 GCA_964436235.1 uncultured bacterium
CACCCTCTATCCGCAATTTGCCTGACGCTTTTTCGTTAGTTTGTCGATAGCTTTTCTGACCGGAACTTTAATTTCGTTTTAGTTTTTTCCTTCCTTCTTCCCTTTTTCTTCTTTCTTGTTTCTTCTTTCTTGTTTCTTCTTTCTTGTTTCTTCTTTCTTGTTTCTTGTTTCTTCTTTCTTGTTTTTATTGCCTTTTAGTTATTTTTCTTTAGCTTGTTTGTTTGCATGTGCGCGCGGCGCGCGCGCACATGCGTAGCAATAATGGCACTACCGTAACTATGCCTTAAAGCTCGCGGTAAAAACTGATGCAAATCGAGTTTAATAATGGCATTACTAAAATTAAATAAATCGTGTGGAATAAAAGTTCTTATAAATTGAGTTTAATTTAAACAAATATGTTTTATAATGCTTTCGTATAGTAAAAGTTGTTACTTCTTAAAGTTTTATCGCGAGCCTCAATCTTAAGCTCCGGCGGTGCGTAAATAGCACGCCTTCGCGCGCGCTGCGCGCGAAGGCAAAACTATCAAAAGGCATGGAAAAAGTATATGGCAGGAAAAAGATAAAAGATAAAAGATAAAAGATGAAAGATGAATAAAAAAAGATAAAAACTTCGAAACCGGCAACAAACACCGCCCGAAATAAAAATACTGTAATAATAGTCTTTTTATTTCGATACTGCAAAACTACGCGCGCCGCGCGCAGTTTTATATTCAGGGAGAGTAAAGGGGGCACGGGGGAGAAGAGAGGGCCATTGGTCCTTTCTTCTCCCCCGTCGCGGTCTTAGCGGTCTTAGCGGTCTTAGCGGCCCATAAGATCTTAACTATCTTAGCCATGCAGCTTAAGTGATAGACTTAGCAGACGGAGTTTATCACTTACGGCACAAAAGAGCGTAATTTTATTCGAACACGGCTGCATTATCTTTAATAAAACATTTAACTTTACTGTCGTCTTTGATATTATGGCTCACTAAATTTATAGCCAGCGGGCTTTTAATGAGTCTTTCGATAGCGCGGTTAATCGGGCGCGCGCCGTATTCATCGCAATAGGATTCGGATGCGATGAAATCAACGACGCTCTCGTCGAATTCGATAGTGATTTTACGCTCATCGACCAGGCGGTTAATTTCGTTAAGCCTGAGTCTGATAATATCTTTAATCGCTTCGGGCGTAAGCGAATTAAAAAGGACTATCTCGTCAAAACGGTTAATGAATTCAGGCTTAAAATAATGCTTAAGTTCGTTCATTATGTATTTATTTTTTTCTTCAGGCGCGAGTTTAGCGTTTGCCGAAAGCCATGCGCCGCCTATATTGCTTGTAAGTATTATAACGGTATTTTTAAAATCGACGGTTCTCCCTTTATTATCGGTAAGTCTTCCGTCGTCGAATATTTGAAGGAATATATTAAACACGTCGGGGTGGGCCTTTTCGACCTCATCGAGGAGTATCACGCAATAAGGCCGGCGTCTGACGGTATCGGTAAGAAAGCCGCCTTCGTCGTAGCCCACGTAGCCCGGAGGGGCACCAATAAGTCTTGCCACCGAGTGTTTTTCCATATATTCAGAAAGGTCGATTCTGACTATCGCCTTTTCCGAATCGAATAATTCACAGGCGAGGGTTTTAGCCAGCTCGGTTTTACCGACGCCGGTCGGGCCGAGGAATAAAAAGACGCCCTGCGGCCTGTTTGGCGGTTTAAGTCCGGCGCGCGCCCGCGTAAGGGTATCGCTGACGGAAAAAACCGCATCGTTCTGCCCGATGACGCGGCTGCGCATGCGTTCATCCATTTCGAGCAATTTTTTAGTTTCGGATTCGGTCATTTTAGTGACGGGAATACCGGTCCAGTTGGAAACGACCTTCGCGATATCCTGTTCATCGACTTCTTCTTTGAGTATGCGGCCTTCTTCCTTCATTTTTTCGAGGCGGTCGGCGAAAGTTTTAAGTTCTCCTTCGAGTTTGATAATAGTGCCATAGCGCAGTTCGGCTGCTTTCTGAAGGTTAACTTCGCGCTCCGCTTTTTCGGCGGCCAATTTCGCGCTTTCGATCTCCTGCTTGAGCGCGCCCATTTTTTGTATTATAGTTTTTTCGTTCTCCCAGCGCATTTTAAGGCCGCCGGCATTTTCTTTAAGATTGGATATTTCCTTTTCGATAACGGCGAGCCGGGCGAGCGCGTCTTTATCGTCGCCGTCTTTTTTAAGCGCCTCGCGTTCTATTTCAAGCTGAATTATTCTACGTTCGATAATATCTATTTCATAGGGCATGCTGTCGATTTGAATTCGCAGGCGCGAGGCGGCTTCGTCGATCAGATCGACGGCCTTATCGGGCAGGAATCTATCGGCTATATATCTTTGCGACAGGCGCGCCGCGGCGACAAGCGCCGAATCTTTAATGCGCACGCCGTGATGTATTTCATAGCGTTCCTTGAGTCCTCTCAGAATGGAAATAGTCTCCTCGCAGCTGGGCTCTTTAGCCATCACGGGCTGAAAACGGCGTTCGAGGGCCGCGTCTTTTTCGATATATTTTTTATATTCGCCGAGCGTAGTAGCGCCTATGCAGCGCAGAGAACCACGCGCCAGAGCGGGTTTAAGCAAATTAGAAGCGTCCATCGAGCCTTCGGCCGCGCCTGCGCCGACGAGCGTATGGAGTTCATCGATAAATAGAATTATATTACCGTCGGCGTCTTCAATTTGATTAACGACGGATTTAAGGCGTTCTTCGAACTCGCCCCTGAATTTAGCGCCGGCTATAAGCGCGCCCATATCTAAGGAAACGAGGCTTTTATTTTTCAATCCTTCCGGCACGTCGCCGGAAACGATACGCCGGGCGATACCTTCTACTATAGCGGTTTTTCCGACGCCGGGCTCGCCTATTAAAACCGGATTATTTTTAGTGCGCCGCGATAAGACCTGTATGACGCGGCGGATTTCATCGTCGCGTCCGATAACGGGGTCGAGTTTCTGTTTACGGGCCAATTCGGTAAGATCGCGCGTATATTTTTTAAGCGCCTCGTATTTATCTTCGGCGTTTTCGTCGCTGACCCTGCTGGTTCCCCTGACTGCTTTAAGCGCGGAATATACTCTATCGACGGTGATATTAAAAGATTTCAAAAGCGCGGAGACGGGACCGCCGTATTTGATCAAAGCGATAAGAATGTGTTCAGTGGCTATATATTCATCTTTCATGTTAAGCGATTCTTCATGGGCGATATCGAATATTTTCATAATGTCCCCGGACGCGTAGGGCGCCGCGCCGCCGCCGGAAACCTTTGCCTGCTTATCGATTTCAGCCGCCGTTTTTTTCTTCAGATCGTTTATATTTATTTCCATGCGCCCTAATATAGGCGCGCACAGGCCTTCTTTCTGTTCGAGCATGGCTAAAAGCAAATGCGGCGAGTCAACGGCCTGATTCGAATGTTTTTGCGCGTAATTTACGGCAAGTTCAAAAGTTTCGCGTGCTTTAACGGTCAATTTATCTAATCTGATCATACACATCCCTCCTGTAGGTTACAAAATATCGCAACTATAAGGAGCATAATCTATGCCGCACTGCATTCAAGCCATTAACCCGCAGTAACTGAAGCCGGCAAAAATATATGTAGAAAAATAGGGCATTCCAGCTATGATAATTCGCCGAATTTTGAAACAGTATTATGGTTCCATAGCGATTTTACTGACGGCATATTATTTTCGCGTTTGATTTTATAATTTTTTGATCTTTCGCTGTTATCCATATCTGATTTTTATCTTATTTTCATCCTTATATTTTGATCTTTATATTGACAAGGGGTTACATTTATTGTTATCATAGATACGATAATTATTCTTTAACAGGAGGCTTAAATGAGCAGAGTTATGTTTGTGACTATATTAGTTTTCGCTTTGTCCGCCGGGGGCGTTTTGATCAAATCGGGCAGCGCTTATGCTGCCGGCACCAATGAAATCGAGATACTAATAGAAAAAGGCGATTCATTATTCGAAAAAAACGATCTATCTGAAGCTAAACGCGTTTACCTGAAAGCCGTCGGAATGAACTCAAAAAATATCAGGGCCCGCAACAACTTAGGTGCCGTTTATATGGCTCTCGGCGAATATGCCAAGGCATTCGAACAGTTCGAAGAGATATTAAAACTCGATCCGGATTACTCGAACGCCTATGAAAATCTCGGAATAATCATGTGCCGCAAGGGCGACTATGAAAGGGCCGTAATCACTTTAAAACAGGCCTTATTTTTAAATTCGAACTCGCCGACCGCTTATTACAATCTCGGCTTAGCCTACAGCGGCCTTCAAAACTTTCAGGACGGCGTCAAAGCGCTTAAAATAGCGGTAAGATTAAATCCTTCATTTTCGGAAGCGCTTTCAACTCTCGGCGAGCTTCATTACAGGCTCGACAACTTAAAAGAAGCCCAGGAATGTCTTAATAAAGCCGTAACCGCAAAACCGTCGAACTACACGGCTTATAACACGCTCGGCCTGCTCAATTTAAGACAGGCCAATTACGACGAAGCCTCACAAAATTTCAATAAAGCGTTAAAAGGCCCGCGCAATGTTCAGGTAATAGCTTTATACAACATGGGACTCGTTTATTTAGCCAGAAACGACGCGGCAAAATCGATCGAATACTTTAAAAAAACCGTCGAACTCGAACCCGGCTTCGCGGCGGCTTTCAACGACTGGGCGATGATTCTCATGCTCAAAGGCAATTACGAAGAGGCCGAAAAACTTTTAATAAAGGCTATAGCCGTAGAACCCAAAAATTTAACCTTTAATATAAACTTAATCGACTGCTATAAAAAATTATCTAAATATCAGGACGCGAAAAGCATTTGCGAATATCTGATAAAACTCGACGCTAAAAACGCCCAGGCATATGATCAACTCGGCCATATTTATTATTTAACCGGCGACGGCAAAAAAGCGAAAGAATATTACGAAAAAGCGATACAGGCCAACCCGGCTTACGCCGAGGCCCATTACCATCTCGGCGTATTATACGACAAAACCGGCGTCACCGACCGCGCGCTCACCGAATACAAAGCGGCGATCAAGCTCAATCCGTCGCATGTATATGCTTATAACAACATAGGGTTCGCCCTTATGAACAGCCTCAAATTAGACGAAGCGGCCGGTTATCTTGAAAAAGCCGTTGAGATCAATCCGGGATTCACTTTCGCCCTTTACAACCTCGGCATAGTTTATTTCAACCGCAATAAAGGCGACGATCTATCTAAATCAAAGAAAATATTCACTAAGATACTCGAAATAGAGCCGAAAGAATCTAATTTTTATAAATTAGCCACTGACGCTTTAGCCCAGGTAGAAAGCAAGCGTAAATAAATCTCAAGAATATTTAAAAATAATGGAGAGTTAAATGATTTTAAGCATGAATTATAATGCCGCAGGCAATAAAGGGTTTATGGACGGATTCGTCGGAAAGATAATGACAACCGGGTTTGTATTAGGCGCGATAATATGGGCCATACTGCGTTTCGGCGTAACCTACGACGCCGAAATGATAAGAAAAAACGTATCTAAATTAGACGGCGAGGCGGTGCTTATTTCAGGCCAGGTAACCGAATGGCGCTACTTCGCCGAGCTGAAAATACAGGGCGTCGGCTACAATGTAATGACGCTTAAAACGCGCAAGGGAAGCATATTAGTGGCCACTCTCAAAGACGCCCCGACGCTTAAATCAAAATATTTTCTTGAAACTGAAATCATAGGAACGATCGAAACGGTAAATAAAAGGTTCAAGCCGGTAATTCCTATACTGAAAAATTCGCCAATAAACAAAAACATACCGTTTTTACTTGAAAAAACGAGGATAAATCTGCCGTTTATAATTTAGTTTTTCGGGCAGGTCTTATATCCTGTAATACTTTCGTAATATTTATATTTTTAATCTCAATTTCAATAACGATTTAATTTCGATTAACGATTTTAATTATAATTAACAGTTATAATTTTAATTAATTTGTCTAATTTGTCGAAATGGCTTTTTTAAGTTTCTCGATCATAGTCTTCACTTTGACGCTTTGGGGATCTAAGCGCATGGCGCGCTGAAATTCGATATAGGCCAGGTCGTAGCTTTCAATTTTAGCTAAAAACAGGCCGTAGTTATAGTGATATATAAATGAATCGGGCACTAATTCGATCGCTTTCTTAAATTTTTCGATAGCGTTATCCACTTCACCGCGGCGCGCATGTTCTATAGCTTCGTTGTGAAAATCGCGCGCGCCTTTGCCAATATTAGAATTTTCTCTAATGCTGATCTGTTCATCGCCGGCCTGTGAGTCTTGCGAATCGTCTTCTGCGGAGCCGCTCCACGCTTCATCTTCCTGAGCGCCTGGAACATTTTTAAAATTATCACCGGCGGCCGGCACATTATCGGCGGCCTTAGTTTTTCCGGTTTCATTTTCAACGGTTTCTTCGACAACCGCGGCGCTTTTTTGAGGATTATTTAAAAACTCGAGATCGTCAATATCGAGGTATTTATTGATCTTCGTTTCTAAAGTAGCGTCAGTTTTCGCCGCAGCGGAGGCTTTTACTTCTATGGTGCCGCCTTCCGTTTCGCTTTGATTTTTAACCGCTTTATCGCATTTCGAGCATTCAAGTATCATTTCAGGCGTAAATGAATAGCGGCCGCCTTCAGGACAGACTAATTCGTATTTAAGATACTTAGACGAAACGATGTCTCTGACGCTCACTTTTGCATTTGAGGGCAGTCTGTTATCGACTATATACAATTCGCGAGCGGCAAGAATTCTTTTTTTGACGCGCACGCAGCTGAGCGGCGCATTAATTCTATCGAGAAATTCAGATGCGGCATTACAATTTTTAATATGCGCGAAGCACGGCGCGCTTAAAATCAATATAAAAATTAAAAATTTAATTATAAGTTTTAAATCGGTGTTTACATTCATAGCAAATTTGTGTTATCATTATAATAGTCAATAATTTTGTTTACCTAACCATTTATTTTATATTATATTTTAACATTTTTTTCTAAGATGTCAATATAAAAAAGTTTATCATTTTAGACGCCGGGTAAGTAACTGCCTGTAAACTTAGTCAGGCTCATAGAAATTAACTTTGACCGCTGATTTTTACTAAAATTATAGTTTTTTTATTATTAATTTCTCTTAAAAACCGAGGTTGCCGCTTATGAAAAATATTTCAGATTATCTTGTGGATCTGTCCTCAGACGATGAAAAAGTGAGATTGAACGCCGTTATCGATCTCGGTGACGCCGACGATGAATCGGCGCTTTCGATATTGGCTAAATTCAAAGCGGATAAAAATTCGGCCGTAAGATTTTACGTAAAAAAATCCGTATTAAAACTCAAAACAAAATTTCAAAACGCTAAAGAAGACGAATTAATAAATGAGATAAGCGACGAAACAAGAGAAAAAATATTAAAAATTAAAATAATCGAAAAAATAAAAGACCGTTCTAAAATAGATAAATTATTCTCCGACTTCGAAACTGAAACCGACGAATTGATACGCTCAACGATCGTCTCGGTGCTCGGGAAACTTTGCGACGAATCGCATCTCGACAAATTATTCCATATAAGCGAAAATAAAGACAGCCGAATAGCCGCTAACGCGGTAGAAGCTATCGAATCGATCAACAGCGAAAAATCTATCGAAAGGCTCACGCGTTTACTGTTCCACGATGATTCGCGCGTAAAAGCAAATGTTTGTAAGGCGTTGTGGAACTTTTCGTCATCGCGCAAAGATATCGCGTCAATGGTAATGGCCCGACTGCGCGAGCTTATCTCATCCGATAAGCCGTGGATAAGAAGTTCGGCTATCTACGTCCTTTCTACGATCAAGACCGACGAAGCGATCGAATTAATTAAATCGTGTAAAAATGACGGCGAAAAAATAATAAAAGACCAGGTGGCCGAAACCTTAAAAAAGATAGGATATGCCGAGGCGCCTCCGCCTGTTCCCGAAGAAAAAAAGGCGCAAATAGAAGAACTCGCGCCGGATGATTTCTGGCCCAAAGTAGTATTTTACTCCAAAAAAATTTATAAATATGCCTCCGAAAAATATGTGCAGTTAGCCGAAAAGTTAAGAGACGACAATTACCGCGACGCTTTGAAAGCGCGGATGAAAATGGCCGGCTGGGGCGCGTTAGCCTTATTTTTCTTCGTGGTAGTTTTTAACGCGCTATGGGAATTAAAGTATCCGCCGCCGGAAACCGCCGCGCCCGTTCAAAAAATAAGTAAAAAAAGTCTATCTAATAATATACTTGAAGCCGCGGGCTATCTTAAAGATTTAAAATTCAGCGAAAGCATATCGCGCCTTGAAAAGGAGCTCGAAAAAAATCCTGACGACGCGGTGGCCAAAAAATTATTGAGCGTCGCCTATAATCAACAGGCTGAACAGCTTATCAAGGCAGGCAAAAACGACGATGCCGTCGCACTCATCGAAAAAGCGCTTGAAATATCGCCCGGCTTCGCCGACGCGCTGCTTAAATATTCAAAAATACTCGCGGGCAAAAATGATAAAGCGAAGGCGCTCGAGTTATTAAAAAAGGGGCTTGCCGGCGAACCGGCAAATGTCGGTCTCAACTTCGAATACGCAAAACTGATGATGTCTGATTCCGATTTCACTGAAGCGCGGAAACATTTCCAGATAGTCATCGAAAACGAGCCGGCAAACGCTTTAGCTTACTATTATCTTGCCGACTGCCTGCTGAGCCTCAACGAAAAAACGCTCGCCCGCGAATATTACAACAAAGCGTTATCGTTAGATCCGAAACAATACGATATAAGATTGCGCACGGCGGACCGCTTTTTAGAAAACGACTTAGTGTCTGACGCAATAAGCGAACTTGCCGATATAACTTTTAAAAATCCTAAAAAAATAAAGCTGCGTGAAAAACTCGGCAATATATATTTTCAAATAAGCAATTTCAGAGGCGCGGCCGACGAATTCAAGGCTATTTTAAAAAGCAATCCTAACGACTACGAGGTAAATTTCAAAATAGCGCTCTGCTACCAGGCTCTCGACAATGTAGATGAAATGTTTCGCTACGTTTATAACTCGGTCAAACTTAACTCTAATTTTTACCCTGCATATTTCACTCTCGGAAGCGTTTATGAATATAAAAAAATGGCGGCTGCGGCTAAAACCTGCTACGACCGCGTCATAAAACTGAGCCCGCGCAAGCCTGACGGCTATATCGCGCTTTCAAACCTTTATTTAAACTCAAATCAATCAGCTAACGCCATAACGGTTTTAAACGGCGCGCTGAAGTCGATGCCCAATCAGCCTGAAATATTATTTAATCTCGGCATGGCTTATTTAAAAGCTAAAGACAACAAAAACGCCAAGGAAACGCTTTCGAAGCTGCTTACCTTGGCGGAAAAAGACCGGGAAACTCCCGAGTATAAGCGTATAGCCGATTTAGTTGCCGGCTTATAGCTATTTAGATATTTTAACTCCCTGCAATTCAATGAAATCGATTTTATCTTTTTCGGTCTCTTTATTTATTTTAATCGTAATTTCTTCAGCGGTAGCCATAATCAGCTCGCAGCCGTCGCCCTTGTTTTCTTTAATGGAGTATTTATCGGTAATAATCCGTGAAAACTTTTCTATTAATGTTTTATCGCCTTTCAGCGTGATAATTAAAAAAGTTTCACCGGTAGTTTGATACGCGTTTAAGGCCGCGAATTCAGATTGCGGCGACTGCCGCTGAGCGTCGGGGGTAACGGCTGCCTCCAGTGTTGCGACATTCGATTCAACGGCAGCTTCCTGTGTAGCCGATGCCGGCATGGAGACTTCAAGCGTTGCTCCCGCAATAACGGTTTCCTGCGTTGCAACGGCCGTTTCTTCATTTATAAGCTGGGCTGCGTTATTCATCTGAGCGGGCGCTCCCGGCGCCGCATTGTTATCGCATGATAAAACCTCGACGCCTTCGGTAGTATCGCTGCAAACTTCCTGAAGCGGACAGCCGTCGCACAGGCTCAACGCGAAAGCGGGGGCGGCGGAAGAAATATTAATTATAGCGGCCGCGCTCAGAACTACAAAAATAAATATTAAATTAAAAACGATTTTATTCTTCATTATTTTCCTCCAGATTTCAAATTGAATATTATAAACCTTTATTTTATATCGTTACAAACACTTTTTTTATTTCCTATTTCTAAGAAGTTCTACTATTTCTTTATGACCTTTGATTTCGGCAATTTTCAAAGGCGTCTGTCCCGCGGTATTTGCTACATTGATATCCGCGCCTTTTTCAAGCAAAAGTTTTACCGAATCGGCGTATCCTTTTTCAGCGGCTATAAATAATGGTGTTTTGCCTCTGAGCGTTTTAGCGTTAACATTCGCGCCTTTTTCAATGAGAAGTTTTGCGATTTCAACATAGCCGAAGCCGGCGGCTAAATAAAGAGCGCGAACGTTACCGTTAGTAAGCGCGTCGGGGTCGGCTCCATTTTGAAGAAGCAGTTCAACGGCGTCAAGATTGCCGTTTGCCGTCGCAACGTGAATGGGAAGCATGCGGCCTTTAACCATAGTACAGGTGCTGTAAACCGCGTTAACATCCGCGCCTTTTTCCATTAAATATTTAACGACTTTGATATGATTGTTATGTTTATGTTCTTCTTCTTCAAGTATGCGGCCGAGCGTTTTACTATCGATATGCGAAACGTTATAATATTCGATTCCCTTGAGTTTACCGAGGCACGAAGCGAAAAGATCGTTCAGATATACGAGTTTAATATCCGCCCCGTTATCTAAAAGCAGTCTGGCTATATTCAAATGGCCCGCATCCGCCGCGGAATGAAGCGCCGTCTGGTTATGCCCGCTTTTTTCATTAACGCTCACGCCGTTTTTAATAAGCAGCTGCGCCGCCTGAAAACTTCCATGTTCCGCGCTGTAATGAAGAGGCGTTTTGCCGTCTTCATTTTTTTCATTAATATTCGCGCCCATCTTAATTAACAGCTTCGCCGTTTCGATATCGTTATTCGCGCATGCAAAATGAAGGGCGGTATTGCCCATCCAGTCTTTATTTTTAATATTGGCGCCTTTTTCAGCCAGAAACTTTGCCGCCCTGAAATATTTGTTGTTGACGGCTTCCATTAAGGCCGTACGGTTTCCTAATGCCTTTTCATCAATCGCCGCGCCTTTTTCTACCAGAAACTTAATTAAATCATAACGGTCGAAAGAAGCGGCCCAGCAAAGCGGAGTGCGGCTGTAACAACCATCTTTATAATTGATATCGCTTCCTTTTTCTAATAAAAGTTTAACCGTTTTTAAATCGCCTTTTTCAGACGCCATGTGAATCGGCGCGGCCGCGTTATATCCTTTAGCGTTTATATCCGCGCCCTTATCTACGAGCAGTTTTATTATTTTGTAATTGCCGTTTTTGACCGCAAAATGAAGCGGCATACTGTCATAACGGTCTTTTTCATTTATATTCGAGCCGTTATCGAGCAG
>CAYTCW010000137.1:0-11427 GCA_964436235.1 uncultured bacterium
GGCAATTTGCGGATAGAGGGAGGGTTTAGGGGAGGGAGAAAGGGTTGCTAACCTTTTCTCCCTCCCTTCAAAAAAATGGAGCTGATATTTTGGTTTTTGTTTATAAACAATTTAACGATAAGTAAAAAAAATTCAGTTCTTTAAATACGAAGTAATCATAGCATAGCAGAATTATATTATATTATCTGCTGCGCCACAAATCGTTCATATAACTGGTTCCGCCGTAACCGCCGAATATCCAGAGTTTATCTTTATAAACCACTGCTGAATGGCCGCGTCTTGGGCTGAAGACGCCGTTTTCCGCCGACGGGGTTTTAATCTGGCGCCAGGAAGAGCCGTCGGATGAGCACCAGATATCGTTATAGTATTTTTCGTTTTCGCCATAGCCGCCGATAACCCATAATTTATCTTTAAAAACTACTACTGCATGGCCGCGCCGCGGATCGAATCCGGCTGCGCCTGACGCCATTTCCCATCTGATACCGTCGGTAGAGCGCCAGACATCGTTTTTATAGCCGGCGCCGTCGTAACCGCCGATGAGGTATATATTATTTTTAAATACGGCCGCGCCATGGCCGACGCGCGGCGAAAATGAAGTCTCGCCGGTTATGCATGTCCATTGCGCGCCGGTGACCGAGCACCACACGTCGTTTTTATAACCGCTGCTGAAGCCGCCGATAACGAATAATTTATCGCCGAACCCGTCGTCAAAAACTACGCTCGCGTGTGAATCGCGCATGGTAAATTTAACGCTTTCGGTTTCATTTTTAGTAATTTCGACCCAGGTAGTGCCGTCCGCCGAGTACCACGCGTCATTTTTAGCTTTATTGAAAAAGCCGCCGATAACCCATAATTTATCGTCATAAACCGCGCCTGAATGAGAATGGCGCACGCTCGAATAATGGTTCGGCGATATAAATACTTCAGAGCTTCCGCTTGCCGTATCGTATTCGATCGCGGTAACGTCGTTATAATAATTAGGGCTTCCCGCCCAGCCGCCTATTATAAACATCCTGCCCTTATTGCATAAATGCGTATGCCCCTCGCGCGGCCACACTTCCGGCATCAGCTTGACTTCGCTCATGGCCGTATTTACTTTAAATGGCGTTGAAATAGAGGCGCCGCCGCGCGCTTTTTTATCTATCGGTGATAATTTAATATATAATTTAGAATCCATCATTAGATCGGCCGACGGGTCCCATATAATCTTTTTATTAACGCCGGATTTCACGTTAACGATCTCGCCTCTGATATCGGTAGCGCGATCGGTTTCATTAAAAGTTTGGCCGTCTAATGAATAATAAACTTCAATCGTGCATAAATTACCGTTATACGCCTTAAGGTCGTAGTTGATTATATAATTATCGTTATCGTCTCTTTTAACTCTGAGATCGGAAACCGAACACAGTTCCTTGTTATCGACGGTAAACGGCCCGAAAACAGATTCTTTACCGGCGCCGGATTTATCGAAGGCGGTAAGTTTAATGAAAACATCGTTATATTCACTTAAAAAATCGCTCGCGGACGACCATTTAATTAATTTAGGCGCGGCGCCCGGTTTAACGCGTTTTAAATCACCGGATATATTTTTAGTTTTATTGAATTTAGCTCCGCCGTCTATCGAGTACTGAAACTCGACCGCGCAGTCATCGCCGTCGTCGTCATATATATTATAATTTATTGATATATCTCCGCAATTGGCGCTTAACGATATATCTGAAATTTCCGGCGGCCGGTTGTTAAACACCTTAAAGGTGGGTGAAACCGAGCCGGCGCTTTTAAGATTGCCGTCATCAGCCGTCAGCTTTATTATTACTCCGTCATAATCGCGCGTGAAATCGAGAGTGGAATTCCATATTATCTTACGGGCCGCGCCGGGATTTACGGCACGGCAATCGCCGGATATATTAACGCTTTTAACGAATTCAGCCGCGCCCGGAATTAGGTACCACAGCTTAACTTCGCAGGTATTGCCTTCAAAATCGTATAAATCATAAGATATGGATATACTTCCGCCTTCACCGCTGGTCACTATATTTGAAATAACGGGCGCCTCGTTATTGCTTACGTTAAAAAGGCCGCTTACTGCTTCATAGCCTCTGGCGTAATTATCAAAAGGTATGATCTTAAGTTTAACTTTATCCTCGCTGGTATGAAAATCACGGTGCGACAGCCAGCGAAGCGTTTTAGACCGGCCGGGTTTAAGAGGTTTTTCGTCGATTATTATGTTATTAGTTTTAATAAAATTAGTGCCTTCATCGAGCGAATAATAAACTTCAACGGTGCAGCCATGGTTATCGGCGTCAGTCAAGCAGAATTTAACTTCGATCTCATCCGACCCGCCGCCGCAGAACACATCGGCCGCTCCGGGCGCGCGGTTATTTCTTATTGAAAACGGCGGGCTGATGCAATATTTACCATATTTACCCGAATGCTGAGCGGCCGCTATCTTAACTTTAACGCCGTCGTAATCGCCGTTTAATTCAGGCCGGGTTTTCCATTTAACGAAGCGCCTGACTCCGGGCCTTACGCTGTAAATTTCGCCCGTAATATTAGCGTTTTTATTAAAAGTGAGGCCGTTATCTATCGAATAATAAAAATCGACCGAACAGGTGTCTGACTCTTCATCTATTATATCGTAATAAATAACTATCTCACCGGAAACATCGGCCGGGTATATGTTCATAACATCCGGCGGGCGGTTATTATTCAGCCCGAGCGGTCCGTAAACCGATTTATTGCCGTAGCCGGTTCCGTCAAAGGCGGTAAGCTCGATAAATAAATTTTTAGTGTCCAGCTTAAGGTCGTTTCTCGAATTCCATTTTATATTCCGGTGCTCTCCAGGCTTAACGCCGCTGATATCGCCGGAAACGGAAATAGAGCGCATAAACCTTTTCGAATCGAGCGAATAGCTCATCTCGACGAGACAGGTGTTTTCATCGCTGTCGCAAAGACTGTAACCTATCATTATTTCGTTGGAATCGCCTTTTACTTCTTTGATTTCAATTTCGGGCCTCGAAAAATTATTAAATACCGACACGGCGGGCGATATATAATGCTGCGACTCCTCGACGCCGTCAAAGGCTATAAGTTTTATAACTACGTTATGGCTGTCATTTTTAATATTATCGCGGGAGCGCCATATTATTTTTTTAGCGGCCATGGGAGTTACGAAATTTATATCTCCTGATATGCTTTCAGTTTTAATGAAATTAAGGCCGTTATTTTCGGAATAATACATCGATACCGAACAGGTGTTATTATCTATATCCGATAGATCGTAATTGATCGTAATTTCGTCGGACGCGCCTGATATTATAACGTTAAAAAGCGCGGGACGGTTATTATTTCTGATAGGAAACGCGCGGGAATAAACGGGAATACTTTGCACTTTTTTATCGGAAGCGCTGAGTTCAATTATAACGCCGCCCGGATTATCGACTATATCTTCGCGGGAGCGCCATATTAATTTATGCCGAAAACCGTTAAGACCGAAAAAACCGGGTGTGGATATTGCAGCTGTTATATTTTCAGAAGTTTTATAACTTTTACCGTTATCGACCGAGTAACGAAAAGACAAAGCGCACTCGTCGCTGTCTTCATCGAAAAGATCAAAAGAAACGGTTATATCGTTAGAATTACCATTCACTGCTAAATTGGAGATAAGCGGCGTGGAGTTAAATTTAATTATAACGCCGTCATAGCTGAATCCGTAATCGAATTTATTTATTTTTATTTCGGTTGTTTTTTCAAAATTATCACCGGCAGAAGCTATTATCTGACGCCTGCCCGCGGTTAAGTTTCCGCCGAATTTAAAATATCCGCTTTTATCGGGCGTAATTTCTTTTTTATCGGGCAGTAAAATTAATTTAACTTTATCGGTCTTATTTATTTTATCGAGTTCCGTTTTATTAGTTTTTATTTTATCAATTTTTACTTTACTTTCATTTTTTATTTTACTTTCATCATATTCGATATGCTTTAAAGCCGGCCTTATACTTTCAACCCTGCCGGTGATCGAAGTTATTTTTTTTGATCTTTTGATCAATTTATCCGTCTGCTCTAAAACGCCGCGTTTAAATATTTCGGGCGCTTCAGCGCTCAAACGCCCGGCGGCGGGGGCTGTTAAAATTTTAACCTTATTACCGCCGCAGATAAAAAGTCTTATTAAATAATTCTTATTTTTATCGAGTTTAACTTCCGCGCTTTCATAAGATATCCCGGCTATATCGGTGTATTTTAAAAATTTTTCTCCGCCTGAAACGGACTTTTGAACTTGAAAAACAAAAAAACCATCACTACCGGTTAAAACCGTTTCACAGGTATCGGCGTGCCGCAGTGTAATTTTACCGGGCGCCGCCTCGAATATTTCACCGAATTCGTTAATAAGCGGCATCGCATTGGCGTTAGTTAAAATTCCGGCAACGCCGTAATTTTTTTTGAACCGTAAGCTGAGATAATAAGCCGCTTCAAATGGAGTAAAATGAGATTTTTTAGGCATAAGCACGCAGCCGGCCATAAAAATACCGGCCGGTTTATCAAAGCGCACCGCTTTTTTTTGAACCGCCGCTTTTTTCGCGGGCGCCGGCGCTTTGCGGTCAGCAGACAAAGCCGGAGGCAAATCTTTTTTAGCGGCCTGCCGTTGCTGCGCGAACAAAGAATATGCGCAACCGGAAATAAAAACGGCCGCCGTTATGATTATTGTAAAAATAAATGCCGTCAGACATTTAATGAATATTAAGTTTTTATTATATTTCATTTTCTTACCGATTTAAATTATATAATTAATCAGCACTCGATGACCGGCAATTAATAAAAAACCGTTATCGAATCTTTACCAAAATTATAACCACTATCTTAGCCCCACTATCTTACAAAAACCTGATAATAAAGTCAAGTTTAATTTTGACTCAAATACATAAAGCGCTTGACTAAAAATAAAGCATAATGTATTATATGCGCAATAATTTAATTTAAAAAAATATGCGGGGCCCACGGCCTGCCATGGAGAAGATAATGCAGCAAAATGTTTTAGAATTAAAGATATACAGAAACTCATGTCATCAATGGGTTTATAAAAAGATGGTAAATATTCCGCGAAAGGGATTCAACCGGGCTTTAATCACACGGGTAGTCGATAAAGCCGGGGTTTTTGCGGGCATCGGCATTTTTAATCCGAACAGCACCGTCGCAATAAGGTTTTTGACCAATAACGACGAAAGCGTTGACCGCGCTTTTTTTTATAAAAGGCTCGCCGGCCTGAAGCGTTTAAAAGAGGATATACTCGGTCTCGCGCTGAATTCCGACTGCTACCGGCTCGTCCACAGCGAATCTGACGGCCTGCCCGGTCTTATAATAGATAAATTCAACGATTACATAATGATAAAGCCTTACTGCGCGGGTTATGGCGGTGAAATCATGGAATTTATAGCTTCGTCGCTTACCGAACTATATCCCGGCGTTAAGATAATGGTCGTTCCGGACGAAAAATCATGCGCTAAAGACGGGGCCGATTACCGCGCCGAGGTTAAAAAATATTATGCCGGCAGGGCGCGCACCGAGATAAATGAATTCGGCGTTAGATTCGCCGTCGATTTCGAGCTTGGCCAGAAAACCGGATTTTTCCTCGACCAGAAGCTAAATCGGCGGCTTGCCGCCTCGATGTGCCGCGGCATGGACGTTTTAGATCTTTGCTCCTACACAGGCGGCTTCGGCATATCCATGAAAAAAGCGGGTGCGCGAAGCGTCACCTGCATAGACACCGACTCCGACGCGATATCCATAGCGCGCAAAAACGCTAAAATAAACGGCTGTGAAGTGGAATTTTTAAATATAAACGTTTTTGAATATTTAAGAGACTCGCTGGCTAAAGAAAAAACCTACGATTTTATAATATGCGACCCGGCCAAACTTGCCGCGAATAAAGCCGAATTGTCCCGCGCTTACCGCACCTACGGCGATGTTAATAAATTAGCCATTCAGTCGGCCAAAGACGGCGGCCTGCTGTTCACTTTTTCATGCACGGGGCTCGTAAGCGAAAAGATTTTTCAATCGATAATTTTTAATTCGGCAAGGGAAGCGGGCGCCTCTTTGAAAGTGCTTGCAAGCGCCGGCCCTTCGCCCGATCATCCGTATAGTTCTACATTTCCGGAAGGCAAATATCTAAAAGGCCTGCTCGTGCAGGTCGAAAAAAGCAATTACATATTTCCTAAAAGACTCGACGAAACGGGCTCAGACAAAGAAAAACAATAATCGTTGATAATTAATACTTTAAATAAGCATCCATTCAAAAATATTATTTTAACTCGGTCACATGCGGATAGGATACCGCGGACGGCATACTGTAAAATAATTTAATTATTTTACGGTCGATATCGGTATAATCAGGCGGCATTGGAAACGAAGGCACTAAGATGCTGTCATAACCGGATGGCGCGTGAGTATAAAAGCCTATAGCATGCATTAATTCATGTTTTGTAACAACTTCAAAAAAGCCGGTTAAATTGTTATATAACGGGTTTATCACTATCAGCGAGGAATGTTTGCCGTTAATAAACCGGGCATGGCCGCCTTCGGTGTAATCGGCATAATCGTCGCGGCAGAATACTATCGCTCCGGGCGGAATATCATTAAGTGTCGATATACTTTGCCTGACGATACTCGAGTTTTTAAAAAAATCGCTGATACCGCGAAGCTGATTTATTACCGAAGTTATCTTTTCAATATGCGTTTTATCAAAACTACTTTTAGAGCCGTTATAATATCCGGTATTTATAATAAAAACCGGCGGCTTGCTGAATCTGAGCTTATTTAACGAATAGCCGCCGAATTTATCGAACTCGCCAAGATCGTAAGAAGCAGGTATCAAATAATAATCATAACTTTCATTGCCGTTAACCGCGTATGATTTAATTAATCTTTCATGATAATTTTCGTGCTTAACGGTAAGCTTATAAACGCCCTGTTTCAATTTAGCCGAGTAGTGGCCCGAAGCGGAGGTGATAAACTCGCCGGCGTCAAATGATACGGTTGCTTTATATATCTGCGTGCCGTCGAATATATCCATCACTTTACCCGATATTTTATACTCCGGTACAGCCGCGTCAATTTCCGGCAAATAAGCAAGCGATAATATAATTACAACGGTTACAACTAAAATTCTAATAAGAGGCGTTAACCCGATATTTTTTATATTTAAATTATATTTTTTTATGATACGGTTCATAGTTATTTATCTCCATGTCATCTAACTTCATCAGAGTCATGTTTGTGTTCATGGTGAATGTCGGGGTAGTGAAAGTGAGTATGAAAAACTCTGTGATGCTCATGAAAATGGCTGTGCGCCGATTTTATATCTTCTTTTCCGCCATTTATTGAACCGCCGCCTTCGGTTTTAAAAACTTTTTCTCCTTCGTGTTGGTGATCATGATGCATATCGTCATGGGTATGCAAATGCTCATGGCCCATATATTCATGTTCGTGGCCGTGGTCATGGTTTTCTGACAGATGGCAGTAAACTCCGGCGGCCATCATTAAAAACGCCGCGCAAAAAGCGAGCGTCAGATCTTCTTTAAAAATAATAATAGAAACTATCGAGCCGAAAAAAGGTGCGAGCGAAAAATAAGCCCCGGTGCGCGAAGTTCCTATATGCCTTAAAGCGAGAACGAAAAAAACTAAGCTCAAGCCGTAGCCAAAAAAACCTATGGCAAAAGACTTAGCTATAAGTAAATATTGAGGAAATGTAATATTTAAAATATAATATGATATAAATAAATTAGTCGAACCGGCTATCAATCCTTTAATCGCCGATATCTGAAAAGGATCGCCGCCCGATATCTTTTTAGTCAGATTATTATCTATGGCCCATGACAGACATGCTATAATTATGGCCAGCGGCCCGCCTAAAGACATAAAACCGGCCGCGCCGTCCATCCACGATAAAATAACGCTGCCCGCCGTTATAAAAGCCATGCCGGCCGCTATTCTTTTATCGAAATTTTCCATAAATATAAACCAGGCTATAAGCGCGGTAAATACGCCTTCCAGATTCAAAAGCAGCGAAACGGCGGAGGCCGAAGTGTTAGATAAGCCGAATACTAAAAAAAGCGGACCCAGAAAACCGCCGAATAAAGTCGCGCCCATAAGCCACGGCAAGTCTTTTTTTCCAAGCGGCGGCTCCGCCGACATAGGATTTACCCTTAAAAATTTTTTAATGACAATAATTATAAAAAGTCCTATGCCCGAACCGGCATATAAAAGCCCGGCAAGCATGAAAGGCTTGATCTCGCCTATTATTATTTTAGCTAAAGGAGTGCTCAATCCGAATAAAGCCGCAGCCGCCACGGCATTAAACACGCCGCCTGAAAATTTAACCACAATATTACTTAACCAACTTTCTAAGATTAAAATCAATCGTATATAAATTGAATCAACAGGTTAATAATAACATATAACCCGGTTAATAATCAAATTTATTATCTTTTTTTGTTTTGTTTATTTTCCGATTTTTGTTTTTATCGAGTAGGACGCTGGCCATTAATTGACCAGCCGTCCTCTCACACCACCGGACAAGCCGTTCGGCATCCGGCGGTTCGTTAGAGACTCCGGAGTTTCAAATAATATTTCCCGATGTTAATTAATCCCATTTCCTCGATGCACTTATTGGTAACGGTTGTAGAAAGAACCGGACTGCCAGCTATTCGCCAGTATCCTTTCCTCGTGTTAGCGTGTTCGTACGCCTTCCCTGCTTCCAAACCTAATTTCTTAAGATTTTCTTTCCGGGCTGACGGTTTCTTCCACGCTTTTCACAGGCACATTCGGATTCGTCTCCTAAGCCATTCTTCGGTTTCTTTGATCATGTTATTCATATCCGCAAGCATATAATAATTAAGCCAACCTATCAGATATTGCAATCGTCAGCGTAACGGCAGAATTTGTGACATCTTCTTTCAAGTTCTTTGTCCAGAACATCTAACATGATATTAACCAATAACGGACTTAACGGGCCGCCTTGCGGTGTTCCGACCTCCGTCGCCGTTATAACTCCGTTTATCATCACTCCCGATTCAAGATATTTCCTTATCAGTCTTAGCGCCGCTTTATCGGTAATATCTTTGCTCAAAAGCGCCATTAAAATGTCATGGTTAACACGGTCAAAGAACTTTTCGATGTCTATATCAACAACCCATTTATAGCCGTTTTCTATGTATTCGCGTGCCTGCTTAACCGCTTGATGCGCGCTTCTGCCCGGCCTGAATCCATAACTGCTTTTCGAGAATTTCTTCTCGTAGATGGGCGTTAATATTTGTCCTACCGCCTATTGGATTAGTCGGTCTAAAAGAGTTGGAATCCCGAGGTTTCTCTTGCCGTTCGACTAATAGTCGCCGCTATCAACCCCATAGCGGACTTTCACCGCCAAGCCATCGCCCATGCCGGGCGCACTTAAGGGAGGGGGAAAAGGTTAGCAACCCTTTCCCCCTCCCTTATTAAAAAAAGTTAACTCGCGATAAATTCCATAAATCTTTGCCGGACTTCAGGCGGAGTTATGCCGGGTCTTCCCGGTTCGCTCGTTTCGTTTGTACCGATTATTAAGCGTATGAAGGTAAGGCGCGGGCATTTTTTCCATTCGCCTATTAATGTTTTGAGCGAATCGAGGCTGGCGGCGTCAAAAGAATGTGTATAGCCGCAGGCGCGCGCAATTGCGGTAAAATCGACGCCGGCTGAAACCGTGAATTGTCCGCCGGTAGAGGCGTGTGAGCGGTTATCGAGAAGTATATGGAGCAAATTAGCGGGTGAATAATATCCGGCAGTAGCCATGGCGCCCATTCTCATTAGAAGCGCGCCGTCGCCGTCTATAGCGATTATATTTTTATCGGGTTTGCACAGGGCAAGGCCGGCGGCTATGGAACTTGCGCAGCCCATGGAACCGACCATATAAAAATTATTAGCTCTGTCGTCAAGGTCGTGGAGTTCGCGGCCGGTTTTGCCTGTAGCGGCTATTAATGCAGTTTTATCGTCCGCGAAGCTATCGATGATTTTAAGAGCGTCAATTCGTGCGGGAAGTAAAGTATTATAAAGTTTTGATTTAGCCGGCTGTTTTATCGCGGGATATTTATCGGCTGCATCGCTTTTATTTTTATTACCGCCGTCCGTTTTTAAGTTAATTTCTGAAAATGTGTCTTTTTCGACTATAAAGAAGTAAGATTCGTTATTATCGATATATTTAGCGGCGCGTTTTAGTTGAAGTTTATATTCATTCGGTCGCATTGAAAGTGTTTCGTATTTTATCTTCATTAAATCGAGAAGGCCACCGGTTATCTTACCCATAAGTTCGTGCTGCGGCTCATCTTTATGACTCGCGCCGCCTCTGAGGCTTACAAAACCCAGAATCGGTATTTTAAATATATAATTAAGCGAGGTAAGTGGCGACACGGCGTTTGCGAGTCCCGAATTCTGGCATAAAATAACGGGCCGGCGCCCGCCCATATAAGCGCCCGCACACAAAGCAGCCGCGTCGCCTTCGTTGACCGCCATTATATAATCGCATTCGTTCAGGGCGTAATTTATTAGATATTTAAGATATGAGCACGGCACGCCGCTGTAAAAATTAAAACCCGATTCTTTGAGCGCGGCTCCGAAAACTGTTGTATCTATCATTTAAATCCTGCAGTATGAATTTAATTTGTTTGAGTTAGTTTTTTTATTTATTAGTTTAATAATTAAAATTATGGCCGGTCTAAAAATAAAAATAAACATCTGATTTCTTATATCAAAAGTGAGTTAATTAACTGTTTTTTGCAGATCGACAATATTATTGACATTAAGCCAGGAGCCTTTTATATATTTAACGAATATGGGCCGTTGCGATACCATTTCGTTGAGAAGGTCGTGCATGGTCAGTTTTTTAAAGTCGGGCCGTCCGCTCATTAATTTGATATGTTCACGGATTAACCGTGCACCCTCGCCGCTTATTTTGAGCAGCCCTATAAATTCACCGTTGATTTCATCACGCGGCAGTTGTGAAGACATTTTAATGAAATTGACGGTTTGCGAGTATAATTTTTTTGAATATGCGGCGTTTGTTTTAAGGTAATCACAGTGTGCGTTTTCGTCGAATTCAAAATCGGCGTCCGCCACTATAACGATATCATTTTCATCATTGATAAGTTCGGTTAAAATATAGCTTTTAAATACTATATCCCCGTAGCAGATTATGGTATTTTCGCGAATTTCACCGAGGGCGAGATAAAGCGAGTAAAGTTCGCTGGTATCGTTGTAATCGTCGTTATCTATAAATTTAGCGTTCTGTGCGTTAACTTTATGTTTGGCGAAACCGCGCACCACCGATATATCTTTAATTCCGGTCTGGTTGAATTTATCTATTATATTAAATAATATGGGCTTTCCGTCGATGTGTATGAGCGTTTT
>CAYTCW010000138.1:0-1327 GCA_964436235.1 uncultured bacterium
AGTCTATTGATAGCCCTCGATAAAGCGTGAGGCAATTTGCAGATAGCGGGGGGGTTAAAAGGGGGGAGAAAGGGTTACTAACCCTTTCTCCCCCCTTTTTTAATTATTAAATGATTTTAAATGATTTCGAGTATTTGCTGATTTTTCGTATTAAAATTCAACCGTAACGAGCGTATCGAGGCGATCGTTTTTAACTTCGGGCGTTTCTTTTTGTTTTTGATATACCATCTGTAATTTAGCGCCTTTTTTAATGAACCAGTTAAAGCCGGCGGCGTTGATGGTGCGTTTGGTGACGGTATTGTCTTTATTAGGGGTAAATGCGTCGTGTTTATAGGTTAATTCAAGTTTAGGCATAACGAAGTATCCGGCCTGAACGAACATGCCTTTACCTTTAAGGTTTGTAGCGCGGCCGGCGAGGCCGGTTTCCAGAATTTCATAAACGCCCTGAATCGTTAACTTATCTTTTTTATAGCGCGCGTCAAAACCGGCGCGTTTTCTATCGAATGATTTTGCGGGAGTGGCTGCGCCGTCGGCGCCGTAAAAAGCTACCTGAGCGGCCGTCGATGCGGCTTTAAAGCGTTTGCCGTCTGAAGCGTAAAGGCCTAATTTGAGGGCTTTGTCCGCTTCGAGGTCAAGGCGCGCCATTATGGTTTTTGAATCGGTTGAATCGTTTTGGGTGTTTATGCCTTCGCCATTGACGGCTGCCACGGATAATCCCCAATTATCGCCGGGTTTGCGGTAATTGTAAGTTATACCCATATCGCGCAGGTCGTTGCCTCTATTTTCGTGTTCGGCGTTTATTATGTGCTGTCCGTAATTTATCATATATAAATCGCGAGGAGAAATTGTGGCTTCGTAGTTACCTGGAACGACGAACTGTCCGAGCATTAAATTTTGAGATTTATCTAAGTTATACTGAACGAATAGATCGGTAAGCGTCATTTTAGAAGCGTCGGCGTTATTGCCCGTAACGTTGAACTGCGAAAAAAAGCTGAGGTCTTCGTCTAATTTTCTTTTGAAAACGAATCTGGTTCTGGCCACGTTAAAGCTGTGACTATCGGCCGGCGCGTCGCTGACGGTGTGCGATAGCTGTGTGTAGCCGGAAATAGCTACGGGCGAAGGCGCGGGAGCGGGAGCGGGCGTTGGCGCGGCAGGAGGCGCCGGGGCGGTTTCCTGATTTTTAACTTCTAAAGGAGCGGCCTGGGCCAACTGGATTTTTTCTTCATGATTTTTTATAGTTTTAGCCGAGGCCGAAGTTTTTTCTTTAACGGCCTGAAGGCATTCTTCGCTTTTAAATTCTGAATCTTGAGACGCTTTTGCTTTGTTG
>CAYTCW010000138.1:1427-11346 GCA_964436235.1 uncultured bacterium
AAGTCTTTAATTTTGAATTGTATTTTTGTTTCTTATCTGTTATAATTAGGGATATGTTGACTTATACGATCAAATCCGTAGATATGAGTTATTTAAATTGCGTAATGTATAAAATAAAAAATCGATTTATAAATACTTTATTTTCATTTTTGGCCGCGGTATTTGCCGTTGCCGCTTTTTTCATTTATTTTACCGAATTCGCCTATGCGCGTCAGGCTAAAAGCGTCAGTTCGTCGCCGCAGGCCGTCCGTTCGTCCTCGGATTACGGCGGCGGTCTTGATTTCGGCTATGGTTACAAGGATATGACGGAGGCTAAAAGGCGGCCCTTCGCTAAGCCGCAAGCATCGGGCGTCTCCAGATATAAATCTTCGTACGCGGGCGCCGGCAATTCACTGCGTACCCATCTGGCTTCGGCAATAGTTTTATTCTGCACCTTTATAATCATTTCAGTTATAGGTTTTATTCATTATTTAAGAATTAAATCATCAAATAAAAGTGAATTTGATTCTTCTTTATTACCTGCTGCGGCATCTTCTTTTAATTTATCAGCGGGGCCGGATTTTCTTTCCATATCACGCCCGGATGGTTCGGTTTCATCCGCTGCCGCTTCGTCTTCGCAGGCGTTTTCAGGCACGCCTATAGGCGGCGCGAAACTTCATGAAACCGGCGAGCATGATCTGTACAGGTTATACGAGCGCGTTAAAGAAGTTTTTAAGCTCGTGCAACGTTGCTGGAGCGAAAGAGATTTATCGGCCGCCGAAAAATATATGAGCCGCCGTTTTTTTTACGGGCAGCAGCGCCGTTTAGAAGATATGACGGCTAAGGGCGAACGCGATATTATCACAAACATTGAAATTATCGACGTTAAAATAATCGAGATTAAAAGCGGCGCGGGTAATGATGCCGGGTATATGAAAGCGCTTATTAAATTTTCGATGATAAACTATACCATAAACGAATCCGGCGGTTCCGTCGTTAGAGGCGATGAATACGTGCCGGTTGAATCGTCCGAACTATGGAGTTTTGTTCACGGTGACAACGGCTGGCTCGTCGATGAGCTTTTTTCGTCCATGGTATGAGCTATCCGGCGCTAAAAATTTAATCTTGTAAATATGCTTCCGGCGTCGATGAATGTAGAAGGGTTGGCAGCGTAATAAATTCATTAAAGGTGAT
Organism: uncultured bacterium; assembly: GCA_964436235.1. GTDB lineage: Bacteria > Muiribacteriota > UBA9980 > UBA9980 > UBA9980 > UBA9980. The sequence goes on from CAYTCW010000138.1 coordinate 2,601, forward strand.
TTATGAGCAATAATAATGATTTAATCCATGACAGGCTTATAGCGGCGGCTATATCCGGCGATAAAGCCGGACTCGAAAAAATCTTATCATCCGATCCGTCTTTAGTCAACTGGGCCGATAAAAGCGGTGTTACCATTTTAATGATAGCCTCTATGGCAGGCACTTATGAAATCGTCGAGTTTCTTATTCGTAAAAACGCAGGCATAGATAGAGTCGATGCAAATAAAAACAGTGCGCTTATCTACGCTATTTCTTACGCTAACGCGGAGGCGGCTTCGGCGCTTATTAAAAACGGAGCAAACGTTCATTTGAAAGATAACGCCGGTCTTGCCGCCGCAGAACTCGCCGAGTTATATTCGCAGAAAAAAATATCGGCGATGCTTTCGGCGGGCCGGGGCGGCGGATCCATAACCATCAGTAAAAATAAAAATTTGAAGCCGGATAACGATAATTATATATATACTTCGCCGCAGCGGCAGAATAAAAATTTGCTGGGCGGTTTATTTTCGCTGATTATTACAATAATTAAATACGGTTTTGTCATGATGCTTTTTTTGATAGCGATAGGCATTTATATCGCTAAAAACGAAGAAGCTTCGGAGTCTTCATACACGGCCGGCGAGCAGGCCAAAAGAGTTAAAAATTTTAAAAGAACGGCTTCCGGCGGCCGTATTTTTCAGCTTATTAAAAACGGCGACCTGAAAGGCGCTATAGATTCGATAAACAGCGGCCGGTACAATCTTAATTCCGTCGATTCGTCTTTGCGCACGGCGCTTATGGTTTCGGCTAAAAGCGGCTATGCCGATGTTGTAAAACTTTTATTGGAAAAAGGCGCCGATACCGAAATAATGGATCAGGCGGGAAATACGGCTTTGTTTTACGCCATAGAAAGTCGTTTTACCGGAATCGTGCGGCTGCTGCTTGAAAAAGGAGCTGATTACGGGCACGAGAATAATGAAAAAATGAAGCCGGCGGCGTTTGCCGTAAAACATGGAAGCGTAGATATATTAAAAATATTAATCGAAAAAGGCGCAGATGTCAACGCTAAAGATTGCTATGGCGATACCGCGCTAACCTGGGCCGCTTATATGGGCAGTTATGATTCTGCTAAACTTTTAATAGATTCCGGCGCCGATATCAACGCGGTGACTCTTCACGGCAATACTCCTTTATCGCTAGCCCGGAGGCAGGGGCATTCGCGCGTCGCGGCTTTGCTTGCCGAAAAAGGCAAATAGTCTGAAAATAGATCCGGCTTAGTTTTATCGATATAAATTATGCGATGTAAAAAGTAATAAATAATAGGATAAACGGGTTGCGGCAAAGATAAGCGGCTGAACTGTTAATTTATTATCAGATAGTCGTTTTGAACGGCGTGTGAATGGAGTTTAGAATCCGGCGTCACGGCTACGGGCCGGCCGACGAGCTCGAACATCGGCAGGTCGGTTATGCTGTCTGAGAAAGCGTATGAATTTTGCAGGTCGTAATCGTTTAAGTTTATTATTTGTTTAAGCCTGTTTATTTTTTCTTCGTGCTTGCAGTTTTTACCGATCAGTTCGGCTTGAAGAATATCGTTTTTATCGAATTTAATGTGCGTAGCTATCGTATGGGCGGCGTTAATGCGCCTTCCTATCAAATCGATGTAAAAAGACGGCGAAGCCGATATCACTATGATATCGTAAAGTCCGCTTGCGGCCATTTTTCTGACGGCTTCAGACACCGCGAAGTTGAGCTTTTTAGCGAATAGTTTATCGATGAGCCGGTTTGCGTATTTAATTAAAGATTCGCGTTTTTCGCCGGAAAGTATCATCAGCGCGTTTTTTTTGAGAGTTATATTGGTAATCGCTCCGAGTTTAAAAAGTGCGGCTGAAAAAATCAGGCGCGGCAGAAAGATCAGCTTGAAGAAATTATTTGACAGGTAGTACTTTATAAGCGACACGAAAGTGTCGCAGCGGAATAAAGTATCGTCGATATCGAGTAAAATCAGTCTCTTTTTTCCGGTGGAATTCATAACGGAAATTATAACATGAAAGCACTTATTCAGTCAAGATAAAATGAAAATCAAAATGAAAATCGAGATTGACATATATAGTTAAATATGTTAAGATTATTCGGGTATTCTTAGTGTTGCAAGAGATTATAAGAGACTTATTAAAAGGAGATATGCCATGCTGGAAGCGCATTTAGTGTCAATATACACCTTTTCTTTCGTGCTGGGCCTTGGGTTTGCCGTTTTATCGGCGGTTTTTTCAGCTTTTTCAGGTGATTCCGATGCCGGTCACGGCGATGTAAGTTCATCACACGAATTAGTTCATGACGCAGGCGACGGCGTCGTCGATATTCATCACGCGGGCCACGAGGCGTCCCACGCTCAAACTGATGCGGGCGATTCAAATCTTCCGGGACCGGCCCTTTTTTCTCCTATGACGATATCGGTATTTGCGACTTCTTTCGGCGGCTTCGGAATATGCTGGCAGAAGGTTTTCGGTAATTATTTCGCCGCGCTGGGTATAGTCGCCGGCGTTATTTTCGCATGCATGATAGCCGTGCTTACTTTTTACGCCTTTGCGATGGTTTTTCGTGAAGTGCAGAGCTCTTCGAACGTTAAAGAAAGCGATATGATAGGTATCAGCGGTGAGCTCACGGTCGGCATAAACGATGAAAATCCTATCGGGCAGGTAGTATTTGCCGCTAAAGGAAGGCGCCAGGTATCGATGGCCAGATCCATCGACGGAAAAGCGATCGAAAAAAACAGAAGGGTCAATATAATTAAGGCAGATAAAAATTACCTTTACGTTCAGGAATAAGGAGCTTTTAACACGGGTGTTAATATAAAAAAATCATATTAAAAAAGGAGATGGGGCAATTTATGGAAGTTTTAAATTCCATGTCAACAACGGCGGCTTATATGGCCGGTTTTGTTTTATTGGTAATATTCCTTTTCGCTTATATATGGGCGTCAAGGTATATTAAAGTCGGTCCTAACGAAGTTCTTATTATTTCGGGCCGCAAGCGCAAGGTGATCCATCCTGACGGGTCCGTGACCGTAGTAGGTTATAGAATCGTCCATGGCGGCGGCGCGTTTGTAATTCCGGTTATCGAACAGGCGCAGATTATGTCGATGGAATTAATTACTCTCGATATTAAAACCCCTCCGGTTATAACGCTGCACGGCGTTCCGGTATTAGTTGACGGCGTAGCCCAGATTAAAGTGAAATCCGACGAAATATCCATAGGCACCGCCGCAGAGCAATTTCTGTCAAAAACCCAGATCGAAATTATGAAGATCGCCCATCAGACGCTCGAAGGCCACTTACGCGCCATACTCGGCACGATGACCGTCGAAGATATCTATAAAAACCGCGACGAGTTCGCCATAAAGGTCCAGCAGGTTTCCGCTCCCGATTTATCCAACATGGGCTTGTGTATTGTATCCTTCACGCTGCGCGATATAACCGACGAAAACCAGTATCTCGAATCTCTCGGTAAAGCGCGTATCGCCGAAATTAAAAAGGACGCTTCCATAGGCGAAGCCAACGCCCAGATGACGGCCACTATAAAAGCTTCCGAAGCAGCGCGCGACGGAGAAATAGCGAAAATCGAAGCCAAGACGAGAATCGCCGAAAAGACCCGCGACTATGAAATGAACCAGGCCGAGTATCAGGCGTCGGTAAATAAAAAGAAGGCTCAGACCGATCTTGCTTACGATCTTGAATATAACATCAAGCAGCAGGAAGTTAAGCGCGAAGAAATGAACGTGCAGATCGTCGAAAAAGAAAAATCGATTGAAATACAGGAAAAAGAAGTTAAAAGAAAACAGCAGGAATTCGAGGCTACGGTAATTAAAGCCGCCGAAGCGGAAAAGCAGAAAATTGAAATGCTCGCCGGCGCGGCTAAATTTAAAAGCCTGACCGAAGTCGAAGTAGAAAAAGCTAAAGGTATGGCCGAGGCTGAAGTAGAAAAAGCCAAAGGCGCAACCGCTATCGAAATCGAAAAGAACCGCGGCTTAACCGAAGCTGAAATCATAAAGGCGAAAGGCCAGTCTGAAGCCGATGCGATGAGCGAAAAAGCGGCGGCATGGCAAAAATATAACGACGCGGCTATCGTTCAGATGGTAGTCGAAAAACTGCCTGAACTCGCCCGCGCCGTAGCCGAACCTTTATCGCGCACCGAAAAGATAGTTATGATAAATTCGGGCAACGGCGGCGAAGGCGGAGCTTCTAAACTTACGCGCGACGTTCTTGGCGTTATATCACAATTACCCCCGGCGATAGAATCGTTAACCGGCATAAAACTCGAAAATATAATTAAAAGGCTCGAAGGCAAAGAAAATGTTAATAATTCCGAAGCCACGGGCGCAGACGAAACCGAAAAGAAAAAATAATAAAATAATAACTTAGTAATAAATAAAATTTGAAAATAACTTAATGAAAAACCCCCGCGAAATTAAATTCCGCGGGGGTTTTATTTATTATCGAGCTTTATTTACCACAAAAAAGCAATTACTGGAGTGTTACTTTTCCGCCTGCAGCTTCGATTTTACCTTTTATGTCTTCAGCGTCTTTCTTTGCGATTCCTTCTTTTACGGGTTTCGGAGCGCCGTCAACTAAGTCTTTCGCGTCTTTTAAGCCGAGGCCGGTGATTTCGCGAACAACTTTGATAACGTTGATTTTATTTGCGCCGGCATCGGTAAGGATAACGTCGAATTCAGTTTTTTCAACTGCTGCTGCTGCAGGAGCTGCTGCTGCTACCGCTACCGGAGCTGCCGCGGAAACTCCCCATTTTTCTTCGAGGGTTTTTACTAAATCGTTAACTTCGAGTAAGGTCATTTTTTCAAGCGCCTGGATTAATTCATCTTTTGTCATTGTAATTATTTCCTCCTGATATTATTTTTGATTTTTAAACTATATTACTTTTTTTAAGTATAAAAATTTAGATATAAACTTTTACATGGTATCCGTTGAGATTATGCGTTGCCTTCTTCCATTTTCTTCGCGCGCTGTGAAAGCACCTGTACTAAACCTCTCACACCGGCTGAAACGACGGTAACGAAACCGCGTGCAGGCGACTGCAGAACCGACAGGAACATAGAGCGCAATTGAGGCATAGCCGGTATGCTGCGCATAACCGTCAGCTGTTCGGCGCTGAATATTTCGCCATTGATAACGCCCGCTTTTAAAGGTATTTTTTTAACCTTTTCAAATTCGTGGAGCACTTTCAGAGGGGCGATAGGATCGCCGTAAGCTATAGCTATGGCGGTCGTGCCGGTCATGTGCTTTTCGATGGCCGCGTATCCGAATTCGGAAACCGCGATACGCGCGAGGTTGTTTTTGAATATGCGATATTCAACTTTTTCGGCCCTTAATTTACGGCGAAGATTCGAGATATCTTTAACCGTAACGCCTTTAAAGTCCGTTAAAATAAATCCCTGCGCCTGTCCTAATTTCTCTTTGATCAATTTAACTTTTTGCTCTTTTTGTGGTGTTGGCATTAATGTGTACACCTCCTTTGATTTTTAATTTCAGTATTATTTTATATTAAGCCGATTGGATATTTAAGTAAAAACCCCGCGCCGTACGGATAATATGACACCGAAACAACGCGGGGTTATATTTTATCAGAATATCAAATTATATTAATATTAGCCTTAGCCGCTACAAAAGTAACGCCGGATGGCATAACACAACATAAAAAAGTATATTCATAAAAAATATTATACTGTTTCGGCCGGCCGCTCCGAAAAATATCGGAAGCGATTAAAGGCAAAAGCCTGCCATGCTGTCTTTAACAAATTATAAAATAGTTTTTATATAAAGAACCGGGTTATAAATCAAATTTTTGAGCGCCGGATTATAAAGCTGCCGAAGTCGGGTTGATGCGCAGTCCGGGACCCATCGTAGTAGAGATAGTTATGGTTTTAATATACTGGCCTTTTGCGCCTGTCGGTTTAGCTCTGACTACGGCTTCGTAGAAAGATTTGAAATTTTCGTTCAATTTCTGTTCGTCAAAAGAAGTTTTTCCGAACGGTCCGTGGATTATACCGGTTTTTTCTGTGCGGAACTCGATACGGCCGGCTTTTAATTCTTTAACGGTTTTAGCGATATCGAATGTGACCGTTCCGGTTTTCGGGTTAGGCATTAAGCCGCGGGGGCCTAATATTTTACCGAGCTGTCCGACGATTTTCATCATATCGGGAGTAGCCACTACGAAGTCGAAATCGGTCCAGCTTTCTTTTTTGATTTTTTCGGCGTAATCGTCAGCGCCTACATAATCAGCGCCGGCCTGTTCGGCTTCTTTGGCTTTTTCGCCGGCGGCGAAAACTAATATTCTAACTTTTTTACCGGTGCCGTGAGGAAGAACGACCGTGCTTCTAACCTGCTGATCGGCATGTTTCGGGTCAACGCCAAGTTTGAAGGCAATTTCGAATGAAGAGTCGAATTTGGTATAAGCGATTTCTTTAGCGAGTTTTATGGCGTCCTGATAGTTATAAAGCTTGTTAGCTTCCACTTTTTTTTGAGCGGCTTCGAATTTTTTACCCATTTAACTGTAAACCTCCTCGTGGTGATAGCGGATTAAATCCTTCCACAAATTGCGGCGCGCGTGAGGCGCCTTAATGAATCAGTAAGCAAGATAATTAACGATAAAATTAATTAATCTTCGATAACGTCGATACCCATCGAGCGGGCCGTGCCGCCGATGATTTTCGCGCCCTGTTCTTCGTCGTAAGCGTTAAGGTCGTTAAGTTTTCTTTTAGCGATTTCTTTGAGCTTCGACATAGTTATTTTGCCGACTTTTGTTTTATTAGGAACGCCGGAACCTTTTTCGAGTTTTAACGCTTCGCGTAATAAAATCGCTGCAGGCGGAGTTTTGCATATGAAATCAAAACTCTTGTCGGCGTAAACCGTAATAACGACGGGGATAATAGTTCCAGCCTGCGCCGAAGTGCGGGCGTTGAACTCTTTACAAAATGCCATGATGTTAACGCCGTGCTGGCCGAGTGCGGGACCTACCGGAGGCGCGGGATTAGCTTTGCCGGCCGGGCATTGCAGTTTAACATAGGCGACGACTTTTTTAGCCATGATAATTCTCCTTCCGAGTTGTGTTTGATATTTTTATTGTGTTAATAATTAGCTGCCAATTAAATTAAGATCGAAAAAAATATTTTGTATAAGATGCGTAAAAAAAATTAATCTTACGCTTCTTCGATCTGCGCAAAATCGAGCTCTACCGAAGTATCGCGGCCGAATATCTTGAGCATGATTTTAACAAGATGTTTTTCGGGGCTGATGCTGTCGATTGTCCCGTTGAAGCCCGAGAAAGGACCTTCGATAACGCGTACTTTCTGCCCGACTTTGAAAGTGATTTTATCTTCGGGTTTCTGTTCGCCGTATCCGAGCAATTTCATAATGCCCTGAACGTCTTTTTCGGTGAGCGGAGTCGGCTTATTTCCAAAGCCTATAAAGCCCGTAACGCCGGGAGTGTTACGCACGACATACCATGAGTCGTCGGTGAGTATCATTTCGACGTAAATATAACCGGGATAAACTTTACGCTCTACTTCGATGCGTTTGCCGTCTTTAATTTCAACGACTTTTTCTTTCGGAACGACGACAGTAAAAATCTGGTCCTTCATGCCCATGCTTTCGATACGCTGACGGATATTGGTTTTTACTTTATCTTCCGAACCGGAATAAGTGTGAACAACATACCAGGATCTTTCCATAAATATCGCTCAAAAAGCTTTACTAAGTTGAATATTCAACAAACCAAAAGTCGCTTTCTGTTTTTAAAGCGGCACCCCATTTCTATTAAATTCAATTCCGGACGCTGATAAAAAGCCCGGACGCGCAAAAAAACTATTTTACTTTTAAAATAACTTCAAATAAGCGGTTGAAAATTTGGTCAACTACGCCTATATAAATGGATATCATTACAACCGATACTATAACGGCTTTAGTGGAAGCGTAAACGGACTGTTTGTTAGGCCAGGAGACCTTTTTCATTTCCGCGGGAACTTCGAGGCCGAGGAATTCTTTTAATCTTGCGTAGCCGCCTTTTATTGATTCGCTTAAACTCATTGTTATAATTCACCACCGTATAAACTTTTTAACATAATAACTATGTTTTTATTAAACTATGAAACAGGGCCAGACGGATTTGAACCGCCATCAACGGTTTTGGAGACCGCTATTCTACCATTGAACTATAGCCCTTCGCGAAAGATAACCGCTTTCCGTGCCGCTTATCCGGAGCGCGCGACGCTTTTTCTAACGCCCATATTTGCACTATAAGACGTTAATGCGCCCGCAAACCGTTTGATTACAAAGATAAATCGCGTAATAAAAACGCAAGAGCGTTAATTATTTAGCTTCTTTGTGGTCGGTATGCTTGCGGTCATATTTGCAATATTTTTTTAACACAAGACGGTCGGTCGTCTTGCGTTTGTTTTTTGTGGTTGAATAGTTCCTGTTTTTGCAGGTTGTGCATTCGAGTGTAATAATTTCGCGCATCTTAATTCTCCTGTCTTATCTTTTTTTGCGCCAGTTGTGAAGTTTAAAACTTCGTGCGACGCAGTGTTTTGGGTTTATATTTTAGTTCGCTTAAGCCTGAAACGGTTTTTAACGCCGTTTCAGGCTTAATTTAATAACATCTGTTAATCATATCACACTAATTAGCTTGTTGTCAAGCTTTTTTATAAAATTAGTCGATAACTTCTGAAACTACGCCTGCGCCGACGGTTCTGCCGCCT
>CAYTCW010000139.1:0-11222 GCA_964436235.1 uncultured bacterium
AATACGGGCCGCGAATCTAACCGCGTCCCGTATTCCGTTAATTGGATTTTTTCTTATCGCCGGCCCGGGTTTAAGCCCGGGCGCGGTTTTATCGATTTAATTACAGCGTTAATTAGAATTTAACGTTGAGGTCTAAACGGACCTGATCGTAATCAGCCGGACCGTTGCCTGCGCCGAGAACTACGTAATCAGCGTCGCCGGTTTTAAATTTCGTTGTTCTGTAACGAAGTTTGAAAGCCGTGTTTTCTTTGTACTGGTAAGTTGAAACTAACTGCGTGGTGTTCTGGTCGAAATTACCGGTAAGAGTGCCGGCCGCGTTGAGTTTTTCTTTACCCTTTAAATCTTCGTACCACAGGTCTAAATTCAATTTTTCGGTAGCTTTGTAGCCTACTATGAAGCTGGCTATTTTTGAGTTGTTGTGGTTGTCGGCGATGCCGAAGCCGTTTCTGGTGCACATTGCTACGTAAGGAGCGTTGTCCGAATAAGGCTGGTCGGTGTAATCGTCGTTAGCTGAAAGTATTCTAAAGTCTTTTTCACGATCCTGATACATTAAGGTTAAGTCCCATGTAGGATTTACTGTCCATTCAGCGCCGAGTTTGAAACCTTTGCCTTTCCATTTAGCTGCTGCTAAAGCGAAAGGATTAGCTGCATAGAGGTCTTTATCTTTCGAAGGGCTCTGGTCTGCATATTCCATGAAAGCTACTACGCTCTTGCCGATTTTGCCATCTAAGGTAAGGCCGGCTACGTTCATTGTATTATAAGCCATGCCGGTGCCGCTTACTCTTGCGAAAGCGTTGGTCTTGCTCATATAATATGCGCCAGCCGATACGTGGTTCCATGAATGGTCAACGGTGAATAACTTCGCGTCGAGACCGTCGTTAGCTGAAGCAGCCGCGCCGGCTACAGGAACTAAACCTCTCGTATCGAAGCCGCCTAAGCTGAAGTGCGTGCCGCGATAATGTTTTTTAAGCATAATACCATCGACTTCGTTATCGAAGATAAAAGCTTTACCGATTGTAAGCGTCATACGGCCGATTCTCATGTTGTCAACGATTTCGCCGCCGAAGTTTTTAATGTCGATATAACCAAGATAGAGGTCGCGGTTGGTGTCGCCGGTGGTAACGTTGTTGCCGCCGTTTACGGGGTTATTCTGCGCGCCCAGACCGTGTATCGTCGAATCCTGTAACGAAATGAATGTCGTTACGTTATCGTCGATATTACCTTTGATATTCATACGAAGCCTGTTTACGAATCTTGAGTTGCCGCGGTCTGCTACGCCGGCATTCAAGCTTTTGTATTTATTGTCTTCGAATCTGATACGATCTTCGAGTGTCAGTTTAATTTTGCCGAGGCCGCCTTTTTTAAGCATGTCAACGTCTGATTTTAAAACGTCAACGTCGTTGCGTACGACTTTAACTTCTTCTTCGAGGGCCTGAACTTTAACGCCGAGGAGCGCGAGTTCGTCAGCGAATTCAACGGTGAGTTTCTGAAGGGTATCAAAATCCGCGCCGCCGAATTTTTTGTCGATTAAACGGGCTACCATTAAAGCCATTTCATATCTGGTCATAGCTTTTGCGCCTTTGAACTTGCCGTCGGCATAACCTTCGAGAAGGCCTTTCGCCGCTAAACTGTTAACCGCTTCATAAGCCCAGTGGCTTTTTGGAACATCCGAGAACGGACCGGCGAAAGCCGAGCCGATCGATGCGGCCATAAACACCGTTACTACTAAAATTAATAAACTCTTCTTCATTGTAATCCTCCTTAGTGATTTTGAAAACACCGGGTAAAGATTAGCACTTCCGGGGTTTCGGTGAAAGAGGACCTTAAATCTTAAATAAAGCTTCCAAAGTTACCTTTAATTTCGATTTAAATCCGCTTCTACTTCAACCGCCTTTCAAGCTCTCCTTTTCCCTGCATTTATTACTTTTAAAGACCGTTTAAACACCAGGATCATATCCGTGTCACTAAGAATATTTCACCTCCTTTTTCTCACGAACATATCCCTTTGAATGCTTATCGGTGACTCTAAAATTAATAAAGTTATATATAAAAAAACAAATTTCATTCAGCCGGCCTATTTTTACCGGCGTATTTTTTTATTCATACCTGATTGTCAATTAATTCAACCGTCAATTAAACTTCGGCAAAAAAACGAATTACTTAATAAAAATCTTTAAATAAAAAAAACTCAACGAAATAATTTTAACAATTATCTCGTTAATTGAGGGAGTGCCGGAAATAAAATTTTAATATTTCTTTTCATTGTTTTTTCAGGCTGTCCTTTTAAACTCTACACCGCTTCAATTATATTTTAGTTAAAGTATTTTTTTTTAATAGAGTAGTTCTTTTAATACCTTTTAGACCCTATCGGTAAAATTATTGCATTTTTTAGATATGTGTATTATAATATTCGATGAAATTAATATTTTATAATGCGTTATCGATCGGAGTATATTTAAAATGTGCGATTTAAACGGAAAAGAATTATTAAACAGCCTTATGCATTCACAGCTTTTTATGGGAATGAACGAGGCGGCCCTCAAAGATTTTTCTAAGATAGTAAAGACGCGCGAAGCAAAAACCGGCGAGATAGTTTTTTCGGAAGGCGAAAAAGCCGAAGGTTTTTATATAGTTATTGAAGGAAGAATAAAGGTCTATAAAATATCCGCCGCCGGTAAAAGCCAGATAATTCATATATTCGGCCCCGGCAACCCGTTCGGCGAGGCCGCGATATTCATGCAGAACCGTTTTCCAGCCTACGCGGAAGCGATGTCGCCGTGCGAATTGGCATATATCAAGTTTGAAGAGTTTCTTAAATATCTGAAAAAAGACCCGCAGTTCGCACTTAATATAATAGCGACGCTCTGCGTGAGGTTAAAGGCTTTCTTAAAAACTATCGAAGAGCTTTCCTTAGACGAGGTTTCCACGCGGCTCGCCAAATATATTTTAAGCATGGCCAGCGAGCGCAAGCCGTCCGGCACATCTTCGGATAAAGCCGTGGTAACGCTTAATATCAAAAAAAACGTGCTCGCCAACCAATTAGGGACTATCCCCGAAACGCTGTCGCGGACGCTCGCTAAATTAAAAAAACAGGGCTTGATTATAATCGATAAAAAGACCATAACCATTCCAAGCATCGAAAAACTATCTGAATTAGCGGGTTTATAGCAGCACGGCGTTTTTGCTTCAACCGGCTGCGCGCCGGCTTTTTAATATTCTTCTTTTAAATTAAGGCTGTAGTCACCTTCATGATCGGTATTAAAAGTTACCGCGTCGAATTCGGGATAGAATTCAGCGTAAGTTTTATATTGATTCGGGTTATTATTAGCCCAGGTCGCATCCAAGCGGTTCCATTTGCCGTCAAGATAGATCAGGTTCCATTGATGCCCTCCGCCGGAAGGCATATCGCCTGATTTTCTTTTTACTTGCATTCCGAGCGAGCGGCACATAGCGGCGAAAAGTTCCGCGTAGTCGTTACATACGCCTTTTCTTCTCATTATAAAGTGCGACGGCTGAAATACTGAATTCCAGCTTATATCTAAGTAACCGGGATATATTTTATTATAATCGGTATATACGAACTTGCCGTTGGAATCGCCGTTGACTAAAAATTCGAATATTTTTTTAGCTTTTTCAGTGTCGGTGGAAAGGCCATCAGTTATATATTTAGCGTAGTCTCTAACATATTTATTGCCGCAATTAACGTTATCGGTAGGCAATAGATGCGCGTATGACGGATTAACAGCTTCGAGGTTATTAACGTAAAAAATGAGAGTACTGTACATTTCAGCTACCGTAGCGTAAGACGGCGAGCGCGGGTACAGGACGTCGTTTTTAGAACGGAAGGCGTAAATGTGCAATTTACCGGTTTCTTTGAAGTAAATATAGCCGTCGAAGCGGTTATTTGAATCGACCGGCAGCGAATAAGTGCCAATTGTTTCATTAGCTTCGTTTTTAACGGTAAACCAGGTCGAATGGTAATAACGGTCGGTATAGCCCGAATTAAGCGGCTGCGCGGTGCCCGATACGCGCATATAACCTCTTACGTCCTGCTCGTATTTAACGAGGCTGTCGTCAAGTTATATATCGCTTTCAGCTTTGGTGCCGGTAAAGTAATAAACTAATTTACTCGAAGCCGTGCCGGCGACCACGCCGCCTGAAGCCGCCGCGAGTTCGGGAATTACTATATCGGTATAAAGGTCGGCCGTTGAAGGCTGCACGACCGTACTAACGACTATAACTTTCAACGAAACTTCGAATGAAGTATCGCTGAGCGCTCCCGTAAATAAATACGTTCCGGCAGTCGCAGAATCGTATGACGGCGTTGAATCTGAAGACCATGTAACGCTTTTGGAAACGGTCGAAGAATCCGACATATTCACCGTTACCGTTTCAGGAAAAGTTATCGCTGAAAGCCCGGTGCCGACATTTACCGTTATATCGGCAGGTGCGACGACTGAAACTGCGGAAGGTTTGAGCGGGCTAACGCCGCCTGCGAGGCCGAGCGCGCCGCCGGAAAAGCCGAGCGTGGTATTATCGTAAACGTTGATAAAATAAGATTCGCCCGCCGTGATTTTCGGATCGACGCCGTCTATCTGCTGAGCGGCGCCGCTATCGTCTCTTACTACCGAAATAAAAGTGCCTGCGGCTGCGCTCCATTTATAAAACCCTTTAATTATAAGATATTTTTGCATTAAGGTTGAAAAAGATTCCGCAGTGGTCGCCGGAGGTATTCCGATCAAATTAAACCCTGTCTTTAAAGATGAATCGGCCACGACGGTCACGGCCGTGCCGGAAACGGTTATAGAAGCCGCTGCCGAGGATTTAACGATATAGCCTTTTCCTGCTGCGAGCGAAGTCAGGCTGCCTTCCGACAGGCTTAAAAAAGAGCCGGCTGCTGCGCTGAACAAATATATATCTTCTATCGTGAGCGGATAGTTTTCTTTTAACTGCACGGGAGTGATTGAAGGATTGAGCGTAAAACTGACGAAATTAAAACCCTGTTTAAGCGATAAAATCTGGTCTTCAGCAGCAAATGCGGGCACGATGTGAGCGGCGGTCAGTAAAAACAACGCGAAAGTAATGATAACGATTTTATCAATGGAAAAAGCCTTTAAAACAGGGTTAGCAAAATACATAATTTCTCCTTTTTTATACACAATATTTCTTAGACGAGCTAATACATCAGGATTACAAAAATTTTTATAAAAAATAATAAGCCATTGTAGCATAATCAAATTAAAAAGTCAATTTGAATCCCCGGTTATTAAATCGCCCGCTTTCTAAGATTTAACTTAAATTATCCGCCATATTAAAGTTAAAATGTCCACATATACTCAAGTCGAAATGTACGGATTTTAGTTTAGGTACAACGCATCAAATTAAATAAAATTATGTTTGACAAACGACTTTGATTTTGATAGCCTTAATCCTGTGCCGCCGAAATTTTATTTTAATCTGCGGTCAACAACAAAAATTAATAAAAAAGATAGATTATTCGTTATTGCCGCTATATTTAAAATTTAAATGGAGGAATTTTTATGCCCGCCAAAAAATTAAAATTGGAATTTAAGTTCATCCCGGCCGTCATTTTAATAACTTTATTAACGGCCGCTCTTTTATTTAACGGTTGTTCCGGCGGCGGAAGCGACAGCGCGTCGCCCGCTAAAGTCGTATATAGCGATGCAAAAGCGATAGGCGCCACGGGAGGCTCTTTTAGCTCTCCAGCTCACAAAGTTGCCGTAGATATAACACCTTCCACATTTTATCAACAATCGCAGGTCGGTCTGGAAGTATTGGACGCCCAGCATTCCGACGTTCAAAAAAACGGATTTCATTACTCGCCGAACGGAGTCAATATTTCGCTCGATCCAGCCTCACTTGACGGCATAGGCCGGACGGCCAATTCACAAGCGGCGAGAGAGATCCGCGTGCGGCTTCCTTACCACGGCGTTTACGACGAAAACCACCCGCCGCTTTTTATAGCCATGAACCGCAACGGTCTTTTTATCCCCGTCGATTATTCTACCGACACGGTATCCAACACGCTGATAGGGCTTATCGATACCATGGAAATATTAACTCTCATGGAAGATGTTTCCGGCAAACTCGATCTTAAATTATTCACGGCCAACCTTAAGCCTCAGCAGGATTCATCGCCGGCGATAGTCGCTTCGGTTAAACTTTACAACCGGACACGAAATAAATTCGATTCATCGCCGATCCCCGCCCTCGCCGGTAAAAGAGTCGCCGTCGTAGTTCACGGAATAACGAGTAATTTAGACCAATCGCAGGCTATGGGCAATTTTCTGGCCACTTTCAAAAAAAGCGGCGCGCTGTATTACGATTATATAATAGGCTTCGAATATTCTTCCAACGCGCGCATTGCCGAGCTCGGCGCTAAAATGGCCTCCATGACCTATCCTTTAGTCGCCCAGGCCGCGCAGGTCGATATATTCGCCCACAGCATGGGAAATCTCGTTGCGCGCTACGCCATGACTACGCAGAACGCCGAAAAAGTGCCCAACCGCCTCAGCATGGTCAAACATTACGTGGCGCTCGGCGGACCGCATGAAGGCGTTCCGTTAGTAACGCTTTCAGGTTTTAAATTCTTCGATATGATGGCATACATACTCGGAATAGACACGATTAACTGTGTTTATGACCTGCTTACCAGCGTTGATCAGCTCGAACCATATACAGTATTTTTAAGAGACCTTAACGATTTTTCGAAAAATGGCGGCGTGGGCCCCGAATATAAAACCCTGCGCGTTTATTCGATGACCGGAAAGACTTATTCAAACTATAAAATGTCGGGTATAATTCCGGCCGGCAAGATCTTTAATTACATGTATAAAAATGCCGTCGCTAATTCGAAAAAAACGCTCGTGTACGAAATAGATGGCATAGTGGCTGATTACAGCGCCGGAAGCACTACGCAGAAAAATCTTGATAAAATGTCTGAATATCACAAAAATACTCCGGACGCTTCCGTTATTTTTGCCGATTTGAACCATGGCGAACTTTTCAGCAATATAAAAGCTCTAAATCAGGTAAGCGACTGGCTGAATAATTACTGGGAATAACAATAAAATAACCGGCTGCGGCGGATTTCGCAATCCGCCGCAGCCGGCCGTACTCAAAAAATAAATTCGTTATCAATTACGCCGCCACGGCATTTATTCGTATTTCCACACCATTATCTTATCTGAATTTTTTTTGTCGCGATAAGCTAAGTATGGCACTTTTTGGCAAATTGAAAGCGATATGTCGCCAATATCGTCCGAGCTGAAATCGCGCCGGCCGATAACGCCCCATTTACCGCCTTCGTTGCTCATCACCGTTACGCGCTTTTCATTGGTAAAGTCGCGGAAGGCGATATATAAAACACCGTTGTAATCAGCAAGAGCGCAGTCTGAGGCAGGTCCGTCCGAAACGCCTTCGCCGGATATATTTTTCCACGCGGCGCCGTCGTAAACCGATACTTTAACCCGCGAATTAGCCATGCCGTCGCAATAAGCAATGTAGAGGCTGCCGCCGATCGCTCGCAAATTAAGATAAGAAGCGTTTTCGGACGAAAAAGCCTGTCCGCCGATATGCTCCCATATATCTAAGGTTTTATTGAATTTAACCGCGCTGATTCTATTAACCGCAGTTTTTTCAATATATGCGGCATAGGGCGTATCGTCTAAAACGGCGAGCTTGATCTCCTTAGCCTGCGCGCTCGATATGGCCGCGGCGCCAAGCTGCTTCCAATCGGTGCCATAGCGCATAAAAGCGTAGGGCCTGTCTAAATTATCGCCGTTACAATAAGCGACATAAAATTTATCGTTTGTATGATCAGAAATCTTAAAATCGAGATAATTGGCTTTTTTATGAGTGAATCCGGCGGCGCCGATATATTCCCACGAACCGTTTATAAAACCGGTAACGCTGACTTTATCTTCCATGGAAGATTCCGTATAGGCGCAGTAAAGCGTGTTTTTATATATCACGAATGAATGATATGACGCAGCCGAAAAACTCGCGCCGCCGCTATTGACCGGCCGCCACAAAAAACCGTCGAAACGCCCGACGCTCACTTTTGAAAAATTGTCGTCATTTATAAATGCCATATGCGGCACTAAATAATTAAAATCTAAAATGGGCGCGCGGCCCGCTTTGAACATGAAATCTATATCGCCGGCCATTTTCCATGATGGCAGCGGCGGTTTTTCTTCCGCGGGCGTACCGTCGCCGAAGAAATGATCGCTTGTGCCGTCCGAGCGGCAGCCGGCGGAACTGAAAATAAACAAAAACAGGATAAGCACAGGCCAGAATATTAATAAAAACGAATATGGCTTTTGCACCCCGTGACTCTTTGATGAAATCATAACTATGCTCGTTTCCTCATAAAATAAACCGCGGTTATTAAAGGCTGGCGTTAGCTCTTCATATTCCATAGACGACCGTCACGCTTAATAAATGACAAAAGGCATTCTACAATATTATCCATTATTTGACAAGCATTTATATTATTATTATGTATTTTTTTATGCATCTACTACGTATCCATTAATATTTCACTTTATTTAAATTTTATAAAAACATCAAATACGCTCTTTACAATTTAAATATTTTCGTTTATAATTAACTCATCAAATGAAATGGCCCTCGATAATTCTTTGTAATAACAACCATATTAAAAAGGGCATTTAATATTTTAAATCAAGCGGAGGTAATCTTTAATGAAGAAAATCATAATCGCTATCGTTATCTTATCTATGCTAATCACCGTTAATTCCGTTTTCGCTAAATCAAAAGACGAAGCTCAGCTCCAAAAAGCAGCAGCGCTCACAGCCCGTGCAGACGCGCCCGAAGACGAACCGCTTCCCGGCGATCAACTCCCCGGCGGCGAACCTTCTGCTCCTTCAGTCCCGGTTCCCGACGATCCGTCAGCCCCTATCGACGCTAAAGTAAGCCAGTATTATTGCGTTATTCCTAACGATCACGTTAAAAATTTAGAGGCGCTCTGCGCTAAATATAACGCTCCAATGAGCGTTTACCGTTCCTTTAACCAGCTCGTAGTATTAAAAAGACTCGGTATTCTCGTTAAAGTAGATCCTTCAAAGACCTATTTCATTAAAAAACTCCGCGAAAACTACAATGCAAAACCGTTAAGAAAGTTATCGCTTAAAGTCAGCGTATCGGTTAATTCAGTTACCTACGGCGTTAATAAAGCGGCTGAAGCATCGGTTAAAAACGAATTCGAACCTATCGAAGAAATTCTCGAAGGTATGCTCAAAACCCCTTATGGCTACCATAACACCATGTTTAAAACCATCGCCCGCAATTTCACGGGCCTGCTCGATAAAGTAACCGTTAAAACAAACGACTACCTCGGCTTCGGTAAAAAACGCAAAATATTGTTCAATCCAATCGTTACTATCGAACTTACCGCTTTAAATATGAACGGTAAAAATAAACATGTAACCATGTTTTATAAACAGTTCGCCTATAAAACCATTAAACACGACGATAGCTACCAGTGGGGCAAATAATAAAGCCTTATAAATCTTAAAATAAAAAAAGAGACGCTTCATAATCAGGGCGTCTCTTTTTCTTTTTTATCTATTAACCGGTTAACTACACTTAATAATGCTTCTAATTTTTATTTAACTTCACTATTCTCGGATTCTCAATTCATACTCTGATTTTACTTAAACCTGAAGCTCATTAAGTAAATTTAACTGCGTTAATTATTTCATTTCATCTTATTTTATTTTATCTTAATCTTGCCTTATTTTTAATTTCAAATTTTTTATCAGATTATTTTTACACCGTTAATAATTTTATTATTTAAGCCTGTCGGCTTTAATTTCAGCATTATTCCACGATTCGCGCAGGCGCGCTAAAAGTATATCGCGCATTACCTGGTGAGCGGTCTTCTGGCCGGGGCGTTCATTCAACAATTGCAACAACTCCTTCGATTACTCAGCGGAATTATACATCTCGCGCAAAACCGCTTTAATCAATAAATCAACTTTATCGCTCGGGATGCCTGTCATATTCATCTGTTTCGTGTTATATAAATTACCTAAAGCTAAAACATAATTTGGATTCGTCATATTTACCATCCTCCATACAATTTAAATTTTACATACTCTTACGATGGCACATTAAGATCTTCAACTTAGTAATAAGTCATGCTGCATACATTTTTTTATACAAAACATATATCGGCAAGATATTGACTTACTTTAATTTTTACGGTCTATTTTATTTAATTTTATAGCCTTTTATCTTTTTATCTTTTTTTAATGCTTTTTTATCGCTGCGATTGATATAATTATCTAAATTTGATATAATATTCTAAAAATATAATGGAGGGTATTATGAAATTATTCTTAACGGTTTTTATAATTTTTACTTTGTCATTAGCTCTCAGCTTCACGCCGGCATTCGCGGCAGTTACATCCGACGGCAGCGCGCCCGTATATAAACCCGAATTACTCGATGATACTTTAAAAGCATGCGAAAAGGCTGTATCGGAAAAAGAGCTTCCAGTAGTCGTATTCGACCTGGATTCCACTCTATATAACAATGCTCCGCGCAACCGCGCCATAATCGAAGAATTCGCCGCTACGGTTACCGAAAAATATCCCGAATTCTGCGCGGCCGTTAAAACAATGAAAGATGAAAATCTCGCCTATTCGCTCGACGATACGCTTAAAAATATCGGCGTCACCGACGATAAAGTACTTAAAGATTTGAAAAAAGTATGGTACGATAAATTTTTCACCGATAAATACGTCGTTTTAGATAAACCCTACGAAGGCGCCGTCGATTACGTAGTTAAAATTCATAAAGCCGGAGCTAAAATAGTATATTTAACAGGCCGCGACACGCCCGATATGGAAAAAGGCACCCTGCAGTCGCTTAAAAACGACGGCTTCCCGATAGGTGATACCAACAGCATACTTTTAACCAAACCCGAAAAGAAAATAAAAGACGACGAATACAAAAGAACCGCCGCCGCCGATATTTTAAAGATGGGAAAAGTCGTCGCCTCTTTCGATAACGAACCGAAAAATGTCAACCTGTTTAAAGAAGTATTCCCCGGCGCTATAGTCGTATTCATCGAAACAAATCACTCGCCTAAAGCCGTCCCGGTTAACGTTTCAATTCCCTGGATCAAATCCTGGAAATAAAAATCATAGCTTTAATTAGTTTTTGAAGGGGGG